>JAEEQO010000222.1 GCA_016285335.1 Victivallales bacterium | reverse complement strand
CGCTTCACACCGGGACGCTGGACCTGGTCTCGACGACGTCGTGGCGGGAATCCCGCGAGTTTATGCTCCGCGAGCTGTTTTCGCTGTCCTGCCTGTACTACATCCTGTCGACGGCGACGGGACTTCTCGTCCTCCGCTTTTTCGGCATGAAGGTCAAGCCTGTTCCGAACCGGAAAGTCTCCGCGGCCATTGCCGGCTGCCTCGTGCTTCCGATGGCGTTCGTCTTCGCCTATTATGCATGGATCCGACCTGATCCCGTGCTGCGCGATTCCACCGCGTGGTTCGCCCTGCTGCCGAACCAGTGGTCCTACTCGCGCAAGAAGATGGATGTCCTGCACGAATGCGTCGCGCATCCGCAGATCCCGCCGGACCTGAAGCTGGACGGACCCGCGGACATCGCCGTGGTCGTGATCGGCGAAAGCGCGGTGCGGTCCCACCTGGCGCTGTACGGGTACGAGCGCGACACGACCCCCGAGCTTGACAAGGACCTCGCCGACCTTGTAGTGTTCCGGAACGTGATCTCCGCGATGCCCGTCACGAACGAGTCGCTCTATTATGCGCTGACGTTCAAGACGCTGGCCGACCAGATGCACCCGCAGGCAACGGTCATGTCCGTGCTCGACAAGGCAGGCTATCGCATCGACGCCTTCTCCACGCAGGAGAACTTCGGCGAGAACTCCGTTTCCGCTCTCTTCGCCCGGTGGAACCCGAAATACCATGAAAACGAGTTCGATGAATGCCTGATCGACGACGTCCGTGCCGTGATCGAAGACCCGGACCGCAAAGGCCCCACGGTGATCATCCTGCATATCATGGGCAGCCACATCACCTACCGGAACCGCTATCCCAAGTCGTTCGAATATTTTACGGAGAAGATGCCTGAAGACCCGGGACCGGAGATCGGCCCGCTGTTCCAGGATAACATCAACGCCTACGACAACTCGATCCGCTATACCGACCACGTGCTCGGCGGCATCGTCGAGGAACTGAAAAAGGCAGGCGGAAAGAATTTCCTGTTCTACTTCTCCGACCACGGCGAAAACGTCGAGACCAGCTTCCTCCAGAACTATCGCGACCCCGAAAAACGCGATTCCTACGAAGTGCCGTTCCTGTTCTGGTTTTCGCCCGAATACCGTGCCGCGTATCCCGGCCGTGTTGCCGCCGCGGAAGCCGCCGTCGACCGTCCGATCCAGCTGGACCGCGCTGCGGAGGGCATTCTGTCGGTCTTCGGGGTTTCCTCGCAGCATTATCCGGCGGAGGACGATTTCCTGTCGGCAGATTTCGCGTTCCGTCCGCGCTACCTGATGGACGGCCGCCTCCTTTACAGGGAAAACGTTCCGTCCGGCCGCTGATCCGTTCGCCCTGGAGCATTCGAAGAGCCGTTCCGCGGCCTGTTGCCGGACGATCGTGGACTGATGCACTGTTTTTTCGCAGAAATATCCGGTTCATTCTGTGTGTATTGCGGACAATTTGCTTTTTAGGCGCTTGACATCCCGGTTTCGCCGACTATATTATTATCTAGAAAACACGCGAAAGCATAACTGTGTTTCGAGGAACGATCCGGTTCCGCGAATCACGGACATCCAAAGACCGGGCCTCATCGCCCCTGAGGAAAGGAACTTGGAATGGCTGAAGACTATAACGATTACCGCTTTGAATCGCAAAGCAAAACAAGCAGGGACTTTGTCCTTGCGAACGGCGACGTGATCTCCGTGATCAACGCCGGAAAGACGGCCGCGAGACCGTCCTCCCGGAAGCATGCGCCGTACCTTGTTTCCGACCGTACGACGATTGCCCGCGCGACCGGCGGCGAATTCACCGCCCCGCGCACCGGATCGTCCGCCAATATCTCCGTTTTCCGTTCGTTCAGCGGCATGCCGTCCGTTTCGAACGATACCCGTTTCCTCGTCCAGCGCGTCGGCGCGCCCGCGAATTTCACGCTCAACCTCGGCAGTTCGCTCAATGCGGGCGACATCGGGACGTTCAGCGGCATGGCGGTCCGCGGTGCGTCGGGCAATGCTTCCGACGCGGCCGGACTGAACCGCGAATCCGATCGGAGGCCGGCGTTCCTGCAAGGCGCTTCGAACAGCGTTCCGGTGCAGGCGAAGAGTTCTGCCAACGCGGGTGTTTCCGTCAGCGATCCGGCATCCGCGACCATTTCCGTGCTCGGCGGAGTGCTTGACGAGGTTGGTTCCGGCGCAGGCAATGCGGCGGGTCCCGCGAAGACCGGCACTGCGCCCCGCGGCCCGAAGCGGAATCTGGTGCTCAGCATCTCCGACATGGAGAACATCAGGACGTACCAGCTCGGCGGCGGGACCGAGGTTGAAGGCATATCCGGAGACTATGCCGTTTCCGGATCCTATTACAATGGCTCCGTGACGGTCAACGGCGGTTATCATACCGCCGTCGAAAAAAATTATTATTACGTCCCCGGCGATGCCGACGGCGATGTGATCATCGACGATGGCGGTTCGGAAGGCGACTATCACTTCGGCTGGATCGGCATTCAGCCGGTGCGGCCGGGTTACGGCTGGATCGAACCGTGGAGGCCCGGTATCATCGACATCCCGGTCTGGCCCGGAGAGTTCGAGATTGTGGAGGACTACGGCATCGAACTGACCGAAGGCTGGGTCGATTTCGAAGGGTCCGACATTTCGAAGATCGAGCTGGAATACTCCGCGAAAGTGAGCTTCATGGTCGACGCGAAGCACGCGGCCAGCTTCACGATCTACCGGAGCGTTATGGGCGAGGACGGTTCGTGCACGCTGACCGCGGTGCAGACGTCTTCGCTCGTGCTGAACCGCGAGACCGGAAACTACGAGGTCACGACGAAGGGGCTTCTGCTCGACGCCGGCGAATATTACATCTCCATCGAAACCTCCGGGACGCCGGAGGGCGGTTCGTCCTATACCGTGAGCATCAACGACGAAGTCACCGAGTATTTCACCGAGGGCGACAACAGCGACGACTGGACCGACCTGAAGACCAATGGCGAATTCGGCGAGGTCGGCGATGTCGGCACGCTGGACGATTGCAGATTCGATGTGCTCAACGACTGGGTCGGTTACGGCGATTCGATCGACTATGCCGGGTTCACGCTCGACAGCGCGGCGAAACTGAGTTTTTCCATCGACGCCGACGACGCGGTGAAGTTTACGATCTACCAGCTTGTCAAGGACAAAAACGGCACGTATTCGCTGAAGGCGCTCCAGACCACCACGCTTACCTACGACAGCGAGATGGAGGACTACGAGGCGGTCACGAAGGGGCTTCTGCTCCAGGCCGGGACCTATTACATCTCCGTCCAGTCGACCAATGCGGACCAGGGCGGCAGCGCATACTACAACGTGTACCTCGACGACGAGAACACGGAGTTCTTCACGGGCGGCGACAACAGCGACGACTGGACCGACCTGAAGACCAATGGCGAATTCGGCGAGGTCCGCGACATCGGCACGATCGACGATTGCAGTTTCGAAATCCTCAGCGACTGGGTCGGCTACGGCGATTCCATCGACTATGCCGGGTTCACGCTCAACAGCGCGGCGAAGCTGAGCTTCTCGATCGACGCCACGGGCGCCTCGAAATTCACGATCTACCGTCTTGAGCAGGACAAAAACGGCAAATACTCGCTGAAGGCGCTTCAGACGACCATGCTTTCCTACGACAGCGAGATGGAGGACTACGAGGCGGTCACGAAGGGGCTTCTGCTCCAGGCCGGCCAATATTACATCTCCGTCCAGTCCACCAATGCGGACCAGGGCGGCAGCGCGCAATACAACGTGTACCTCGACTACGAGGACACCGAGTTCTTCACCAAAGGGTACAACGGCGACGACTGGACCGACCTGAAGACCGAAGGCGAATTCGGCTCGGTGGGCGACATCGGCCTTGTGTTCGACGGCTGTTTCGAACTGGCGTACGACTGGGTGGGCTGCGGCGACGCGGTCGACTACATGCACTTCTCGCTGGATTCGGCGGCGAAACTGAGTTTCATGGTCGACGCTTCCGACGCGGTGAAGTTCGGCATCTACCAGCTCGTGCAGGACAAAAACGGCACGTATTCGCTGAAGGAGCTCCAGTCGACCACGCTGGCATGGGACCGCGAAATGGAATACTACGAGGCGGTCACGAAGGCGCTTCAGCTGGCCCGCGGCGACTATTACAT
>JAEEQO010000023.1 GCA_016285335.1 Victivallales bacterium | reverse complement strand
AGCAGCCCCGTTTCCAAGTTGGCATCGGTAACGATCTTGCAGGCCGGGAAAAATCGGCGGGATACATACGGATCATCTCCAGGAGCTTGTCGTATCCGGCGTCACCGGTCCCCGCCTTCCGGATCTCCTGACTCCACTGCTGGGCAGTCAAGGGCTTTTTCCGGGCGGCGGTCTGCGTTTGAGAAAAGTCGGGGCAGTTGTCCGCGCTGGGCCATTCGGACGGAAGCGGAATCGCCTTATTGAACTCGAATCCGATCCAGAGGACATAGGATTTTCCCGTGTCATCCTGAAGGATCAGGGCGGAGAAAGCCTTCTTGGTCTTCGGGTCAAAATCGGAATCGTCGGAAAGATACAGCTTCAGGACCGCCCATTCTCCTTCGAAAGACCTGGTGCAGTCCGGCGCGGAATCCGCGGAGAAGCTGCTGAATTCGAGTTTCAGGGACGGATCGGAGACCAGCCCGGAGAGAAGCTTCGGGATTTCATCTCCGTTCAGATGGAACTGCGCGGTCTCCGTCCCGTTGGTCTGATTCGACGCCCGGATATACGGGAAGCGGTAAATCGCCAGCGGCAGGGGGCGTTCCATTTTTGCCGTGAGATTCTTCTGTTCGGCTTCGGACGGGATCGTCAGCGTGTACGTCAGCGGCTTGACCTTGTTTGCCAGGCCGTCCAGCAGCGCCTGGATCTTTCCGCCCCATGTGGTCCATTCCTTCAGAGACTCCATGTCTTTCCCGAAAAGCTGTTCCAAGGCATCCTTTTCTGCTTGTTCCTTTTCGGGCACGGCCTGATCCTTGCCGGGCTCATCCGGCTTTTTCTCCTCCGCGGCGGGAGCTTTGTTTTCCTCCGTGGCTCCGTTCTTCTGGTCCGGAACGTCCGAATTCGGCACAGGGCAGCCCAGAGCGGCGAGGTACTGGGAAACGTCCAGCAGCTCCGCTTCGTTCAGAATCGTCGAATACGGGGCGTCCTTGCAGAGCGGAAACGAGAAAAGCTTGGGACGGTAGGTTTCGAACTGCTTGTAAAGCTGTTCCTTCGCATCCCGGAACAGCAGGGACATGCCGGCCTTCATCCAGTTGCTCCACCACGGGATGTCGCCTTTTGCACCCTCCCCGAAGACCAGCAGATAGTCGGTTCGCAGCTGTTTCGGGGACAGGCTCTGCAGTATCCCGAATGCCGCGTCCGCTTCCTTCGGCAACGTGGCCCAGGCATTGCAGACGTTGGCGCAACTCTGGGCGAAATCCGGCGACAGGATCTGGATCCGGGTGTTCAGGAGTGCGATCATCTGTTTCTTCTTTGCGGCCACGGCTTCCGAAAGGACCTGATCTGGGATCTGCTGGATGTTGTCACGGCATTGGACGTACGAAGCAAGAAGCAAAGTGTTTGTCTGATAGGCTTTCCGGTTCCTGCTTTCCTCCCGGAACTCCGTCCAGGAGGCGAAGCTGACCGTGATCTTGTCCGTGAACGTCCCCCAGTACTGGATATACTGGTCGAAATAGGAATCCATCATTTTTGTGATCCGCGTGATTTCCGCCTGCTGCTCCGCAGAGATTCCCTTCTTGTTCTTGGCGGCGTCCAGCAGTGTGGTGACGGGAGCTGTGAACGTCAATGCAGCCTGAGCCGTATAATACTTCGAGATCACCAAGTCACCGAAGCTTTCCTTCGCCAGGTCGGGCTTCATGCCGATGCTTTCGGGATCGACGTCTCCGGAAGCGGCGGCGATATCGTTCATGAACTGCTCCGGCGAGGGCGGATAGAATGCAAACAACTCTTTAATGAGGTTGTTGTTCAGACAGGTGTACTGCAGGCTGATAAACGCAAGATACTCTTTAGCAAGTGCGGCGATGTCCTTGTTTGCCGCATAGCGGGCGGCAAAGTCGTTGAACGCCTTTTCGTCTTCCGCGCGCGCTTTCTGCAAAGCCTGGAAACGGTCCATGAAATCGGAGGGCGATTTCATCTTGTCGGCTTTCCTCTGCCACGGACGGATGAGAAGATTCAGAAGATCAAGTTGGACCTGCCCGACGTATGCCGTATCCACGACGGTCCCGTCTTCCGCTTTCGGGAGGGCCGTCATGAAGAACGACGTCGACTGAAGTTGGAAGACCTTTTTCGTCAGTTCGTCTTTCTCCGTTGCAAAAAGTCCCTGCGCGTCATGCAGGACGCCGTCCAAGATATCGTTTCCGGTTTCCGGCGAGGACGTCAGGGAAGACGAGAGCGCACCGGGGGCACCGTAAGTTCGGATGAGTTCGAAATCCGCCTTCATCCGTTTTTCATACGCGGAGAAAATATCCTGAATGAGGACCTTCCGTTTGACCTCCTTGACCTTGTCGGTTTTTTCCTGTTGCGGCTGGAGCGCCTCCCGAATCGTCGGGGACGCAAGATACTGGTTCACGTCCGCGATCAACTTGTTCTGATGTTCGATCAGGCTCTGAAGTTCGGCAAGCATCTTTTCAGGATTCGGATTGATCGCGACATTGACCGCCAGCGTATGGATCTTGTCATAGTTCTCGTGCATTTCATATGCTTTCCGGATGACCTGACGCAACAGATTGTATTCGTCGTTCGGATAGATCTCAAGCGTTTTCCACGCGGTCAGGAACTGTCTTGTGACGGCCAGACTTGCCTTCTGGTAATCCAGACTGTACACCAGCTCCGCGATGTCGTTCCGGTCCGCTTCGCTGACCTTGCCCGCCCGCATGTTGAAGAGGTCAAGCTGTTCGACGGACAGCCCCGGGTCCAGATAGCGGAGATAGGGTTCCGTTATCAGTTTCGGCGACGAGGCATGCTTCCCGCCGGGCAGGAATCCTTTCAGGCGGTGCATCTGGATGAAAGCGTCGCGTTTGACGTCCGTAAAGGATTCCTTTTCCGCATCCGCGGTCACGAGGAAATCGGTAAACAGCTGGAAAGCGGGCTTGAAAACCATTTCCGTCTGAATCCGGGACGAGACGAAGTCCTGTTCCTCCTGATTGCAGTTGAAATCCCGGAACAGCAGGAACTGTGATGCCCGGAATCCCCACGGGACCGTGCTGTTTTTGCCCGGCGTCTGCTGGGATTCGTAGAAATACATCAGACGATTGATCTCATCGTGATCCGCCAGACTCTCATCATGGGAAACAGCTATCCGGTCCTTGTCCTTGCCGCGTGTGATCATGGGCGACCGGGACAGGATTCCCTTGTCGAAGAACTCCGCGGTCTTTTCATAATAGGCGGAGCGTGTCGCCAGCAGATTCCTGATCTTTCCGTTGCTGTTCCATGCCGTGACCGCAAGCCAGACCGAGGCCGCCGCCATGAGGATGCAGAGGACATACTTTCCAAGATTCCTGCGGAACTGTTCCGCCGCCGTGAATTCATAGCATTTCCGGTTGGAAAAGATCAGATCGTCCAGCAGCCCTTTCACAAAGAAGGAATGCTGCGGACCGGCGTCCCGGTTCGTCAGGACCGCTTCTTCGACCGGTTTCTGCTGGAGCGCGGCGAAATCGGGAGACAGGATATGATGCCCGCATTTGGACGCGGTGAAATACACGCCCGCCATTTTCGCGCAATTGCCGTCCATCCACGACCTGCGCCCGAAAAGATTGTTCAGATAGGTCAGCAGGTTCCGGCGTATCCGGGCGAATTCGTCCGGGAAAAGATACATGCCGCTGGTCGTATCCAGACGGTTTTCGCCGCTCTCGTCCATAAGCTGGGAGAACGACCCGTCTCTGAGCTTATTTCTCAGGCAGTCGAAATACTCTGTGAACGATACCGCATCAAAACAGCCGTTGGATGCGGGATTGCGCCACCCCCAGGCTTTCTCGCTGTGCTGGTCGTCGAGTTTGCGGAAATACTCCTGGAACCCGAGGACCATATCCAGTTTCGTGATCACGACGTAGCATGGCAGGATCATTCCGAGCCCGGACAGGAAATTGTTCAGTTCGGTCGCGATCAGGGAGACTTTCCGTTTGGTGAGCTCTTCGGAATCGGCGATGAGGGCGTCCGCCGGAATCGCGAGGATGATCCCGTTCACGGGCACTTTATGATGCTTTTTCCTGATCAGATCGCGGATGAGGGTCCACTCCGCACAGCTCCCGTTGAACCAGCGGTCAAAAAAGATATGCCCGCTGACATCAAGCGTCAAAGCTCTGCCGAGCCAGAAACGAAGCGGCAGGGATCCTTCTTCCGTCTCATTTTCTTCGGCGGAACATTTCAGGGAAAGATCGCTGTTCCCGAGCAGTTCGGATTTTCCGCTGCCGGGTTCGCCGAGCAGCACGAACCAGGGCAGGCTGCGGCTCCGTCCCGATTTGCGCGCCATATCAAGCCCCTGCTGGAAAAGCATCCGGATCGTTTTCAGCTTGGAGGAAAGCGACTGCTTCACAGTATCGCTTTTGGTCTGGTCGGCCGCCATCGCCGCGATGTTCTGCCAGGACATCAGGTCTTTCTGCTGAAGCGCGGTCGCTTCTTCGCTCTTCTTTTTCATTTTGCGTTTGGTCAGAAGCGGACGCAGAAGCAGGAAAAGAAGCAGAATGAGGATCACGATCCCGGCCAGGATCAGGCCCCATTCCTTCCAGGATATTTTTGCCGCCCAGTCCAGGGCCGGGGGCTGCTGCAACACAGGTTGTATCATATCAATCACCCTCCTTTGGCTTCTGATCGTCCGGCTGCTGTGCTGCCTGTGCGTCCTGCTGCTGTGCGTCCTGCTGCTGTGCGTCCTGCTGCTTGTGCAGACTTTGCGTCCGGCTGCTGTGCAGGCTGAGTCTCCGGCTGCTGTTGTTCCGCCAGGGCCTTCAGCTGTTGTGCTGCCTGTTCCTGCTGCTGTTGCGTCAGCAGAGCCTCCAGCTGTTGAGCCAGGCTCTCCGGCTGCTGAGTCGTCTGTGCATCCGGCGGCTGCGTCATCTGCACATCGGAAGACGGCTGCGCCGCCCCGACGTCCTGCTGCGGCATCAGCGATGCCTCCATCTGCTGCTTCAGCTGCTGCGCGTCCATCTGCTGCGTCGGCTGCGGCATCGGCTTTATCTCCGGCGGCTGCACCGGTTGCTGCGTCGGCTGGGCTTGCGGCTTCTGCGCCGTTTTCTCAGAGGAGGAAAGGGACATTTTCCCCGCGGCATTCGCAGCCTTGCCCAGGGCATCACGAAAATCTCCGGTCTCCTGATACAGGACCCAGAAATTCCAGCCCAGAGAGCCCAGCAGACAGAGGGTAAGGAACGTCAGCAGCGTGTAGACGGAAAAAAAGCGGAAGCGCCTGTTTTTGAAATACGCCGGCCGCTCATCGATGTCCGCGGACGACAAGGTCTCATCCGTGGCCGGGAGCTGGATCCGGGCGGCGCAGACTTTCATCCGCCGCTGGACGTATTCACGGTCGTCGACATGGCACCCGTCGAATCCGAGTCCCATGAAAAGGTAGAACATCATCAGCTGTTCCGAGGAGTCGGGATCGTCCAGACTGTCCGACAGCAGGTCGAAAAACTTTTCGTCGCCGGAGAGCTCGTTATAGTCCCGTGCGATTTCCGTCCACTGGTCCCGGAATGGGAAATGCCCCTCCTTGACGGTATAGTCGATGAAGAACACCAGCGGCTGTTCGATCTTCTGGAATTCCCGTTTCAGGCGGCCGTCGTCTTCGACCTGCTCGCGAATCCGGATCAGATGCTCCCGCAGGGAATGATTGACGACCTCCATGTCCGGCGAGACTCCGCGGCAGGCATAATACCAGTATTCGCAGAGCGACCAGACCAGCGGACGGCAAATCTGTTCCAGCTCTCTCATTTCGCGGCGTCCCCATGTTCGGAAAGCGTAATGAACAGGCTGGCTTCCAGATCAGGGAAGACGGACCGCGCCCAGTCCAGGATGACGGTGTGGTCTTCGCGGATCATCCGCCAGAACGGGGAGGATGCTTCGCCCCGGTCGAGCAGGAACCAGACCGTGTCGGGAAGAGCGGGGAAATAGCGGGGCGGGTAGCGCATTTCGGTCAGTTTGACGCCGCGGATGCGCCGGTCCGCCATCTTGAGGCCGGTGAGGCGCAGGTTGTCGCCTTTCTCCACCGCGTCGACGATTTCGCGGGCGTTCCCCTGGCAATGGACCGCCAGATAGAACTCATCGGCGCGGTTGAGGTTGTCGTCGGTGAGCTCCACGGACAAATGGCGGTTGTCCCGGTCGGGGGTGAAGTCCAGGCGCAGGAAGATCGTGTCCCCGTCCGCGAGGAGCATAGCCCGTATCCACAGGATCAACTCATTGAACTGCGGGGCGAAGTTTTCATGTTCGTACCGGGAAATATTCTCCCATTTCCGCAGCGGCTGGAACGCCGACAATCTGCCGGCCAGCGAGCAGAGCTGCAAATACATTTCGTACGGCGTCAAGGCGCAATGTTCGGCGATGGAGACGAACCGGCCGATGCATTCGTTCAGGATCGAAAGCTGCATGATGGAATGCCCGACCGCGCCCGTGAACATGTCCGGCGTATATCCCATGACCTGAAGGTCGTTCAGGATCTTGTCGCGGCGGCGTTCCATCAGGCTGATCAGCTCCCGGAACCGGTTCATGCAGACGGAGCAGGACGACACCAGAAGATAGGGCGGAATATAGTTCCGGTCGATCTCCACCTTGATCTCCGAGATGCCGTTGCTCTGCGGGATCAGGCGCATCAGGGGAAGCAGGTCCAGGTCCGCGTTGTCCTGCAGGGACGTCGTGATCCGGACGTTCAGACGGTCTTCGACCATGGTGATCTCGCTGCGCCCGGTGTAATCGTCGCAGCAGGAGACTTCCTCGGGGAGGTACATCCGTTTTTCGCCCGGGGTCTCCGCGAGATTGCTGTCGTTTTCGCTGTGGAGCGGCAGTGCCAGATAGACCATGAAGGGATCATGGGCGTCCGCAAGAAGATCTTTCAGGTCCAGCGGCGGTATCACGGCGTTTCCAGGCATGCTGACCTCTTCGCCTTCCGGGAAAATCGCCGTGACTTTTTTCACCGTGACGCGGAGATTCTCCAGCGCTTCCGTATCGACCTCATAATCGATGAAGCCCCAGGGATAAGACAGGACAAGTTCCCGGTCCTGGCGGTCCCGGTTCTGCAGGAACCGCTGGAAATATTGGAAATGGTGCTGCTGAAGGAAAAGACCTTCCGACCAGTGCAATGCTTTTTCAAATCTCATGGCTTTCCTCTTTCTTTTCGGTCTGGATTTCTTCGGTTGAGTATTCCGGGCGTTTTTTCAGCGGGTTCAAACCCGACGGCGAGATCTCGAAGTAACGCGTATCGGAGCCGAACCAGCCGCTGCTCTCCAGTGGGATCGCGAGTTTCCGGGGATCGGTTTTCTGTTTGCTGTCAGTCGGCAGCGGCAGATTGACCAGCAGATAGAGCTTGACGGAGGAACTGTCCGCAAACTTTTTCCAGATCTCGTCCGATTTCGGAAGGAGCTTCGGAGCGCCGTTCGCCTCGGAGAAATGAAGCGTTGCGTGTTCCGTGCCGTCCCGGAGCGCATTGCCCGGCGTGAAGTAGTCGTTGACCGGGACAGCCTGGAAATGCTCCTCCCCGGACTGGCTGACCCCGACGATGTCCACCTCGACGGACGGGCGGATCTGGTATTTTTCCTTCACTTTCGGCGACATGTAGACTTCGACGTCGTATGCCGGGGACGAGCAGCCGGCGAGCATCAGCAGGGCCAGCGGGACACCGAAAAGCAACTCTGTTTTTTTCATGTTATCCGATCTCCTGAATGAACGTGGAAAAGCGGGATAGACCGCTTCCGCGACTGAGCGTAATTTTCCGGTTGGAAGCTGAAACGGGGCTACACTTAATAATATAGCATTCGTCCGTACGTTTGCAAGACACGGTCATTTCCATTTGCGATAAACCTCTTCCCCGGTTTTTTCCGTTCCGGACGGAGCATTCTGTTCCGTTTCCGGGGCGGTCCAGTTGTTCCTTCCGCAGGCGATCTCGAAGCCCAGCGAAAGATACTGCGCGGCGCGTTCCGGCAGCGAATAAAGACCGCCTTCCGTCAGCATCGCCATCAGCAGCGCCGTCCGCAGGCCGTTCGCCGCCAGGCCGGCGGGGACGGGGACGTTGCTGCCGTCCTTTTCCGCCACGGATAGATTGCCGTAGCTCCAGAAGGCAGTACGCGCCAGCATGCCTTCCGGTTCGTCCTCGATCTGGTTCGCGATACTGTCCGCCGTGATGGAGTTTTCCGCGGACGGATCGACGACCCATTGGCAGGTGATCTCAAACGCTTTCTGCTTCAGCTGCGACAGCATTTCGGGCGGCATCGGATCGTCCGAAGCGTCGGCTTTCGCTTCGGGCGGCGCGGGCGGCGGCGCGTCCTTTTTTTCCGGCTTCTGCTTCAGGCTCTGTTTCGCCGCCTCGGATTCCGCTTCCTTCTTCACCATGTCGTTGATGAATGCCATCACGGGAAGACCGGTTATCTTCACGCACTCCGCATCGAACCTTGCCCGGGCTTCATCGTATAGCTTTTTCTGCTCCGGGGTGAATTTGCTCTTCACCTCGGCGATTCTCTTAGCGGCGGCTTCCTGCATTTCCGTGAACTTCTTCTCCTGGGCGGCGGCCTCCGCTGCCTGTGCCTCCTCCTCCTTCGCTTTCTCCTTCGCCTCCGCGGCAGCCGCGGCGGCTTCCTCCTCTTTCTTCTGGGCGTCGATCTTCGCCTGTTCCGCCTGTTTCTTTTCCGCCTCGGCAAGCTCGGCGTAGAGTTTCCTGAAACAGCAGACGCCCCACCAGACGCCGGCGCGGCGGTGGATCGCGTAGGCGAGGACGGAAGCGGCGTCGCGGATCGCATTTGCCCGCACAAGCGCCGTCATGAAGTCCTCGACGGACATCCCCGGTTTGCAGAGGGGGCCGTATTTCGGTGCAAGTTCGTATCCGCCCTGGGAAACCATTTCCTCGACGGTCTTGTATTTCAACAGAATCAAATGCTGATTCATCCAGTTCAACTGATCCGACATGTTTCGCTCCTTTATCCGAGTTGAATCATCTGCCCCTGCATTCTACTCTGGGTGAATTTGACTGTATAGCAGTTGGCAGTCGTGGTCATTTTTGTTGCCTTGATCTCAAGGGTCGTCAATTTCTGCGTCAGCTTGGCCACTTTTTCCGTCAGCCCGGACGAATCGATCGTGATCTTCGACTGCGCTCCGACCGTAACATCGATCTTCGAAATGGAATTGAAGGTGACCTTGTCCAACTCCGCGTCCCATTTCGGACTCGTGTGACTCATCGACGAGGAATCCATTTGGACCTTTACCTTCGCCAAAGTCCGTTTCATTACCTGGGTCGCGGCAAGCGTTTCTCCCACGGCAAGAGCTTTTGCCAGTTCTGTCACGACTCTTGTGGGGTCGCCCATAAGCTCATTCAGAAGCGCACGTTCATCGTACGAAAGATTCAAGTCGTCCGGCTGGGAAGGAACGATCGGGATATCGAACACGTTCATAGTGAGTTTTCCGCTGTCCACAGTCATTTCCTTTGTCCAGAATTCCATCAGATCTCCGCTCATGCGCATGTAACTGACTTCATTCTTGCTGAGCTTGATGGTTTGCGCTCTCGCACAAAGGTAGAGGTACTTCGCTTCCGTAAATACAAACATCAGGGCATCGCAGAGAATCGTCCGGGTCTTCAGCCCAAAGAACATAAGTGCCCCGGACAAGACTCCGGAGAGGACCGCATCCAGGACGCTGAAGACGGCGCCCGGAATATTGGAGGAATTGTCTCCGGTGGCGAAGAACGGCGCACGTGCCCAGAATTGTTGATGGAAGACATTGCTGATCATAGCAACCGTGGACGTCATGCCGCCCGCCACATAAAAGAACTGCGAAAAGGCATCAAGCTTGCTTGATTCCATTGCCTCCAATTTGCCAATATTGATCTTGCCGCCTTTGACCGCATCGTCATAAGTGCGGTCATCAATGTCGAAGTCATCGGCGAATCCGACCCCGAACGAGACGGCATTCAGCATCGCCAGGATCGCATTGAGTGACATGGCTAGGGACAGATAATTCTTATCAATGGTCGACATGTTGATATAACGTCCGTACAGGCTGACTACGCCGCCGGACATGCTGAAGACTTCGCCCAGTCCGGCTTCCATGTCGATCCTGTTCTGCCCGATCACGCTGAGCCTGGATGAGCTCAGGTATATCCCCATGGGATTCATGTAGATTACGGAATCCTGCGGGCCGCCGGCCGCTTTCGTCTGGCGGATCCGGAATTCGATCATCTTCTCGTTGATCGTGATGCACGAGCGCCCGACCTGGATGCGAATTTGCTGGTCCGCCTGAAGATTGATCTTGTTGACCTTGCCGATGTGGAATTCCCCGTCTTTGTTGTTCGGCGTGGAGAACAGGAAGTTCGCGGCCGTGGCGATCGAATCCTTTTCCGCGTGGTCGTACCGGTAGCCAGGCGTTTGGAGACGCATGACTTCCCTGTCGTTTTCGCTGTACATCCCGATTTCGCTGTACTTGAGGCTCTTGTATATCGTGGGGTCCGGATTGTCCGCGGCAGTGCCGTAGTAACTGGGCACTGTGCCGGGGACGTTGTGCCGCAGCACCGTCATCTTCTGGGAATTCGCGACATGGTCCTTGTCGACGAACGGCATCGAATCGGGGGACGGGATGTAGTTGACCAGCACATAACGGTTCTCGGTGACCGCCATGACGACGATCCTGTCTCCCAGCCGGGGCAGACGGTACAGGCCCTGTCCGAATCCGCCGAGCGGCATCGTGAACTGAACGAGGATGGCCGACATCGCCCCGTCCAGGACGGCGTAGAAGAACATCCCTTTCGTGTTCTCGTCCGTCACCATGGTGCAAACGGAATTGTGATTGTCCTTCGTGTTTCCGTCCTTCGTGCTGACCGTAGCGGTGAAAACAGTCTGTCTGATCGCGCCGGCCGTTTCCCCCGCCGCTGTCGAGACGGCCGCCACGGCGGCTCCGGAGTTCTTCTCCGCCTGAATCGCGTTCTGTTCCTGTTTCGGCGGCTCCGTATCGTCCGCAAGCAGCGGGAGCTTTTCGGAAGACGTGTCGATTCCCCTGATCCGAATCGTCAGATCGGGCGTTTCCCCGGAAACCGGGTATCCTTCCGGCATGCGGTCCGTGATGTTGATTTCCATTTTCGTGATCCTGGAGCGGATGACCTCGTCGGATGTTCCATAGAAATCGCTCAAATTGATCACGCAACCGGGGTACAGGTTCAGGGAGGAGGCGATACCTCTGCAGCACTGTCTGTTGAATGTCAGGAAACGGTCCAGATTGTCCGTCCGGTGTTCCTCATATTCCTTTTTGGCGTCGTCGTTGGAATCCGCGGCGAAGAGCGAACCCGTTGCGTTCAGGAACCACGTGCGTTTTCCGTCGTTGGCGGCGAAAGCGGAGGAATCTGTCACCAGGGAATCGATCCCGACGTCCTGCTCCATGCTCCAGTCTTTGACGTTGATCGTCTGGTCCTGGTCTTCCACATTCCAGGATGCCGTGAATTCCGTATCGTCGTTCTCCTCAGAGAAATAATTGCCGTCGGTGATCAGGATGGCCTCCTGGGCCGTCAGCTCTTCATCGCCTTTCGTATAGATCCGGAAACTCCATCCTGCGTCGAACAGAACCCGGCGGAAGAAATCGTAATCGGATTCGCTCCGCTGATAGAAATTGCGCTGTTTGTTGTAGAAATCGGCGTTGTCGGGCGTCGTGCAGCGGAATGTCGGGGTGATGCTGTAATAACTCAGGACCGACCGGATCACGGCTTCGAATGTCTGATTCTCAAACGTCCTGGACTGCCGTACGAACCGCATGTCGTTCAGGACGGACGAAATCGTAAGGCGGTAATGGTAGATCGGAGCCTCTCGCGGATTGTCCCGGCAGATCCCGAGGTGCGCGACGTGCGAGACCTTGCCGACGATCGTGCGGCTTTCGCCGTTGGTCTGCCGCAGAATCAGGCGGGCGGGCTGGTCCAGCAGTTCGCAGAGTTCCTTGTAGCTTTTCGTGCTTTTGCCGGAATACGCCTCGATTTCGGCAAACGGAATCATGGAGATCCCTTCCGAAAACCGGACTTTTTCCGTCAGAAAATCGTCTTCCGTGCTGCTGGCGTCGAATGCTTCATCCGTGGTTGCCGCTCCGGACTGCGTCGGCCCGATCAGCAGCTTGCAGTATCTTGTCTTGATTGTTTCGGGCATCATGGACCTCGTTTTCTTACGACAGGACCGTCGTGGCTGAAGTATCGATAATGGGGGTCGTGACCGGAGCGCCCGTTGCGGGATTGCTGCCGGTCGCCTGGGATGTCAGGTGCAGCACAGGTTTGTTCTCGACCAGGACCTGCGGGTTCGGATTGACTGCCGCCGTCCCGACGCATGCGGCTCCCGATACGGACGCCCCCATGGTCACAGCAGGTTTCCCCTTGCACAGGACTTTCGTGGAACCGGGCCCGACTACGGTGTCTCCGGTTGCGGTTTGCGATGTCATAACGGCGATCGGCATGGGCATTTTAAAGACTCCTTACTGTTACGGGGGGTAGAGATGTCTGTTTCTTCTTGTGCTGTTCCGTGAAGATCCGGCTGGCGTCCAGGCGGACGGATGTTTCCTGCCCCCGGGGGCGCCCCAGCCAGACGCTGTGCCCCAGGGCAACGGTCCGGTTCAGCCTGGCCGACGGCAGGGTGTCTGTCTTCAGCCGGAAGATGAAGTCGTATTCCATCGGGTTCTCAAAAAAGCGGCTGGTCACCGATGCGATCAGGGAGAATGATTCCCGTTCCGGCAGAAAGGAACAGTACCGGCTGAAATCGATGGGGCCGAAATGGATCCAGATCTTTTTCGTGTTGCTGAGGAAACGCCTGCCGATTTGCGTGTCGACGCCCAGCCGGGACTGCCTGCCCGTCCCCAGACGGCATAGATAATGCCGAGGGATCTCATAGTGTCCCGTCACCCGCTCCTCAATGAAAACCGGAATATGCAGGACGTCGGAGAGGACCCGGAACAGACCGCCGCGGCTTCTCCGTGCGCTGACGAGATGGGCGCTTTCGGCATACCACAGGTTTTTCTTTTTTCTGCTGTCCGTGATCCCGTCCGGCTGAGCGAGCAGGACCTTGAAGAGCCGTTCCACGAAGCTCTCCTCCGGACGGTCGCAGCAGATTGCCGCTGTATGGTCCGCGTAAGCCCGGTAATACAACCGCAAAAACGGATGATTGACGATGTCCAGGAAACGCTGGATGGTGCGGTCGTAATGATTGTGGGAACGCTGGAAGACCATGGACGTGAACTCCAACGGCATCGGACCGTTTGCTCCGCACAATCCGAAGAAATTGACAAACAGCCGCATCATGCCGTCCGGCCCCTCCTGCAGGGAATCCATCACCGTTTCCGAGAAATGCAGAGACGGCGTCTGCCCGAAACGCAGCGCCTCCTGGCCGCTCCGCCTAGCATAGCCGATGCGGGGAAGCTCCGGATGCTGCTGTTCGAACTGCCGGACCACTTCGAAAAAGTCCGGCTCCATCTTCCCGGACGACAGCAGGGACGCGATCTGTTTGTGGAACCGTCTCAGATCATCCATTCCGTAATCACTCCCTGTTGTTTCGTTTCCAGTATGATCTTCGCAGGCATATTGACGGGCTTGTAATTCCGCAGAATCTCCCGCAGGACGCAGCCGAACGTGTAATACCCGATGCCAGTGCACGCGAGCTCGTCCAGGACCAGACGGACTTTCCAGCCGGATTCGAAAAACACCTGCCCCCGGAGAACATACCGGAACACTTCTTTGGTGCTTTCCATTGCGATTACGCTGCGTTCCAGCCCGGACAACTCTTCCCGGTTGTGCGGGATATGCATGTGGATGATCTTCTGAAGCATGTCCCCGGACGCTGTCCTGTCGCACCAGAGCATGTCGGAGAAATGAAGTAGGAAGAATGCCGCCTTTTCCGCATATTCCTTCCCGAACCCGCTCAGAAGCGGAGCCCCGGGCGCGGTCGGAGATGTTAACAGGACCGCGGACCGGAACAGCCCGGAATCCTTTGCCTTCAGCGCCGCGCCGTTCCGCAGGAACAGCGGAAGATCCCGGTTGGTGCAAAGCATTTCCGCCGAAAACTGAACGGCGTTCTGCTGGATTTCCAGATACTTCTCCCCGCTGAACGACAGGAAGACTTCCTGCCCGGAATAGGTCGAACGCCGTTTTTCTGTGTCGCCCCTCAGCCGTGGGACCCTCTGCACGGAGAAGAAATTGAACGAGTCCTCCCCGTCCGCCGTAAAATCCGCGTCAAACAGCCGGTGCAAATCCAGCAGCGTCCGGTTTCCGTTGTCGAAAAGGGAAACGTTGAGGACCCGCGACACTTCGAAATCCAGCGGCGCGGTGCGGTCGGGGACCAGATGGTGCTGCACCTTCATCCCGAGCAGCATCCTGTCGGATTTTTTCCGGAAAAGGTTGCAGACCGGAATGCAGTTGAGGCGCAGGGATTTTTTCTCGATCACATGGATGAAGTCGGAACAGCGGTTCCGGAACGTGAGGATTAGTTCCAGCGTTTCACCGGTGGTTTCCTTCAGGATCCGGCCGAATCCGTGAATCCGGATAAAACGGAACATGGACTGGAACACGGCGAACTGATAAAGCGCTTTCTGCTCGGAAGCCTTCGTCTCCGGCCAGTTCGGTTCCCCGTCTTCGGCAAGCATCGGGATGGTAAAACGGATTCCGTCCACGGCCTGTGTCCGCCCGTCGGCAAGGGAGTAAATCGCCGTGCATTCTGTCTGGAGATGCTGCTGAAGTCTGGATGCCATTTCCCCGGGCATGTCCAAATACACCAGAAGATCGTCGGGGTATTCCTTGATCGGGATGTCCGCAAGCCGCTGGAACTTCAGATACAGCCCGGCACTGGCCGTCAGATCGTACTTTTCCAGTTCCAGGCTGAGATAACGCACATCCTCCAGGACGACGGGCTGAACGGAAAGAGGAATCATCGTGGAAAATGTGCATGGAGATTTGGCGCCTTCCATCATGATCTCGAAACGGCTGCCCGCCGGGAGCTTGGGATTCGCCGGGATGCTGCTCCGGTCCAGATCCTTCAGTTCGGCAATTGAGAACGACGGGATCAGATCCAGGGCCACGGGCATCGTATTGCCCCAGAAGGACTCCAGCATCTTGGGCATGCTCTCGTCCAGCTCGCGTTCCACCTTGGAAGCCAGAAAAGCGGTTCCTTCCAGGATGCGTTCGACGTAGGGGTCCGCGCATTCGTTCTCCGTGATTTCCAGGCGGGACGCAATCTTCGGAAACTCTCTTGCAAAATCTCTTCCCTGATCCCGCAGATATTCCAGATTCTCCTGATAGTAATCCAGCAAAGATTTATCCATGATTGCCTCCGTTCTGCGCCTCGGGAAGGATGGAAAGGGATCCAGCGTCCCAGACTACTTTCTGCTCGAATACGATAAACTCGTTGATCGGATCCGCCACGACCGTGCCGGAAATGCGGAGGATGTATTCGTCCCCGAATTCAGGGGTCCCCTCCATTTCGACTTCCAGGGTGTCGGCTTTGATCCGCGGTTCGAAACATTGGATCTGATGTATGATCTCCTGCCGGAGCTCGTCGATGGCGTCTTTGCTGCTCGGCCGGCCGGAAAAATTCGGGAGCCCCAGAAACAGCACGGAATCCCGGACGATGGCGCCGCAGTCTTTCTCGTCCGCGGACAGGCGCGAACTTGAATTCAGGATCATTTCCAGGTTCTTCATAATGTTTGTTTTCAGCTGCTCCACCGTGAACATCTGAGGGCCATGGTCGATCCGGTTCTGCGGCTCGTTGTCCGTCAGCCGCGCCATCAGGCACGGCAGAAAACGGTCCTGCTTTTTGGAAGAACGATAATGAACGGAATTGTTTTCCATGTTCAGATTTTCTCTCTTTCCGGAATCTGCGCGACCAGTTTGATCGCCGCGGTCAGGTTGTCAAGCTGATAGTGCGGACGGAGGTATATCTCCGCTTCGAAGTGACCGGGTTTGTCTCGATGCGGGACCACTCTGACGCGTGCCTCGGCCATGGGGTATTTCGCCTTGATCTCGTCCGGTGCGTCCGGGTCACCGGAAACATAGTCCGCCAGCCAGTCGTTCAGCCATCGTTCCATTTCCTTCGGGTCCTGGAATCCGCCGATCTTGTCCCGCAGGATGCACTTCAGGTAGTGCGCGAAACGGCTCACGGCGAACACGCAGGGCAGTTTGGAAGACAATTCCTCGTTCTTTGTGGCCGCATTGGTCGAAAACGTCTTGGCTTTATACAGCGTCTGTCCGCTCTGAAATACGGCGCGGTTTGTGTTTTTCAGACTGCACAGAGCCAGAAAACCGTTGCGGGAAAGCTCCGTCTCGCGCTGGTCCGTGATCGCAATCTCCAGCGGGGACGGGACAGGGGAATCCTCGTAAAACGGGTACTGCCCGGAAGGCAGAAGATCGGCGCAGCTTCCCCCGTCGAATCCGTAGATGCGGACGCACCAGCCGTATTTCGCATACGCCCGGATCACGTTGCTCCCCATCACGAAAGCCGCATTCATCCAGCAATGATTGTGAGGGACTCCGGCACCCACGTCTTCCTCGAAATCCATTCCGTTGACCGGCGATGTCAGGCTCCCGTACGGGATGCGAGCCAGGACTCTCGGCAGCGTCAGGGCGATATACCGGCTGTCCGGATTGTCCCGCAGGTTCCGCCATGTCAGATATTCGGGCGAATTGAAGATGCGGCTGTAATCCCTTGGGTTGGCGAGCTCCTGCCAGGAGTCCATGTTCATCACTGCGGGCGATGTCCCCGAAATGAATGGGACATGCGCCGCGCTCGCGATTTTCGCGATTCTCTTCAGCGTCTCCACGCTGGGCGGCGTTTCGTCGAAATAATAATCCCCGATCAGGCATCCGAACGGCTCGCCGCCCGCCGTCCCGAATTCGGATTCGTAGATCAGTTTGAACAGCGGACTCTGATCCCAGGTCGTTCCGGGGTATTTTTTCAGGCAGCTGAACATCTCGTGGAACGAAAGGTTCAGAACGCGGATTTTGATGTCATTGGCGGCAGGAGATTGAAAAACGAGATAGTGAAGCCCGCGCCATGAGCCCTCAAGCCGCTGGAACGCTTCGTTGTGCAGGATCAGGTTGATCTGAGCCGAAAGCCGCTTGTCGATCTCGGCGATGACGCCGGCGATCAGCTCCTCCGGGGCCGACGTACCCATGCTGCTGTTCTGCAGAATCGTTTTCAGCAGCGTCGCGATTCCCATTTCAAACTCCACCTCATCTTTTTTTTCAGCGAGAAGAAGCTCGAACGGGTCTTCCTTCCGCTCAGACGGTGGATTGTCCCGGACCTGTTCAGTTACCCTGGCAGGCGAAGTCTTTTCTGTTTTGAGATCTTCTGCGAAAGCCATTGGTTTCATTTCGTAATGCCTGCCTGTTCATGGGATGTTGCTTCATGGGGGATTGCGTCTCGAAAAAAGACCTGTCTGCTTTAATATATTGCGGAACGTTGCATTGTCAAGAGGCATAATTGGAAAAATGAAAAGAAAAACTAAAAAACACCTCCGCTTGTGAATGCCGTTTTTGCTTCCCGTCAGTGCAAGGGAAAAAAGTACTGGTGTGGGGCTTCCCCCTCGTGTTTGTTTTGCGCTTCATTCGTTTCTTTTCATTGACTTTGTGCAAAAAGAAACAAAATTGCTTATGAGCTTAAACATAAATGCACACTGTATTCTTTCAAAAAACTGGTGACACATGCCTGGACTATGCCAAAAAAGTTCGAAAAAAGTCGGAAGAATACCGATTTGAGCTCAAAATATGACGGGAATATGACGGAACCGGCGATTTGAAAAACTGCTATCCAAAGGTACAACTCCCCGGCGATTTACCCTCAAAATTGGTTTTCAAGAGTTCCAACTCTTTGCTATCCTAGCATCGCATTTTGTAGCAAAACTGCTATTTTGGGGTCTGAAAGCGGATCCGAAAATGGTATGATTTATGACTCCGATAGCAGTTTTGAGCTCGGATTTGTGGGAGAAAAATGAAAAAAGCCCGATGGAATTCATCGAGCTTTGAAATTCAAATGGTGGCAAGGACCAGGATCGAACAGGTGACACGAGCGTGGCATCCAGTTTGTTTTGATATTCGATGTGGCCTGAATGCGGCCATGTCAGACGGCTCATGCAAAAGCATATCTGAACTGTGGGGGGGGACGTGTGTCAACATGATTGTCTTTTGAGCTTACAGTTGGCGGTTTGTCGTTCTGAACAGGATCGAGCAGAAAAAATAATTGCTTTTTCTGAAACATCTAATGTAATCGATTATTAAGTTTCAGTCTGATTCGAGATTTTCTACTTGGAGTAGAAAATCTTAACATTTATAACATTCGGAAATAAACGGAAAGTATAATCTGCATTTTATAGAAATGTATATTAATATCTGGTAGAAAAATATTGGGCCGCCATCTGTCTTTAAAAAACAGTCTGACGGCCCATGTGCATATCTGTTCAGATTATTTATGCTTGGAGATAGACGATGGCCTCGGCGGAAATTGTTTGAGCAGGAACTTCGCCATATCCCACGCACCTTTTTGCATAGCAACGTACGATTTGCGGGAAGACGAGGGCTTTCTTCTTGGTCTTTGAGCCGGAATAGCGGCCTGGTCGTTTGAGCCGTTTTCCGTACGAACGGCCGGGTTATCCTTAAAGAGGCCCGTCCCCTCGAACAGAACGCTATCGAACTCCGGATAACGCTCATGAACCATTGCATACCATTTCTTCAACTCCGCGAGCAACTGAATCGCAACGAGCTGGTCTCTCCAGGGTGAAATCGCGCGCAGAAAATTGACATGTCTTGTCGTCCAGCCTCCTCTTGTTATCTTCGCTATGTCCTGCGACATTTCGGCGATGACCTTTGCCAGGTATCGGTTCAGTTTGACATACAGCTCACCGTATCGCGAGTCTTCGATCACGCATCTGATCCGGCTTTTGAGGCAGAACCGACGAATAAAAGCGATATTTGATTCCAGGACCATCAGGCGGTCATAAGACAGATTGATCGGTACTCCATCCCTGAGCGCCCTGGCAATTCGTTTTGAGACCTCCAGTTCCGATTTGAGTTCATCCAGAGGTAAATGCCACATGTTGTTCTGAACATACTCGTAAATCTCGGGCTGCGTTATTGTCACATGATGGGCAACTTGCGGTGCGCATCTCATATTTTGCGCAACGATCTCCGTGGGGCTCAGACAGCAGTTTATGATCGGGAGTCATATTTCGGCTCCCGGTCTTCATTTTTTGCCAACTTGCCGAATGAAAAACGCGCCAATTTGCCGATTCTGAGCTCAAGGCTTTTTTTTGATACGTTTTGGCGACATGATTACCGTAAAACAGGGCTGGAGTTGTGCCGAAGGAGGCTTCTTTGCTTTTTCAGCATCGTTTTTTCTGAGCTTGATTAACCTCAAGTAAAGTGTTATACTTTAATTTTACTTTACGAGGGGTAAAACCAGTCGAAAAACAGGGCAAAATGACGGAAAAGAAGGGAATGCGGAGATGGGAATGTTTAAGTTCAAACCAATTGATAATCAATGCATAAAAATGGTGGATCCTGCCGGGTTCGAACCAGCGACCAAAGGTTTATGAGACCTCCGCTCTAACCACTGAGCTAAGGATCCACTTTTCTCCGAATAAAATAATATACTCTTTCCTCTCCAAAAATCAAGCAGAGGAACCGTTCAAATGCTTTTTTTGAGACGGAAAGTATGGAACGAATCGGTCGTCAAGGGTGTCGCAGACGGAATGCCTGGATGCGTGAGATTCGAGGCCACATCTTGGAGGAATCGAGGAACACGGCGGCGGATTTGCCGGATAGGGCCATATCTGTCAGTGTTGAACGAAGACCACGGTCAGGATCAGGAGGACGGTCTCGATCAGGTATGCCGCCGTGTCGAACGCTCTCCGGTCGAAATCAAGCGAGCCGTTCTCGGAGCGTTTGATGAGGTACCAGGAGGCCAGCCAGGTCAGCAGGAACATCCCCGCCGCGCCCCAGATGCGCCGGCTGATCAGCATGAACAGCAGGATCAGGATGCAGCCTGCCACGGCGCCTTTCTGGCGTTCCCCGCGGGATGCCCGGATCAGCTCGCCGCCGCCTGACGTCCGGGCGGCGCTGAGTTCCTCGCGTGCGAAATAGGCGCACAGCATGACCGCGATCAGCCAGAACGTCCCGCCTGCCTGCACGGCCGCCGCGATCATGACGGCACGAATGGCGAAGAAGACCGCGCCAAAAAACATCGGCTGGGCGGTGAACTTGTCCGGCGAGGCGTTTCCGGTATTCGGGAAGAAGCGGATCGCGAAAAGCGCTGTGCCGTTGAATCCGCGCCAGCCCGTGATGATCTCAAGCATCAGCGCGAGCAAGATGCCGGCGAAGACCGATCCTGCGAACGCGCCGAAGAGCCAGACGAGGATCCATGCCAGAACCGCGCATCCCAGCCCGATCACGAGCCCGACCGGCGGGATCAGGACCGGGAAATCGTCCGGGACCTTTTCCGGTTCCGGCAGAAACGGCAGCGGACGGCCTGTCGCGAGCGTCCAGACGGCGGAGATCCTTTCAAGAAGTTTGTTGTTCACGGTCGGCCTCCTTTGGGGAAGTTGGGGCGGCGGCAGTCGGAGTCTGTTCCGGCGGGACCCATCCGGTGTGTTCGCAGTAGGCTTTCAGCATGGCCTCGCGGACGGCTTTCGCAAGCTGTTTCCGGTTGCGGCCCTCGGGATAGATGAGCGGGAGAATGTAGACGTCGGCGGTCGACCGGCGGTTGCCGAGGATCGCCCACAGATGCGGCAGGAATGTGGCGTCGCCGTACCATGCGGGGTGCATGTCGCCCTCGGCCGGGTGATAGATCGAAATGACCGGCTGAATGGGGATGTCGGTGCCGACAACGGTCTCGAACGGCGTCGTTTTGAATTCCTTGAGGCCGTGCTGCCCGTCGGACGTGGTGCCCTCCGGGTAGACGATCAGCGGGATCTTTTTCCGCAGGGTGTCGCGGAACTGCTCCATCAGCGCGCCGGACGCCTGTTTCGATTCGCGGTCGACCCAGATCGGACGCGTCATGTCGGTATACCAGCCGAGGAGCGGCCAGGACCGAATCTCCTTTTTCGGGGTGAAGCGAAGCCCGAAGACCGACGCGTGCAGGAAGATGTCGACGTAGCTCTGATGGTTCGCGATCACCAGCCCGCCTGTCTTTTTGTATTCCTCCGGATCGCCGTGCACGATCACGCGGATGCCCATGATC
>JAEEQO010000221.1 GCA_016285335.1 Victivallales bacterium | reverse complement strand
AAACGCGAACTCACGCTCACCTCGAAACTCCCGGCAGGTTCCCTCGCGGAAAAGCTCGCGGACGAAAAAGCGGAAACGGTCTCCGTCTGGCGGCCCGCATTCGCCACGCAGGGATTCCGCGGGACCAGGCTCGACGCGTTCGCCATCTCGGACGACGGCAGCGTGCTCGCCATCGCCGAGCGCACCGGCACTTCCCTCGGCCCGAACGGCACGCGCATCGTGCTGATCGACACCTCGAACTGGCAGGTCATCCGCATCTTCACGACCGAGCTTATGCTGAAGAAACTCGCGTTCGGCCCCGCGCCGGAGACCCTGGCCGCCCTCGCGTTCCCGCAGGCTTCGCGCAAACAGAGCTTCGGCGCGGCGTTTTTCAACCTTAAAACGGGAAAGCAGGCCGCGTTCTACGCCCTGCCGTTCCCGTTCAACGGCGACACCGCGCCCGTGCAGGCCGCCCTGCTGGCAAACGCGGACGGCGTCTTCTGTTCCGGTTTCTTCGGTTCGAAAATCTTCTTCATCGCAAAGGACGCCGACGCCTCCGCCGAAATCCCGTACGCCACGTTCGAGACCGCCTCGCCCGCGTCCGCGCTCGCGATCACGCCCGACGGCAAAACGCTTGCCGCCGCCTCGCGGAAAGCCATCGAATACTTCGACCTCAATCCGGCAAGCGGTTTCAGGCGCAGATCCATCACCTCGCTTGACCTCGGCTGGGCCCCGGTCGACCTGCATTTCCTCGGCGGGGCGCAGACGGATTTCATCCTCTGCCCCGCGTACAAGGAAGATTCCCCGCCCGTCATCCTGCGTTCCTCCGCCAGGGAATCGCTCGACGGACGCAGCGCGGGTTACGCCATCCCGATGGACGGCGGCAAACAGATCGCCGTCGCGTTCAAGGTCAAGGGCCGCATCGACGTCATCGACCCGGCTTCGCTGGAAGCCGTCGACAGCGTGATCCTCGAACAGCTCCGCCCCGCCACGGCCGGCGACGCGCAGTTCGTCTGCTACATCGACGCCATCCGCGCGTTCTGCGTGATCGATACAAACGGAAACGGCTTCGCCGTCGGGAAGATCAACGACTCGAGCCGCTGGGCGAAACGCATCATCTGGAACGGAGGCGGGAAACGATGAATCCCGCGCCGCGGCGGAAACCGCGTTTCCCCCTGCCCCGTCCGCTCCGTCTCCTGCCGGTTTTCGCGGCGGTCCCCGCCGCTCTCCTGCTCCCGTCCTGCGTCACCGGCGCGAAGGCGGAACCCGACACCGTTTCCGAGGGACGTTCCCAGCTCATCGCCGCGGCGGGCGGCTTCATCTGCCTCTACCGCGAAGGAGCGAACCCCGTCGACCTGCTCTACGTGAAGGACACGGCGAACGCCGCCGGGCTTCAGGTCGTGTTCAAGATCGCCGAGTCCGAGATCATTCCCGAAGCCATTCGCAAGGGCTGGGGCGACGTCGCGGTCGGCTTCACCGAGGCCGAGGCGAAAAAGCTCGGCCTGCGCATCGTCCCGCTGCCCCGCCGCGAGGACGAGTTCTCCTCGGACGCCGGAACGAACGTCCTGCTGCTCCGGACCGCCGACGGTTACCTCGACGCCCTGCTGAACCCGGGCAAACAGAACGCAGAACCGGAAATGCCCCGAATCTGAACACGGTCAGCGCCTGTTCCCCCATCGTCCAAGCTCATTCCCTAAGAAAAATGCCCCCGGTCATCGAAAAAAGGCCGGAGGCATTGTTTTTTGAGGTTGTTTGAGGCGGAAGCTATGCCAGTTTCGCGAGGTCCGGCCAGCCGGATTGTCCGCTGTCCTGAAGCGAATCAAGGACGGATGCCGCACCAATGGCGAAGTCACCGGAAAGACTCTGTCCGAAATTCAGCTCATCCTGCAACCCGGAAAGGACATCCCCGGACGAAGCATCCGGCATATCGAGCCCGGTATTCATTCCGAAATCCGCCTCGTTCAGCATGGCGGCCCCACTCGTGTCGTAGGTGAGGACTATCACGGAATAGTACGTGCCGATCACGCTCTTCTTCGCGTTCGTGGACTGTACGCACACATAATAATTCCCGTCCTTTTTGAGCTTGACGCCTTTCGTGTTCGTGTACACGTACACTGGATCGCCACTGATATCGTTGTGGTCCTTCTTGCATTTTCCGGTCAGGACGGACTTCTTCTTGCCGCTGGCGAGCAGCTCGTAGACCGTGAACTTCGCGGCATCCTTCGCCGTGACCTCGAACGTCAGCTTCGCATCGGCGCCGACTTTGAGCTTTCCGTAATCGATCTCGTCGGAGAACCCGACGAAGCCGTTGTAGGAAACTGCCGCGATGGTCTTGGATATCCCGCTGTCCAGCTTGACCGCCTGATTCGACCCGGTCACGGTCGTCGAAATAAGGCTGGGATTCGGATTCTTTCCGGAATCAAGCAGCCAGTCGTTCCAGCCGTCATCTCCGTCCTCGAAGAACCACGTGCAGGGCTTGCCCCGGCCATCCATGTAGTTATTGAGTTCAATTTTGTAGTTCTCGCCGCCGGTCTTGGTCGCATCCGTGGATTCCACGGAGATATAATACTCCATCCCAATGGCGCTTTCTTCGAGCAGAATCGAAGCCGTATCGCCCCCGCCGCCTTTGAACGTGCGCGTCTGAAGCGACTTCAGGGTGTACGTGCCCTTCGAATCGTTGTAACTGAGTTTCCAGAGCGTGAATTTCACGGAACCGTAGGTCGAGACCGTGAAGCTCAGACGCGCCGCGCTGTTCAGTGTGATCTTCTGGAAATCGGCCTCGTCGCGGTAGCCGACATAGTTCCAGTAGGTCGCCCCGCTCGGATTCGAGTCGTCCAGCTTGATCTCGCCGGTGAATCCGTTCTGAAGCGTGACGCCGTCGGAGGAAGACGGAAGGAATCTGTTGCGTTCCTTCGTCTTGGAGTTGTACAGCCAGTTGTTCCAGCCGTCGTCGCAGTCGCGGGAGGGTTCCGGCAGGAGCGTCCCCTTCCACTTGATGCTCGCGCCTTTTTCGAGCTCGATGGTCGCGCCGTCCTCCTTCGTCACATTGGCGACCCTGGCGCCCTTTTCGACCCAGAGTTCGCCGCCGCTCGTCAGATTGAGATTGGTCACGGTGCCGCCCTTGTAAACCGACACGATGACGTTCCCCGAGATGTTGGTCAGCGTGCCGCCGCTTCTGACCCACACGGTGCCGCTGTCTGTGGTCGTTACGCCGGAGACGATCCCGCCGTTATAGACAAACATGTAGCCGCCCTCAAGGATGGTGTCCTTCGCCACGCCCCCGTAAAGCTCCGCGATGCCCTTGCTGAGCGTGGCGCCGCTGGCCGTGCCGCCGCTGAAAATCTGCATGGTGGCGGCATAATTGACGGTCATTTGGTTCGCCGAACCGCCGTGCATGACGCACATGGATCCGCTGGTGGGAATCGTTTTTCCGCTCACCGGAGATGTCCACGACGAGATCCGGGCGTCGCCGGACCCGTAATGCACCCCGGACATCCTGCTTGCAAAGGAATAAGCTCCATCATTGAGACGGAGTTTGCCCTCGCACGGCGTCCAGCTGATGTAGGCGGCCATCGTACCCTCCCCGCCCTGCAGACTGCCGCCTTTCCTGACATTGATTTCCGATGCAGTGCCGCCGGACCAGAGACTCAGCCACCCGCCGGAGGAGATCGTGACGTTCTTCGCCAGACCGCCCTTGGAGACATGGATATTGCCGCCGGAGGAAGTCGTGACGCCGCTCGCCACGCCGCCTTTGGAGACGACGAGGCGGCCGAGGTAATATGTCGAGGTTTTTTCCGCCAGGCCGCCCTTGGAAACGATCAGCCAGCCGTCTTCCTGAACCCGGGTGTTATACGTCATTCCCCCGTTCAGGACGTGCATTTCCTCGTTTTCCAGAGTGAAGTTGTTGCTTGTCACGCCTTTCCGCACGTATACTTTTTCCGCCATGGGAAACCCCTTTCCGTTTGTTTTCGGGGCCGCCCCGAGGGGAAATCCGGCCCGTTTTTGTTGATATTCATGGATATTTTCGGATAATATAACTTTTTTTGCCGGAAAGTCAACCGTGCGGCAAATGTTTTTATCGGAAAAACAAAGCGGCGATTCCCCCGCTTTTTCCGCATTTTCCGGCGTCTTCCGTTTTCATTTTCCGGTTTTTGTGATATAGTATAGTATGACAGACCAGTTTCCAAAAGAGGATATTCCATGAAGCTTACCGACAATGTGCCGCTGATCTTTTTCGACCTGGAAACGACCGGCGTGAACCTTTTCGTCGACCGG
>JAEEQO010000022.1 GCA_016285335.1 Victivallales bacterium | reverse complement strand
CAACCATAACCCAAAACTTTTACCGGACAGTAGTGTATGGTCAGGGGAATTTTTTGTTTGATTATAGGAATGAAGAATGTTGGGAAAATGGTCTGTTAGTAAGAATCAATGATAATAAATCTATCGACTATCTTCCGGTTGTAAAAAAAGAGAATACGGTACGATTGGCAAACGAAGAAAAGAGTGCCAGAATACTCTCAGAATTTATGGATCGATCTGAAGAAATTCTGGACAATAAAGCTGTTGAAAAACACTACAGGCAATTTGCAGAAACGATGGTAAACCCAACGATGCTGACATTCCTGGGAAAAGAGTCTATACTCTTCCGAATAGCAAATAGAGTATCTCGCAATAGACTTAGAGAATTCAGAATTAGAACTCGTTATTCTCGTTCGCGGGGACTTCTGAAAATCTTTAATAGAATCTGCTGCGAATCCTGGCGTGAATTAACATTGGAATCTTTAACAACGATTATAGACAAACAGATTAAAGATTCTAATATACAATAAGAGGTACAAGAGATGAAAAGATCTTTAATGAACAAACTATATAGTTTCATTGTTTCGCCAGATTATCGTTTTGTTTTCTTAGCAGAACATGGATTGTATACTAGAGTGAATGATGAAGACTATATCCGAAGAATGTACAAAGCAAAATTCGGTAGATATCCCAACCTTGAAACCCCTGTTACATACACCGAGAAACTACAATGGCTCAAATTACATGATCAAAGGCCCGAATATACGTCCCTTGTGGACAAATATGAGGTAAAGCAGTTTGTAGCGGAAAGAATTGGATCCCAGTATGCCATTCAGACACTTGGCGTATGGAATAAATTCGAAGATATCGATTTCGATTCATTGCCGGAACAATTTGTTCTGAAAACTACGCATGACAGCGGCGGAGTGGTGATTTGCAAGGATAAACGATCGTTTGATTTGAAACACGCCAGAAAAGTGATCAACAAATCGCTGAATTCTTGTTTTTATGCGATCTATCGTGAGTGGCCGTACAAAAATGTCAAACCACGAATCATTGCAGAAAAGTATATGGAGGATTCGACTACAAAAGAGCTTAGAGATTACAAGTTTTTTTGCTTCGATGGTAAAGTCAAAGCACTGTTCATTGCATCCGATCGGCAGAAGAGCGGAGAAGAGACAAAATTCGATTTTTACGATGAGAACTATAATCACTTGCCATTTTTGAATGGTCACCCGAATGCAGCAATTCCTCCTGTAAAACCATCCGGATTTGAAGATATGAAGATACTTGCTGAGAAGCTATCATATGGTTTTCCTCATGTTCGAGTTGATTTATATGAAGTAGATGGGAGTATTTATTTTGGAGAATTGACATTCTGCCATTGGAGCGGATTTGTTCCATTTGAACCCGAAGAGTGGGATGAGAAATTTGGAACATGGCTTAATCTTCCGTTAAAGTCGGAATAGAATAATAGGAAACATACATAATGAATGTCTGCATTGTAACACTCCTAAACACGAATAATTGCGGCAGTTACTGGCAAGCAAGAGCACTAGGTATTGCGATTGAAAAACTAGGACATTCAGTATCATATTATACTTTTAATTACTTGCCTGAGTACAGAATTGCGGATTACAAAGCAATTTTTGGTATGTTTGCAGTTCAAGGCTTCTCTGAAGCTGTCAAGTATATAAATTCACTACGGTCTTTTTCACGTCTAAGAAAGGATTTATCTTTTGAAAGAAATCAAAACAATATAGATTGTGTTGTTCTCGGTAGTGATACAATTTGGAATCTTGGAAGTAAGAATTTGAATGCAAACTTTGCAATATTATGGGGAACAGTCTTTTCCGGAAAAAAAATCATTACATACGCTGGGTCAGTTGCAAACGCGAAAAAGGAGCTCTTTATAGATGAGCGAATTCAGGAAGCTGTAAACAGATGGAATGCTATTAGCGTAAGAGATGAGTACACAAGATCCATTATTTCAAATTGCACAAACAAACCCGTGGAAATGGTATGTGACCCGACATTGCTCTTTGATCAAGAGGATTATGATAATATGCTTGCTGATAATATGCTTACTGATACTGTTAAGGATAATTTTATCTTTTTGTATCTCTTTAAGGATTTGTCTGACGCTCAGACGAATGAGTTGCAAAGATTTGCTTTAGCAAATGATTTGAGAATTATTCAGGGGGTTAATGGCAAAAAGCTGAAAGCTTCTGATTATAGTGTTGAAAACTCACCTTTGTTATTCTTAAAACATATGATAGGTGCTAAATATGTTGTTACAGATACATTTCACGGCACTATTTTTTCTATTAATTTGAACAAACAATTTGTTTCCATCGATCGAGAAAAAAACAAGGTAAATGAGGCAATTCATTCGTTAGGTTTCGACGACCGATTAATACGTGACGATAAACCTTTTCTATCAAAGTTAACGAGTTCCATTCATTATGATGAAAGAATGAAGCAGGTTAATGACCTACGTAAATTCTCCTGGAGCTATCTCAAAAGAACACTACAATAAAGCTGGAGGTTTATAAATGAGATTTACTAAGTTTAAATTGCTTGGCAGCGGTCTTATTAGACATAATCATATGCTCAAGGAACTTGATTCAGATGTTGCAAGACAAAATCATTTAGCGGCTGAATTATCAAGATTTACACATTCGATTGAAAAGGGTCTTACAATCTGTAACCCCAGGCTTGGATTCGGGCATGATAAGCAAAAGAAAATCATGGACCTGATTTCTCAATTAGAAAACAGCCCATCTTCGTATCATCGGGAAGTATGTGTTGTCGCCATAGATGCTCTATCGGAATATTTGGACTTTCATGAAAAAAAGGGTTATACTGATGAATTCTGTAATCAAATCAGAGAATTCGTTCACGATCATGCATTTTCACATACAGGTAAATACGGCGGTGTTATGACCGTCAGGAAAGAAGATTGCGAGTTTAATACAGACAGATTAGAACGTTTTTTTCATACTCGCCATAGTATTCGAGATTTTGCGGATACAGATGTAAATGATGAACTATTAAAAAAGGCATTGAATCTTGCTCAATACGCTCCTTCGGCCTGTAACAGGCAAGGAGTAAGAGCCTATGTTCTAAGTAAGGAAAAAAGCAACGAACTGGCAAAAAGATTGAGTGGTGTTGGAGGCTTTGCTGATAAAGCTGCCAGGCTTATCATGATCACGGGGAAAATTAGTGCTTACCGACAGGATGAAACATATCAGTATATTGTTTCAGCAAGTATATACGCTGCTTATCTCTCTTTGTCTTTGCATGGTTATGGAATGGGTGGGTGTGTTGTTCAACGCCAGGTTGTGTGGTCGAAAGCTTGGGATGAATTGAGATTATCACTTGGTATTCCTGAAGATGAACAGCTTTGTCTCCTGCTTGTCGTTGGCAATCTGAAGGATGAATTCTTGGTGCCTGTTTCTCACAGACTTCAAAATGAAGAAATGATAAGGTTTTTGAAATAGATCAAATTGATCCGGTGAGAAGAACATGAGAGGGAAAAAAGCCACATTAAATACAGCGTTTAATTTATTAGAGCAATTTATATCTGTCGTTTGTGGATTAATCCTTCCGCGATTGATACTCAGTAATTTGGGATCCCAATACAATGGGCTGACTTCGTCAATAACCCAGTTTTTGTCATGTGCAGTACTGCTTCGTTCAGGAATAGGAGGAGCAACTAGAGCAGCGCTGTATAAGCCGTTGGCAGAGGAAAACCATGAGGAGATAAATGCCATAGTAAAGGCAACTGATATCTTCATGAAAAAAATAGGGTTAATCCTTGCAGGCGCAATAATCTTGTTCGCAAGTATCTATCCTCTCCTTGTGAAAAATGAATTTGGCTGGTTTTTTACATTCTCATTATTTCTGATTATTGGTGTCAGCACTTTTGCGGAATCTTTCTTTGGAATAACTTATTTAATTGTTTTACAGGCTGATCAAAGATTATGGGTTCCATCTTTATTGAAGTGTTTATGTTATATTGCAAACACATCAATAGGCGCGGCATTATTACTCATTGGTTGCTCTATTCACGCCGTGAAGGGCGCAAGTGCGATAGTCTACGTTGCATATCCGGTACTGTTAGGAGTTTATGTCAGACATAGATACAAGATTGATACTAATGTTAAGCCGAATAACAGGGCAATTTCGCAAAGATGGGATGCATTTTGGCAGCAAGTAGCAGTTTTTGCAACCACAAATACTGCGGTCATGGTACTTACCGCTTTTACGAATATGTTAGAAGTGTCAGTGTATGCGGTCTATAATATGGTGTTTGAGGGACTCAGAAGAGTACTTGCTGCTTTCTCAAATGGATTGGAAGCGGCGTTCGGAAACATGATTGCAAAAAAAGAAGATAGAATTCTACGCGAGAATGTTGCAATTGTCGAGACAATAATCTATGGCATTTCCACCTTTATTTATACATGCTCCGCTCTGCTTGTGTTCGGCTTTATAAATATATATACAAAAGGAGTTAATGACGTTTCTTATATTCGACCTGGCTTTGCTTATGTTATTATCATAGCCAACTTTTTCAATGGCGTGAGAATTCCCTACCAACTTGTAGTTCAAGCGGCCGGGCATTATAAACAGACAAAAAAGGGCGCTATTGTTGAACCAATTATTAATCTGTCATTATCAATCATACTTGTGTTTAAGTACGGACTAATAGGTGTGGCGATCGGAACCTTGGCTGCAACACTGTTTAGAACAATTCAGTACTCTGTATATATGAGCCGTCATATAGTCTTTAGAAATATATATATTGTTTTGTATAGGATTTTTATATCCTTTTTTGAGTGTGCTCTTACGATGGGGATAATTTGGTTTCTACAATTAAGTACACCCGATAACTACTTGGCATGGCTTGTCAACGCTGTTATTGTAAGTATTATATGCTTTACAGTAGTTGTTCTTTGTAGTTTTCTCTTCTTCCGGAAAGATACAATTGGAGCGTTTAATAAAGTAAAACAATCTTTTTCAATAAAGGGAAAAGAGCTTAAACCCAGCATGTAATAAAAAATGATTAATTCCAAAATGAGTTAAACGGTCGATTAGAATGGAATAAAAACCGAACAAAATTATTTCGATAGGTGATTTTATGTTGAAAAAAAACACTCTGTTTGCTAATTTGTTCCTTATCTCTTATTTCATTTATTTCATTTGTTTCATGTTATGTTCGGAATGAATCTGTGGGCAAATTCGATGTAGAAGTAAGAGAAATGAGTGATGAGGCTTTCAACCCCTGCTTCCTAAAATTTGCACAATTTTCTGCACGACAGCATGTTCAAGAGCCGTGTGGCGCTGGAAGCCACGCGAGGGGAATTGACCATTGCGGAGATCGCTAGCAAGTATCTTTAAATATCGAAAAATTGTTGAAAAATGAAACATCTAATTGCTCCTATTGTCGTAATTGTTGCGCTGATTGCTTTCTTCGTCATCATTGACCGCAAGGAATTCAATCGCCATGAGGATGTTCAGACGGTTCAAAGAGAAAGCCCCACGTCCAACAGGAAACCAACGGTCTCTGTTCCTGAAACGAAGCCAGTGACCGAATCGAAGTCCACAATCGAGAGTAGGCATGTCGAAAAAAAATCAATTGAAATCAAGTCCGCGTCCCCCGAAGAACAACCGCTGGAAGGTAAATCTGACGGCAGCAAGTCAGAGTCTGATACCGCGATAGCACAACCTGAAAACAAGAACGCTCCAATGGCAATTCCTGTGCTCACACCAGAAGAAGCGGAATTATCAAGTCAGGAAGCATTTCGTTTGTTTGAAGAAAGAGTTGCTGAAAGGAACGAAAGGCTCATCGAAGAAGAAAAATGGAGACACTGGGGGTTCGATGGGAACGTTGCTTTGCCCGGCGGAGTGAAACTTGAGATGGTGCTGATCCCGGCGGGCAAATTTCTGCGCGATGACGGCAGGACGGTGCATCTGACGAAGTCCTATTGGCTGGGCAAATACGAGGTGACGAACGAGCAGTGGCGGGCGGTGATGAGTGGCCGCTGCGCCTCGCAGGACGGTAAAGACCTGTCCGATCCTTCGTATTGGAAAGGAGCCAGGCGCCCGGTGGAAGGGGTCTCGTGGAACGATGCGATGGATTTCTGCAAGCGATTGAATGAACTTTACGCCGATAAACTGCCGCGAGGATACCGCATTGATTTGCCGACGGAGGCGCAGTGGGAGTACGCGTGCCGGGCCTGTATGGCGATGAATTATTCCTATGGCGATGCGTCGGACGCTGACAAGATGAATTTTGACGGCACTTATCCCTATGGCGACGGCTCGAAAGGCGTTTGCCGTGAAGCGACCGTGGATGTCGGAAGTCTCGGCTACAAAAACGCGTTCGGGTTGTATGACATGCACGGTAATGTGTTTGAGTGGTGTCGAGATTGGTATGAACCTTACGGTGGCGACACGACCGACCCCACCGGTCCCGCGACTGGCTCGTTACGGGTGCGTCGGGGCGGCAGCTGGTTCAGCAGCGCCAGGGACTGTTGTTCCGCGAGCCGGAACAGCTTCGACCCCGGCCACCGGAACAGCTTCCTCGGCTTCCGCCTCGCCCTCGTCCCAGTTCAATGACGGGACGGAAGCATCCTTGAGCTGATAAGCGGAGCGGGGCAAAATGGGGGAGCGAATACGGAGCGCGCTCGGGCGAAGCGGAGCCGCCCGGCGTCGGAGCGCGATAATGAGTGGAGACAACAACACCGCCGTCAGGCGGTCGTTTTTTAAAAATGCAATCATGCAGTACAATTTTTTCAACATACCGACGATTCCCGGTGACACCACGGCAGCCGTCCGAAAAACCGCGCCACGCTCCGTTATATCCCTATTTCCGGGTTTGTAAGACTAAACGCATCATGCAACCTTTTAACCGTTGCATTTGCTTTTACAATCGTCAATCACAAACTTTTTTGGTCTCCGCGCAGATAAGGCTCTTGTATTCTGTTCCGCAGGCAGTATATTATTCCATGTTTCCGACCGATCATAAAACCCTATAACCCCCAAACAAGAGTTCCACCTATGAAAGTCCACAAACCGTCCCTCAGATTCAAAGGCATCGCCGCGGTCGCCTGTGCGCTCGCCGCCATGCTCTCGCTTCCGGCGTTCGCCGAGGTGAACCCGTCTGTGCAGGAGTACGCCAGAAGCGCGGCCTCCGAAGGCATCGTCCTGCTCAAGAATGACAACAACGCGCTCCCGCTCGGACAGAACGGCGTCGAGACCGTCGCGTTCTTCGGGATCACGCAGATCCAGACTTTCCTGGTCGGCTACGGCTCGGGCGGCGACGTGAAGCCGCCGTACCGCGTCACGCTCGCCGACGCCCTTTCCCGCAACGAACTGGTCAAGGCGGACCAGGAGCTGTTCGACGCCTACTCGAAGTGGGCTCAGGCGAATCCGCTCCGCGCGGGCGGCTGGGGCAACTGGCCGTTCTACGCGCCCGAGATGTACCTCACCTCCGAACAGATCCAGGCCGCGGCAAAGCGCACCGACACCGCCGTGCTCATGATCGGGCGCGCCGCCGGCGAGGACCGCGAATGCAGGCTCGAACCCGGCAGCTACTACCTGACCGACGCCGAAAAATACCTGCTGAAGGAGATCACCGGAGCGTTCAAGAAGACGATCGTGCTGCTGAACGTGGGCAACGTGATCGACATGGCATGGGTGAAGGATTACAAGATCGACGCCCTCATGTACGTGTGGCAGGGCGGCATGGAGACCGGCAACGCGATCATGTCCGTGCTGACCGGCAAGGAATCGCCCTCCGGCAAGCTCGCGTCCGCCATCGCGAACACCTACCAGGACTATCCGTCGGCATCGAGCTTCGGCAACCGCGAGTTCAACAACTATGTCGAGGACATCTACGTCGGCTACCGCTACTTCGAGACGTTCGCGCCCGAAAAGGTCCTGTACCCGTTCGGTTTCGGCCTCAGCTACACGTCGTTCAAGATCGAGACCGCGAATTTCGGCAGCGCCGACTTCGGGAAGAACGGCGTCACGGTCAGCGCGACGGTCACGAACACCGGGAAGAAATACTCCGGCAAGGAAGTCGTGCAGATCTACTGCGGCGCGCCTCAGGGCAAGCTCGGCAAGCCCGCGAAGTCCCTTGTGGCCTACGCGAAGACGAAAGCCCTCGCCCCCGGCGAATCCCAGACGTTCACCTTCACGATCCCCGCGAAGGATTTCGCTTCGTTCGACGACAGCGGCGCCACCGGACATCTGGCCGCATGGGTGCTCGAACCCGGCGAGTACAAGTTCTATGCCGGAAACAGCAGCCGCGACGCGCAGGTGTGCGGCACCGCGAAGCTGGATTCCGTCGCCGTGATCGAACAGCTCGAACCCGCCCTCGTCATCGCCTCCGAAGATGTGGCGTTCGACCGCGTGAAGCCGGTCGAGCAGAACGGCAAGCTCGTCCCCGGCACGGAACGCGTCCCCGTCTCGAAAGTCGACCTCGCCGCCCGCGTGAAGGAACGCCTCCCGAAGGCCGTGCCGGAAACCGGCGACAAAGGCATCAAGCTCATCGACGTGAAGCAGGGGAAAAACACGCTGGATGAATTCGTGGCGCAGCTCACGCCCGCCGAAATGGAAACGCTCCTCCGCGGCGACGGCGGCATGAACAGCCGCCTCGGCCCCGCCGGAAACGCCTCCGTCTTCGCCGGCATCCTCCAGAGCGTCCGCGACAAGGGCGTGCCGGCGCTCGCGACCTGCGACGGCCCCTCCGGCATCCGCCTTACTGCCAACGCTTCGCTTCTGCCCATCGGCTCGCTGCTCGCCTGCACGTGGAACAACGAACTCATCGAGTCCATGTACTACGAGATCGGCAAGGAAATGGACCTGAACGGCGTCGACTGCATCCTCGGCCCCGGCATGAACCTCCACCGAAATCCCCTCTGCGGACGCAACTTCGAATACTACTCCGAAGACCCGCTCCTCACCGGGCTCATGGCGGCGTCCATGACGCGCGGCATCCAGAAGGCCGGCGCCTCCGCTACACCGAAGCACTTCGCCATGAACAACCAGGAGACCAACCGCAATTCCAACGACTCCCGCTGCTCCGAACGCGCCATGCGCGAGATCTATCTGCGCGCGTTCGAGATCTGCCTGAAGGTCGGCAAGCCGTACAACATGATGGACAGCTACAACAAGATCAACAGCTTCTGGAACTACTACAACTATGATCTGAACACCACCATCCTGCGCGGCCAGTGGGGCTGGACCGGTTCCCTCATGACCGACTGGGGCACCCGCGCCAGCTCGTCCGATCTGCTTCACGTCAGCAACAACGCGTGGCGCGTCCGCTCCCAGATGGACGTGCTCATGCCCGGCAACGGCCCCGGCCGCAACGACCGCTCCATCCTCGAATCCTACGAAGCCTGGGTGGCGGCGGGCCGTCCGGACGACATTAACGCCGGCCTCACCCTCGGCGAAATGCAGCGCAGCGTGAAGAACGTGCTGAACTACGTCATGGAATCCCGCACGTTCCGCAAGACGCACAACCTCCCGAACACCTACAAGCCGGGCGAAGACTGGTTCACCGTCACCACCTCCGGCAAATAATCATCCGAGCTCAAAACAAGCTCGCCGGGCACGTCTCCTTTCACGGGGGACGCGCCCCGGCTTCTCCCCGGGCCGAAGCCGTGATCGCCGGAGACAATGAGATCGAAACGGTCAATTCATCTGAAAATGGAGGCAAAGGATGCAATTCAAGACGTTAGTCAGACCGGAACACCTGAACCAGCACGGCAATCTGTTCGGCGGCTACATGCTGCTGTGGGTGGATGAATTCGCCTACCTCGCCGCGATCGAGGATTATCCGTGCGTGCGCTTCGTGACGAGAGCCATGGAGGCGGTGTCCTTTACGCAAAGCGTGAAGCTCGGAGCGGTGCTGACCTTCACCGTAACCCGGAAAAAGACCGGAAACACCTCGGTCTCCTACGATGTGAACGTTACGGCACGGGATGTTTCATCCTGCGAAACATATCCGGCTTTCCATACCTCCGTCACTCTGTGCGCCATCACGCAGGACGGCAAAAAGACTCCTCTGCCGCACCTCGACTGAACGGGGGTGGCATCCATTTCGGCCGCAAGGAAGCCATCGGTATTCAGATTCCATTTAAATAAAATATATATGACTTTTCAGGGCCGTCTCCTCATGGATTCGGCCTTTTTCATCAGGGACCATTTTTCCGGTTTTCGAAAAAAAAGACGATTCCCGCACAATATCACGCAGGGCAAACGCGTTATTTGATACGAAGACACGATACAATCAACGACAAACCGGAGACCTTACCATGAAAAAATCTTACTTCTTTCTTGTTTTCTTAATGCCGCTTTTCCTTATCGTTCTTATGAAGCTTTGCCCGGCGCCCGCGGCGGTCATTCCTGCGGAAAAGAAGATGAGCGCATCGGAAGAACGCGCCATTGCGGCTGAGGAACGCCGTGCGGAACGCAGAGAAGCCCGTGAAGCGAGGAAGGCGGAAAAAGCGGCGAAAGCGGCTGCTGTTCAGCAGAATATGGCTCCCGGCTTCGGCGGCGCTCCGTTCTCCATGGATCCCGGCATGAGCTTTGGCGAATTCCCCCCGGCCTTCGATCCCGGCATGGGTTTTGACAACACCATGGCGATGACTCCCGGCGCGGGCTTCGGCGGTCCCGGCATGGGATTCGGAGGCGGCTTTGGCGGCCCCGGCATGGGATTCGGAGGCGGCTTCGGCGGTTTCTGATCTTATCGATCCGCAAACGTCTTTTCAAAGACCATCTCCTCACGGAAATGGTCTTTTTTTTATGGCTTTATCTTCTGTTCGACTTGAGCTTGGAGAATAGAAGGAATCGCGTTCCTTAAACTCACGATTTCGGTTTTTTCCGGAAATAATCGAAACCGCATGCAATAAAAACGAATTGCAATGCGTTAATTGAGATGTAAGCGCTGATGCAAGACGCAAACAGACGCTCCGACAATCAGTTGCAAATACAAACCACAAAATAAAACACATAATAAATCTGGAGAAACAAAAATGAAAAAGATCGCTTCCCTTTTCATCCTCATCGCGATTGCGGGGCTGGTTTCGATCAACGCCTATGCAAACACCTTCGACCATCACGGCTTCGGCGGTTTCGGCCCGTTCGGATACGGTTACGGCTTCGGCGGCTTCGGTTACGGCATGGATTTCGGCGGTTTCGGCTACGCTTTCGCCGGATTCAATCACGGCATGGATTTCAACGGTTTCGGTTACACCTTCGCCGGATTCAACGGATTCGATCACGGCTTCACCGCTCACACCGCCGTCCCGCATTCCGTTCGCAAGATCGTCCCGATCCCGGCCACGGCATCCGCGACCGGCAGCTCCATCACCTACGACGAAAACGGAGAAATCCACGTTCGTCCGTTCGATGACGAAGACCTCTTTGTCGAGGATTGAGACAGGTTCGGCAAGCTCCTGAAAAACGATTGATCCGCAGGGCGTCTCCCAGGGGGTGGGCAGGCGTCCTGCGCTTTTTATGATGTTCCCGCCATCGCACCGGCGCCGGGCGCTTTCGCCCGGTTTTTGCGAAAAAACTTGACATTTCATGAAAAAAGGGTTATATTGTTATGCAACTTTTTTTAATTATAGGATGAACAAGTATGGCGCTGATCGCAATCATCGACTACGACATGGGCAACCTCCGGAACGTGGAGCGCGCCCTGATCTATACGGGTGCGGAAGCCCGCATCGTGCGTTCGCCGTCCGAAGCCGCGGGCGCGGCGGGCGTGGTCCTGCCGGGCGTGGGGAATTTCCACGACGCGATGAAGAATCTCGACCGTGCCGGATTCGTCCCGTTCCTGCGGGACTGGACCGCTGCGGACAAGCCGTTCCTCGGGATCTGCCTCGGGCTCCAGATGCTGTTCGAATCCAGCGAGGAGGCGCCGGGCGTGCCCGGTCTCGGCATTCTGAAGGGCTGCTGCCGCAAGTTCGTCTCCGACACGGAAAAAGTGCCGCATATGGGCTGGAACACGGTTTCGTTCCGCTCGGCGCATCCGTGTTTCGCATCGTTCAAAGAGCCCGCGTGGTTCTATTTTGTTCACTCGTTCTATGTCGTGCCGGATGACGCCGCCGTGACCGCCGGGCGCACGGATTACATTTGCGGGTTCACGTCGGCAGTATCGCGGGGCAACCTGGCCGCGACGCAGTTCCATCCGGAGAAAAGCCAGGATAACGGGCTGGCGATCCTGCGCGGATTCTCGGCCCTCTGCAAAGGAGTTTCCCAGTCATGAAAATCTTTCCCGCCATCGATCTGCTTCACGGAAACTGCGTCCGCCTGTTCCAGGGCGACTACGCACAGGAGACGGTCTACGAAAGCACTCCTGCCGACCAGGCCGCGGTGTGGGAGGCATCCGGAGCGCCGCTGATCCATCTGGTCGACCTCGACGGTGCGAAGACCGGCGCGATGACCAATTCCGACGCCATCCGGGCGATCTGCGCCCGCGTGTCCATCCCGTGCGAACTCGGCGGCGGCATCCGCACCGTCGACGACGCGAAACGTGCGTTCGACCTGGGCGTCTCCCGCGTGATCCTCGGGACGGCGGTCTGCGACGATCCGAAGAGCGCGGAGAATTTCATCAACGCATTCGGCCCGGAAAAAGTCGTGGCCGGGATCGACGCCCGCGACGGCAAAGTGGCCACCCGCGGCTGGGTCGAGACTTCCACGGTCGAGGCGGCGGCGCTCGCAAAAACGCTGTTCCTCTTCGGCATCGAACGCTTCATCTTCACCGACATCGCCACCGACGGCGCACTGAAAGGCCCGAACCTGCCGTTCATGCGGAACCTCTGCGACCAGCTCCCGGACTGCCGGATCATCGCGTCCGGCGGCGTGAGCTCGTCCGCGGACGTCCGCGGCCTGGTTTCGCTGGACCGCGCCAATCTCGAAGGCGCGATCGTCGGCAAGGCGCTGTACGACGGCCGCACGTCCTACGCCGAACTTCTGGCCGCCGCCGGGGACGCAGTCTGATATGGAAACCGTGAAAGTCAATCTGGGCGAACGCTCCTACGACATTTCCGTGTCGGACAACCTGTTCCGGTCCGGCGCGGCCGTCGGGCTTCTGGCGCCGTTCGTGAAGGGCGTGAAAGTCCTGATCGTCTCCGATTCCAACGTCGCACCGATGTACGCCGACCTCCTGCACCGGACCCTGCTGGTCGCCGGGGCGTCCGCCGTGGCGGAATCCGTATTCCCCGCCGGGGAGACCTCGAAACACCTCGCGACCATCGGCGGGATCTGCCAGGACGCCGCGCATGCCGGACTTGACCGCGGTTCGCTGGTCGTGGGGCTGGGCGGCGGCGTGGCGGGCGACATGGCCGCGTTCGCGGCGTCGATCTACATGCGCGGCATCCGCTGCGTGCAGGTCCCGACCTCGCTCCTCGCGATGATCGACTCCGGCGTCGGCGGCAAGACCGGGGTGGACCTGCCCGAAGGAAAGAACCTCGTCGGCACGTTCTACCAGCCGAAAGCCGTGCTCATGGACACCATGTTTCTGGCGTCGCTCCCCTCCCGCGAAATGGCGAACGGATTTGCCGAGCTCATCAAGCACGCCGTGTTGTTCGACCGGACGCTCTTCGACGAACTGGAAGCGGCCGGGGATTCGCTCTTCCGCGACCGCACCCGTCTCGCGGGCCTTGTGGCGAGATCCTGCGGATTGAAAGCCGCCGTCGTCTCCCGCGACGAAACGGAACGCGGCGAACGCATGCTGCTCAACCTGGGGCACACGTTCGGACACGCGATCGAGAAGGTGCAGGACTACCGCGGACTGGAGCACGGCGAAGCGGTCGCGGTCGGCATCGCCGCCGCCGCGAAGCTCTCGGTCCGGCTCGGCCTGCTCGACGCGGGATCGGCGGAAAAGATCTCCGCCCTGCTCCGGCAGTACCGGCTGCCCGTCGCGGTCTCCGGCTGCGATCCGGCGGCGCTCCTCGCCGCGATGGCGGCGGACAAGAAAGCCGTTTCGGGCGTGCCGCGCATCGTCCTGCCGCTCGCGATCGGCCGCGCCGAAGTCCGCACGGACGTCCCGCGCGAGGCGATCCAGGCCGTCTGGGAGGCCGTCTGTGAACGACCATAACGGCTGCATCATCCTGAACATGCTGAACGGCATCGGCGGTTCGCGCGCCAATGCCCTGATCGAATTCTGCGGCTCCGTTTCGGCGATCTTCGAATCGGACGCCGCCTCGCTCGCCCGCATCCGCGGCATCAGCACGGAACTTGCCGGCCGCATCCTCAACTGGCGCGATCACGTCGAGCTCGACCGCGAACTCGAGATCGCGAAGAACGGCGGCGTGACCATCCTGTGCCGCACCGACGACGAATATCCGGCGGCCCTGCGGGAGCTCCGCGACGCTCCGCTCTGCATCTACATGCGCGGATCCCTGCCCGACGACCTCGCCGTCCGTTCCATCTCCATCGTCGGCACGCGCAACGCCTCGAACTACGGCGCACGCATGGCGCGGCATCTCTCGGAAGCCGCAGCCTACGGCGGCTGGACCACGATCAGCGGCCTGGCGATCGGCATCGACACGATCGTCCATCAGGCCACGGTCGACGCGGGCGGCAAGACCATCGCCGTGCTCGGCGGCGGCCTGGCAAAGCTTCATCCCATCGAAAACCTCGACCTCGCCCGCGCGATCATCCGCACCGGCGGCGCGGTCATTTCCGAATTTCCCATGACGACCGCGCCCACGCGCCACACGTTCCCGATGCGGAACCGGATCATCGCCGGGCTTTCGTGCGGGACGCTGGTGGTCGAAGCGGGCGTGAACAGCGGGTCGCTGATCACGGCGGCGCAGGCGCTGGAACAGGGCCGCCATGTGTTCGCCGTGCCGGGCGAGGCGGACAATCCTTCGGCGGCGGGCTGCAACACACTCATCAAGCAGGGCGCGAAGCTCGTGATGAATTTCGACGACATCCTCGACGAGTTCGATTTCCTGCCCGGATTCCATCCCGCCTCGCTCCGCGAATCTCCCGTGAACCCGTTCGACCCGGAACAGGACGGCGGCACGCAGACAACGGAACCGGACGACCTCGACGATTCCATGTTCTCCGGCGAGGAGACCGCGATCCTGGACGTGCTGGCACATGGACCGGCGAACGTCGACATGATCTCCGACACGACGGGCATCCCGCCGTCGACCGTGATCTCCACCATGATCAGCCTCGAAATCCTGCACCGCGTCCGCAAGAACCCGGACGGGACCTATTCGAAAAAACGCTGAGGCCGCATCATGCCGCGCCGCCTCGATTCCCTGCTGACCCGATGCCTGTCCGTGGCGGTGCCGTTCCGCTGCCCGATTTGCGGGAAGCCGCCGTTCGACGGTTCGCCGGGGATGTTCTGCGCGGACTGCCTGGAGTCGCTGCCGTTCATCGCGCCTCCGTTCTGCCCCGGCTGCGGCGGTCCGATGGACGGCATCCTGGACGTCTGCCCGAAATGCCTTCAGCAGCCGCCTCGTCCGTGGACGCAGGCGTTTTCGCTGTTCGGCATGGAGGGAAACGCACGGTTGTCGATCATGATGCTGAAATACCGCGGCCGCCCGGAGTTCGCCCGCGCGCTGGGCCGCCTCCTCGGGGACAAGCTCAAACGCGAACTCCCGTGTCCCGTCGACATGATCGTGCCGGTCCCGCTCCACTGGACGCGCTTCCTCCAACGCGGATTCAATCAGGCCGACCTGATCTGCCGGGGCATCTCGGCGGAACTCGGCGTGCCGGTGGTCCGGGCGCTCCGCCGGGTCAGACGTACCCGTCAGCAGGCGCGGCTGACACGCAAGGAAAGAATTTTAAATTTAACGGGCGCTTTTTCGCCGACGGATTCGACAAAATGCGAAAAGCGTGCTATATTAGTTGTAGACGATGTTTTGACGACGGGCGCCACGCTCGCCTCGGCGGCGTCCGCCCTGCTTGACGCGGGCGCTTCCAGGGTCTTCGCGGTCTCGGCCGCCCGGCGTTGACGATACGATAGGACCGGATTCAAACCTAAACATACGAGGCGCCGCCATGGCCGCATTCACCAAGAAGATCAAACCCCTGCCGACGACCGCGGTAGTCCCCGCGAACGTGATCGCCCACCACGGCATCCAGAAACGGAGCGAGGTCGCGAAACGCAAGGAGATCCCGCAGGGCATCTGGGAAAAATGCAAAAACTGCAACGAGCTGATCACGACCGGCAGCCGCGAGGAAAACCTGCAGGTCTGCCCCAAATGCGGCTACCATTACCCGCTGACCGCGCTCGAGCGCATCGACCTGCTGACCGACCTCGGCAGCTTCGAGGAGATCGCGCCGAAACTCGAATCCGTCGACACGCTCAAATTCGAGGGCGTTTCCTCCTACGTGGAGAAACTCCGCTCCAACCATGAGAAGACCGGGCTGCGCGACGCCGTGATCGCGGGCGTAACCGCCGTCAACCTCAATCCGTACGTCCTCGCCGTCATGGACTTCCGGTTCCTCGGCGCCAGCATGGGCGCGGTCGTCGGCGAAAAGATCACGCGCGCCATCGAGACCGCCACGGAGAAACGCCTCCCGCTCGTGATCGTGACCGCCAGCGGCGGCGCGCGCATGTACGAAGGCCTCATCAGCCTCATGCAGATGGCGAAGACCAGCGGCGCGCTTCACCGTCACAAGGAGGCAGGGCTGCCCTACATCGTGATCCTGACCCATCCGACCACCGCGGGCGTCACCGCGAGCTTCGCCTCGCTCGGCGACCTGATCCTGGCGGAGCCGGGCGCGATGGTCGGCTTCGCCGGACGCCGCGTGATCGAGGCGACCACGCAGGCGCAGCTGCCGGAGGGCTTCCAGACGGCGGAGTTCCTGCTTCAGAAGGGGTTCGTGGACCGGATCGTCGAACGGAAAAATTTACGGGCGGAACTCGCTCTTTGCCTTGAATATTTTGCAAAACGGTGTAAAGTAAATAGCAAGGGAAAATCTTCCCGCAAATTGAAAACTGCATGATTTTGCCGTCGTCCGCCGGACCCTGTGCGATGGAATTGCGTGAACCGAGTCAGGTTGGGAACAAAGCAGCTCTAAGCGTTAAGACCTTGCGCGTAGGTCATCTGTCGGGCGGCGGCTTTTTTTATTGAACCGCTGAAATGGACCCCGCATGAACAACAGCAAACGCATCGACGGACGCGCGCCGTCCCAGCCCCGCAAATTCCGCATCACCCCCGAATATCTGGCACATCCGATCGCCTCCGCGCTCGTGGAAGCCGGCGGCACCAAGGTCATCTGTTCCGCCTCGTTCGAACAGGGCGTTCCCGGCTGGATGCGCCAGCAGGGCGTTTCCGGCGGCTGGGTCACCAGCGAATACGGCATGATCCCCGGCGCGGGCAATACACGCGTCGCCCGCGAGGCGACCCGCGGCAAGCAGTCCGGCCGCACCATGGAGATTCAGCGCCTCATCGGGCGTTCCTTCCGTTCGGTCATCGACCTTCAGGCGCTCGGCCCGAATACGCTGTACATCGACTGCGACGTGATCGACGCGGACGGCGGCACCCGGTGCGCCTCCATCTGCGGCGCGAGCGTCGTGCTTCAGATCGCGTTCCGCAAGCTCCTCGCCGAAAAGAAGATCCAGCGGTTTCCCATGCGCGAGAACGTCGGCGCGATCAGCGTCGGCATCCGCGACGGCGTGCCGCTGCTCGACCTCTGCTACGAGGAGGATTCCGGCGCGGACGTCGATTTCAACGTCATCATGACCGAATCCGGCAAGTTCATCGAGCTGCAGGGCACCGCCGAGGAAGTGCCGTTCGACCGCGAACAGCTCGACAGGATCCTCGAGCTCGCGCAGATCGGCCTCGCTCCGATCTTCGAGGCGCAGAAAAAGATCCTCGAGAACTACCCGCTCCCCCAGAGCCACGAACCCTTCGGCAGCCTCGGCGCCGCCTTCTCCAACCTGAAACTCAAATAACTTCATCCAATAAACACGAAAGTCCGCCTCCATGCAAACCCCCTCCTCCTACAAAGAAGCCGGCGTCGACATCGACCTCGCAACTGAACTCCTCGGCCGCGTCAAACCCCGTCTCGCCGCCGCCCGCCGCCCCGAAATGCTCGCCCCCATCGGCGGCTTCGGCGGACTCTTCCAGGCCGGGTTCCCGGGCTACCGCGAGCCGGTCCTCGTCGCCAGCATCGACGGCGTCGGCACCAAGCTCATGGTCGCCGGCGAAATGCAGAAATACGACACGGTCGGCTTCGACATCGTGAACCACTGCATCAACGACATCGCGGTGCAGGGCGCGGAACCCATCTACTTCCTCGACTACATCGGCATCGGCAAGCTCCGCAGCCCGCTGTACGAACAGGTCCTCGGCGGCATCGCCGACGCCTGCCGCGCCGCGAACTGCGCCGTGCTCGGCGGCGAAACGGCCGAAATGCCCGGCATGTACGGCAACGACTTCGACCTGGTCGGCATCATCACCGGCATCGTGGAGAAGAGCGAGATCATCACCGGCGAACACATCGCCCCCGGCGACGTCGCGATCGGCCTGGCATCGAACGGCCTCCACACCAATGGCTTCAGCCTCGCCCGCAAACTCCTCTTCGATGCGGGCGGGTACACGGTCAAATCCACGCCGGACATCCTCGGCGGCGAATCCGTCGGCGAAGCCCTCCTGAAGCCCCACACCTGCTATCTCCCCGCCATCAAGGCCGCGAAGGCCGCGGGCGTCGCCATCAACGGCATCGCCCACATCACCGGCGGCGGGCTGATCGACAACGTGCCGCGCATCCTGCCGAAGACCGTCGACGCCGTCTTCCACACAGCAAAGATCCCGTTCCGGCCGCCCGTATTCGACCTCCTCGTCCAGCTCGGCAGCCTCCCCGTGCAGGAAGCCTACCGCGTGTTCAACATGGGCGTCGGCATGGTCTGGTTCGTCCGGCCCGGCGACGTCGAGACCGCGATCAAGGCCGCGAAGGACGCCGGGATCGCCGCGTTCGTCTGCGGCGAGATCGTCGAAGGCTCCGGCAAGTCCATCGTCACGGAAGACTGACCGCGCATGGAAACCTCCGGCCAGGACAAGCCCGTCGCCGCGCCTGCGGAACAGCCGGCTTCCCGCAAGTTCATGTTGCGGCCGAAGGCGGACACGTTTGTCGCGCCCGCGAACGGGTTCATCCCGGTCTTCCTGATCCTGGTCCTGTTCCTGCTCGCCGCCGTCTATGTGAAGCCGCTGTTCTTCGGCATCCTGGCGGCCGCCCTGTCGTTTTCCTTCGAACAGTTGCTGGAGCGCCGTTTCTTCGGAACGCGGCCCATGCTCGGTTTCCACGCGTTCATGGTTAGGCTGAAGGCGCCGTTTACCGCATTCCGCAAACGCATCACGCGAAAGTTCGACGACGCGAAGCCGGATCCCGCGGATGACCCCGGAACCGACGCGGAAACGACGTCGGGCAGGCTCCCCCTGGCGGAACGCCGCCGCATCGCCACGCAGGCGTCCGCCCTGACCGTCATCCTGGTCGTTATCGTAACGGTCCTGTGTTCCTGGGCGCTGGTGCATTTCCTCCGTCCGTTCGCCTCGATGTCCGGCGAATCCATGTCCAAATGGGCGCAGAACAACCACGTGGTCGAACGCCTGGAGCAAAAAGCCGGTGAACTGCTGGACCGCCTCGATCCGCCGTCGCAGGAAGCGGAGGCGGGCATGAACGTCCGCGAACGCCTGCGGAACCGGTTCTCCGACGTGATGGAGGAACACAACATCGACCTGGCGAAACTCTCGCTCCGGGCAGGCAACGAACTGATCAAAAACGCGTTCCATGTCACCGCCTGGGCCGGCACGTTCGCGTTCGATCTCGTGATGTTCCTGTTCTTCTACTACTATTTCCTGCTCAGAATGGCCATGTTCGCCGCCGGACGCGAAAACCCCGGGCAGAACCTCGGCGAATGGACCGTGAGCAGCATCTACCAGAGCGGCTGGCTGCCCGGCGCATCCGAAAACGAACGCAGGGGCGCGGCCCGCATCATCGACCACATCTACGGGATGTTCCGGGCATGGCTGGTCGGCTATTTCTGGATCATCGTGCTGGAGACCATCCTGTACGCGCTGATCTTCGTGCCGTTCAACGTGCCGTTCTGGCCGATCCTCGCCCTCATCGCGGGCTCCACGATCCTGCTGCCGTTCCTCGGTCCCGTCCTGGCCGCGCTGCTGTCCGTCGTCGTGACGATCCTCTTCGCGCAGGAAGGCATCGTGATGCCCATTGTCGGCATCGCGCTGGCGTATCTGCTGATCCACGTGATCCTGGAACAGCTCCTGCTGTACCCGGTCCTGGTCGGCGAGGCGATCGGCCTTACGCTCGTGGAGACCATCATCGTGGTGCTCCTCGGCGCGGTCATCGCGGGCATCTCCGGCATGATCCTGGCGGTCCCCGCCGCCGCGCTCCTGAAGCTTCTCGTCCCGCTCTTCTACGCCGCCATGAGCAAACGCCGCCGTCTCCGCAGGATGACGCAGAACAAGGCTTCCGCCCCATGAAGCCCGGGGACAAATTCACCTGTCCCGCCTGCGGTAACGCCGCTTTCGCGAAGCTGGAGAAGATCCTCGACGGCTGGAACGTGAAGGGCGAACATCTGGTGTGCTCGTTCTGCGGCGCGGACGCGGGCGCTCCCGATGCTCCGCAGGCCGCAAACTCAACAGGAATCTCCGCCGGACGCAAGGCGCTGGACGCCCTGTTCGGCAACACGGAGGCGGACGATGCGCCAAAGCCGTCGATCCTGGATTCGGAGGAGCCCGGCGAACGCCGTTTCTGCCGGGACTGCACGCACGCGCTCGTGAATGTCTTCGCGGTCATCTGCACGCGCAAGCACTGCGAGGTGCAGCCCATGGACGACTGCCCGGACTTCGAACGGCGTCCGCAAAAAACCGAAGCGGAATGATCCGCCGCCCTCACTTTTCCTTTCTTCCCGCTCGGACGATCCGCCATGCGGGCACAAAAAAACCCGGCCGTCCGACCGGGTTTTTCTTGCACAAAAGCGGCAGGATGATTACTCAACCGTGATCGCTTCGCAGGGGCATTCGCCCGCGCAGGCGCCGCAGCCGACGCAATCGGCTTCGTTGACTTCGGCAGCGCCGTCTTTCATGGAAATCGCGTTGACGGGGCAGGCTCCGACGCAGGATTCGCAGCCGGCGCATTTGCTCTTATCAATTTTTGCAGCCATTGTTGTACTCCTTGTTTAGGGTTTGGGTGAAAAGGCTAAGGTTAATATATT
>JAEEQO010000220.1 GCA_016285335.1 Victivallales bacterium | reverse complement strand
CGACATCCATCAGAAAGTTGACACCCACGTTGACGTCGTGGGCGGAGCATTCCGCTTCAACCGCCAGAACGATCCGGTTAGCCCGGGCATCGGGGACTCCGCTGGCGAACGTAATTCATAAGTGGCGGACATGAAATCGGTTGCGATCATCCGGCAACAGCGAAAAGGGATCCGGCGGGGTGTGTTTCGTCTGACAAAGGTTCATTCCCGCTTCGTGCGACTGCTGTTTTTACCCGTATGATCCCCGATAAGGCGGCCGACAGGGCGGAAAACGCGGGAAAAAACGGAAAAATATTTGTTTCCCGCTTGAAAAATCCGTCCGGCGTGCTATTTTAAATTCATAACTTTTTTCTGAACGTGCGTCCCTATCGTCTAGAGGCCTAGGACACCAGGTTTTCATCCTGGTAACACGGGTTCGAATCCCGTTGGGGATGCCATTTTTGTATTCAGACGCCTTGTTCCGGAGGATGCCGTGAAATATTTTGACGTCCATTGCCATGTGTTCCCCGACGCCGTCGCGCCGAAGGTCGTCGCCTCCCTCGAATCGTTCTATCACGAGCCGTGGCGCCGCACGGGCACGGTCGCGGACCTGCACGAATCCCTGGAGGACGCCCACATCGACAAGGCCGTGTTCCTGTCCTCCGCCACGCGTCCCGACCAGGTGCGGAACATCAACAATTACCTCGCGTCCCTGCTCGGCCCGAAAGTCGTCTGCCTCGGTTCGCTCCATCCGGACTACGAGGACTGCAAAGGCGAGCTCGAGCGCATGAAGGAGCTCGGCCTCAGCGGCCTGAAGTTCCACCCCGATTTCCAGAAGCTCTACATCGACGAACCGAAGATGATGCGTCTGTACGAGCTCATCCCGCCCGAAATGCCCGTTCTCTTCCACGTCGGCGACGTCCGCTACGACTACTCCTCGCCGAAACGCCTCGCGAACGTGCTGGACCACTTCCCGCACCTGAAGAACATCATCGCGGCGCACATGGGCGGCTACAGCGTGTGGGACGACTCCTGGAAATATCTCGTCGGACGCGACGTGTGGTTCGATACCTCCAGCACGTTCTTCAAGCTCCCGCCGCACGAAGTCACGCGCATGATCCTCGCGCACGGCGTCGACCGCATCCTCTGGGCGACCGATTATCCCGCGCTGTCCCACCGCGACGGCATCGCGGAGGCGCGCACGCTCGACCTCACGGAAGACCAGTTCGAAAAGATCTTCTACAAAAACGCGGCACGTCTGTTCGGCGTGACGCTCTGAGGCGAGGGGAAGGGGGCGCGGCATGGGAACGGAAGATATCCAGGGCATGTCAAAAGCCCGGCGCCTGCTGCTGCTTTACTGCTCCTTTTTCCGCATCACCGCGCTCGTGGTCGGTGGCGGCCTCGCCATGCTCCCGGTCATCGAGGAGATATTCGTCGTAAAACACAAGCTGCTGACCCGCGAGGAACTGCTGGATATGACCGCGCTTACGCAGACGGTCCCCGGCATCATCGCGATCAATTCCGCCGTGTATATCGGCATGAAGATCGGCGGTGTTCCGGGCGCGCTGGCCGCCGCGTTCGGGGCCGTGACGCCTCCCTTCACCGTGATCCTGATCATCGCCTCGATGTTCCCGCATCTCGACCCGAAAAACAAATATCTGCTGGGTGCATTTGCCGGGATCCGCGCGGCCGTGACCGGCATGATCCTCGTTACCGGCTGCCGGATGTTCCGCCGGACCGTGAAGGCCCCGGTCGAATGCGCCGCCGTGTTCATCTTCTTCGTGCTCGCGGTCCTGAAGCTCGTCAGCCCGGCGCTGCTGATCCTGGCCGCGATCCCGCTCGGGCTGGCCTACGTGTGGTGGCAGTCGCACCGCCTGAAAGAGGCCGATTCCGCTTCGGCGGCAAATGGCGGACAACCCGGAAACGGAGGCGACGGCAAATGAACCAGTACCTCGTTTTGTTTCTGCATTTCTGCAAGTTCACCGTGCTGTGCTTCGGTGGCGGCTACATGCTGATCCCGCTGCTCACGGAGGAATTCGTCGGACCGGACAAGGTCCTCACGGAAAGCGCGTTCGGCAACCTCGTCTCCGTGGCGCAGGTCACGCCCGGCCCAGTGGGGCTGAACACCGCGACCTACGTCGGGTACGTGAACGGCGGTTTCTTCGGCTCGCTGGCGGCGTCGCTCGGGATGGTCGTGCCGACGATCCTGATCGGATGTTCCGCAGTGGCTGGGATCAACCGCTGGAAGGACACGTTCCTGGTGACGGGCATGCTGAAGGGGACGCGTCTGGCGGCCGTGGCGCTGATCATGTACGCCGTGACGATCTTCTTCGGGATGTCGATCTTCACGCAGCAGATACCATGGGACGCCTTCGCCTCGCTTTTCAAGTTCGAACGTCCCGTCCTGCCGGACGGTTTCGCGGTCTCCCTGCCGGGCGTCCTGATCTGCGGCACGGTCATCGTGCTGATGCTGAAAACGAAGCTGCCGACGACCGCCGTCCTGCTCGGTTCCGCCGCCGCGGGCGCGCTGCTTGCCGTCTGGTTCTAAAGGCAGGAAGCCGGTTCAGCCCCGGAAAATCGCAAAAAAGACTGAAAGAAAAAGGAATTTGATTTGAAAAAAGCGGAAACAGGCTGTATATTAATTGACTTTTATCCCGCATTGAGTCACGCGCACTGCGGGAAGCGAACAATGCGTGAGCGTCGAACGACGCAGTCGAACCACTGGTAAAGACAAAGGAAAAACCGTTATGGTAAAGATCAGACTGAAACGAACTGGCGGGAAAAACTGGATCAGCTTCCGTATCGTTGTCTGCGACATCCGCAGCCAGCGCGATGGCCGCATGCTGGAAGAACTTGGGTATTACGATCCCCGCCGCAGCGACGAAAAGCTTGACGTCGCCCGCCTCGAATACTGGGTCGGCAACGGCGCGATCATGAGCGAGACCGTGAAGGACATTTACGACCGCGCGAAAGCCGGCAAGTCCAAGAAATACGGCGAGCCCGATCCCTACACGAAGAAAAAGACGTTCAAGAAGGGCGAGGACAAGCAGGCGTAAGTCTGAGCTTCGCCCGTGCAACACGGGAGACTGGCCGTGGGATTTTTTAGTTTTATCGGCAATTTGTTCGGCGGCGGGGAAGAAACGACTGCTTCCTCCAAGCCGGCAGCAAAGACGACCGCCGATCCGTCTTCTCAGCAGAACCTCGAAGAATTCGTGCTGTACGTCTCGAAGAAGCTCGTGGACTATCCCGACGAGGTGAAAGTCCGCACGGCTTCCGCCGAAACCGGAAGCGTGATCCAGATCACCTGCCGGCCCGGCGACCGGGGCAAGATCATCGGCAAGAACGGCAAAACGATCATGGCGCTCCGCGCTCTCGTCTCCGGCGCAGCCGGACGCACGAAAGGCCGCGTGAACGTCGAGGTCCTGGACGATGAGGTCGAGGCCGCGGGAGCCTGACGTGGCGCTGCGGATCGACATCATCACCCTCTTTCCCGAAATCTTCTTCGGCCCGCTGGCGAGCAGCATCACCGGCAGGGCCGTTCGGGAAAACAAGGTCGAAATTCGTGCGATCGACCTTCGCGATTTTACGCACGACCGGCGAAAGACCGTCGACGACAAACCGTTCGGTGGCGGCCCCGGGATGCTGATGAAAGTGGAGCCGCTTTTCGAAGCGGTGAGCTCATTGAAACAGGACGGGACGAAGGTCATTCTGACCGGACCCGCGGGCGGACGCTTCACGCAGGCGACCGCGCATGCGCTGGCCGGGGAACAGCACCTGATCTTCATCTGCGGACACTACGAAGGCGTTGACCAGCGCGTACGCGACCTGCTGGTCGACATGGAGCTGTCCATCGGGGACTATATCCTCACGAACGGCAACCTGGCGGCCATGGTTATGACCGACGCGATCGTCCGGCTTCTGCCGGGCGTGCTCGGCGACGACGAATCCGCCGTGCAGGAATCGTTCGAGAACGGCCTCCTGGAGTATCCGCAGTACACCCAGCCCGTCGAATTTCACGGCATGAGAGTGCCGGACGTGCTGTTGTCCGGCGACCATGCCAGAATCGGACAGTGGCGCCGCGCCGAATCCACGAACACGACGCTGCTGGTCCGTCCGGACCTGATCAACAACAAAAATTAACATATGGAGGTAATACCATGAACGTCATTGACAAGATCGAAAAGGCGCAGTGCAAGGCTTCTGTGCCCGACTTCAATATCGGGGACACCGTCAAGGTTTCCACCAAGATCATTGAAGGCACCACCGAACGCATCCAGAATTTCACCGGCGT
>JAEEQO010000219.1 GCA_016285335.1 Victivallales bacterium | reverse complement strand
GCGCCCGGCCGGCGGACGGGCGATTCGGGCGTGGATTCGTGACGTATGTCAGCGAAGACCTGGAACAGTGGCGCGGCCCTTATCCGGCATTCATACCGAAGGAGGGGACGTTCTGGCGCATTCACGATTTCTGGGCGCCGGAACTTCATTGCTGGAAGGGCGATTACTATATCTTCGGGACGACCGGAGACGATTCGCACCGGGGCACCCAGATCTTCCGTTCGACCAGCGGCAATCCTGCCGGGCCTTACGAGCCCGTTACACCGCGTCCGGTGACGCCGGAGGATTGGATGTGCCTGGACGGAACGCTTTACGTGGATGAGGGGGGTGACCCGTGGATGGTGTTCTGCCACGAATGGGTACAGGTCACAGACGGAACCATCTGTGCTGCGCGGCTCTCGGATGATTTCACACGTCTGGAAGGCGAGCCGATCCTGCTGTTCCACGGTTCTGACGGTCCGAACAACCACCCCGATCCGGGCAAGGATAATTATGTGACCGACGGGGCATATCTTTTCCGTGAGGACGGGCAGTTGAAAATGATCTGGAGCGGTTATGACAACGGCGCCTACAATCTCTGGCTGGCGGTATCGGAAAGCGGAAAACTTCAGGGGCCGTGGAAACAGATTGCGAAGCCGCTCTACACGAAAGACGGCGGGCACGGGATGCACTTTGTGACATTCGAGGGGAAACATAAGATCATTCTCCATGCGCCGAACCGCGATTCGCGTGCTGTCCTCCTGGACTGTGACGGGAAGGCTGTGCAGCCGTAAATGCGGGAAAGTTCAGGATGTCAACCTGATCCCGCGAGCAGTCGCCCGCACGGCGGATGGCCGACGCCACCACGCCGGAGAATTGGAGGAAAATGTTCTATACCGGTGCTCTGTCGCCGGCTGGTCGTCTATTCCGGGAATCATAACGGGCTGGACATTTTTTATGCTCATAACTCCCGTTTTACTCTGATTCTCCGGTTCTCTGATTTGAGCGTTGATGAGCGATTTTCAGCTCGGAGACAAGTTTTTTTCTCGCCAGCATATCATCGCCTTTTTTCCGGTATTCAGGGGAATCGTTTCGCTTTCAGTTCGAATCCGCCGTGTGCATGGTTTCCTTCGTAACCACCACGAATGATCACCGTTTCATAGAAGAAGCCGGTCTGCGCACACCGTCGGTGGTGCGGAATTCCCCGCCGCCCCACGCGGCGTTCCGGTGATCCGGGCCGAATCCATCGAAGACCAAGGCTGCCCGTTATATTTTACCATGGCAGCTTGCGGTGTTTTTTTCAGGGAAAATGATTGTTTTCTGTTGCTTTTTCGGACGGCAGGAGGTATATTATCTGTTCGTTTCCATGAAAAAAACAAGGACGGTTTCAAATGGGCGAAAGTTTCGAGGCGAGATTAATCGCGGCAAGCTCCAAGGAAGTGTTCAAGAAGGCCAAGCAGATCCTGCACAGCGGCGGTCTGCTCTGCTGCCACGAGCTCGAACACGGGGTGCTTCGCGCCGTCTGCCGCGACCAGAACGGCGTCGTCTCCCATGCCGAACTCCGCGGATTCCCGAATGGGCCGTTCTCCGGTTCCTGCACCTGCCGCGGCAGTTTCCCCGGATTCTGCCCGCATTCGATGGCCGCCGCCCTGTACCATGCCAAATACACGATCAAGAAACGCGAGGAAGAGCCGCTGCCGGACCTCCCGGTCCAGTTTGCAGGCCTGCGGTTTGTCGGGATACCCGAGCTCCTGACCGAGCTCATCGGGGAGCATCCCGCCCACGTCGAAATCGAAGCCGTCGAGTATCCCCATGCCCCGAGCAAATGGGAAAACGTGCATCTGCACGTAAACCTGGTCGGCGGGAACCGTGCGTACGCGGGCAACCAGACCAACCTCCGCCAGCTTCATTTCGACAAGTCGACCGCCTCGCTCCGCCTCTCCATGTTCCCGCAGCAGGACCGCCAGGTCATCCGCTTCCTCGCCATCAACGCCGAACAGCTGGAGCATCAGACGCTTTCGCTCACTGCGGAACAATGCACGGAATTTTTCCACTGTCTGCCCGGATTCACGCGGTTCACGCGCGGCGGACAGCGCATCGTGGTCCATCCCGAACAGGCCGCGCCCGTGCTTCTCCTCGAAAAACTCCGCACGGGGTATCTGCTGCGCTCGGCGATCCTGGTCAAGGGCGCCCCGCTGCCGCTGAAGGACGTGAAGGTCATCGCCGGCCGCAGCGGCTGCTGGGTCGGCATGCTCGGCGAATACTGGTGGCTCCCCGCCCGGAGCGACGTCTCCTGGATCCGCAATTTCCTGCGCACCACGATCCAGCCGTGCGACGACGAGGCCGCGAAGCTTCTGCTCGCGGCGAAAGACCTCCCCATCCGCATCATCCCGTCCACCGGCGTGAAGGTGAGCGAACGCAAATTCCGCACGGTTTACGACGGACGTTTCCTCGACGACGGCACGCTCGAACTGAACATGTCGTTCAACTACGGCAGCCAGCTCTGCGCCGCCGACGCCACGCGGTTCGGGTCCACCGGGACCGCCATGTTCTGGCTCCGCAACACCCGTCAGGAGACGGCCCGCCACGAGGAACTGGTCCATTTCGGGTTCTCGCACAGGACGAAGCGCACGGCGTCCGGCACCTCGGTCGTGTACCGTCTGAGCGACCGCGAGGCCGTCGGCATGTTCATTGAGGAAGTGATTCCCCGCTGGGAACGCGAAGGCCGCGATTTCCTCCTCAATGCGAACCTGGCCGCGCTCACCGGCGGCAATTCGCGCCTCACGCTCCGGACGACGCTTCGCGGAAACGGGCCGGACTGGTTCGAACTCGGCGTCCGGCTCTCCGCCAACGGCGCGGCCGTCCGCTGGGCCGACCTGACCGCGGCAGCCGTCAAAGGCGAAAACTATCTCCCGCCCGAGATCCTCGGCAGGCATTTCGTGCGGATCCCGGACGCCCTGCGCCGTCTCGCCGCCTCGCTCCAGCCCGTCATCACGTTCTTCCCCGGCTCCGACGACGATCCCGACGCCGAGATCATCCGCATCCCGCGCCATGCCGCGTATTACTGGGCGGATGCCGCCGCGGAACTGCCCGGCGCGGTCCCCGTCGATTTCCTGCGCCTGAAGCTCGACTACGACGGCGTTCTCTCCTCGACGGAACGTCCCGAGCTCGATCCCGCCGTCTTCCACGGCCAGCTCCGCGAATACCAGAAGACCGGCGTGGCATGGCTCGACGGCATGTCCCGGCGCGGCTGCAACCTGATCCTCGCCGACGAAATGGGCCTCGGCAAGACCGTGCAGATGCTCGCCTGCCTCGCCGTTTCCCCGCAGAAGCGCCTTCCCGCGCTGGTCGTCTGCCCCACCACGCTGGTCGGAAACTGGACCAGCGAGATCAAGCGCTTCCTGCCCAGGTTCCGCACGCTCGTCGTGAACGGCCCGAACCGCGGTTCGCTCTGGGAAAAGGCCGCCTCCCGCGAAATCGTCGTCACCTCGTACGCGCTCGTCCGCCGCGACATCGAAAAGATCGCCGCGATCCGGTGGGCCACCGTGATCCTGGACGAGGCGCAGCACATCAAGAACCCGCTCAGCCTCAACGCCCGCACCTGCAAGTCCATCCCCGCCGCGAACAGGTTCATCCTGACCGGCACCCCGCTCGAAAACTCCGCCGAAGACCTCTGGAGTATGTTCGATTTCCTCCATCCGGGACTCCTCGGCACGCTCAATTCCTTCCGCGACAAATACGCGGAGATCGCCGCAAACGCCGAGCTCAAACGCGAGCTCGTGCGACGCATTTCGCCTTTCATGCTCCGCCGCCGCAAAGCCGACGTCTGCCTCGAACTCCCGCCCAAACAGGAACAGCTCCTCTACTGCGACATGGAGCCGCCTCAGCGCAAACTGTACCGCGAGGTGGAAGCCCGCGCCAACGAACAGTACCGCCTCTTCAGCGAGCCCGTCCCCGGCGGACAGGCGGTCACGCGCATCCATCTGCTCGCATCCATCATGCGCATGCGGCAAGTCTGCTGCGCGCCCGAACTGCTTCCCGACGGCGAAGGCGGCGGCATTTCCTCGGCCAAGCTCGATCTTCTGAACGAACTTCTGCTCGAAACGCTCGATTCCGGCCACAAGGTCCTTATCTTCAGCCAGTTCACCTCCATGCTCGCCATCATCCGCGACAGCCTGGCCGCCCAGCAGATCGAATTCGAATACCTCGACGGATCCACGCACGACCGCGCCGAACGCATCAACCGGTTCAATTCCGACCCGGAAGTCCGCGTTTTCCTGCTCAGCCTCAAAGCCGGCGGCGTCGGCATC
>JAEEQO010000218.1 GCA_016285335.1 Victivallales bacterium | reverse complement strand
CGTATTTGCCGATTCTGGGGCCGAGGGCGATCGCTCCGGTGAGCGCCAGCCAGCCGCCGACGCTGTGGACCACCGTGGAGCCCGCGAAGTCATGGAAGTTCAGGTCGGCCAACCAGCCGCCGCCCCACGCCCATTTGCCCGCGATCGGGTAGATGAAGAGCGAAATGATCGCGGAGTAGATCAGGTAGGACCGGAATTGCGTGCGTTCGGCCATCGCGCCGGACACGATCGTCGCGGCCGTGGCGCAGAACATCGTCTGGAAGAACATGTACGTCCAGTTCCAGTCGTCGCCCGTCTTGAAGATGTCCATGAAGAAGCCGTCCGTGCCGATGATCCCGGCCTTGGTCGCGCCGAACATGAACGCCGAGCCGATGATCCAGAAGCACACGGACCCGATCACGAAGTCCATCACGTTCTTCATCATGATGTTGCTCGTGTTCTTGGCACGCGTCAGACCGGCTTCCACCAGGGCGAACCCCGTCTGCATCACGAAGACCAGGATGCCCGCGATCAGCGTCCAGACGACGTTCAGGTTGATTTGGACGGCTTCCACCGCTTCCATCTTGGCCGGCGCCCCTGCGGCGTCTGCGACGTCTTCCGCGGCCGCCGCGACGCATGCCGCGCCGCATAACGCAAAGATTGTCAGTAGTCTTTTCATTGTTTCACCTCGTGTTTTCTTATCCGATCGCCTCGGAACCGCGTTCTCCCGTGCGGATGCGGATGCACTCGTCCATGGGCAGAACAAAGATCTTTCCGTCGCCGATATGGCCGGTCCGCGCGCCTTCGCAGATACCTTCGATCGTGGTTTCGACGAAGTCGTCGTTGACCGCGATGGCAAGGCGGACCTTCTTCAGCAGGTTGACTTCCTTCAACGCGCCGCGCCACATCTGGGCGTAGCCGCGCTGCTGGCCGCACCCGAGGGCGTTGGTCACGGAAATTTTGAATACGTTGCGGGCGTACAACGCCTGCTTGACCGGGTTCAGCCTGTCCGGCTGAATGTAAGCGATGATCAGCTTCATGACGAACCTCCTATCTGATCGCTGGGTTGGTTATGCCGATGGAAAGCAAGTCCCGTGCCAAGTCTGTTTCAGGCGGAAAAATGGCCGTTCACCCTCAAATTTGTTTCACAAAATGTAAAACAGGAAAAAACTTGGACATTCCATGAAAAACGAAGCCTGCCGGGCACAAATATTCCATTTTTTGAAATCCTGTCCTTTTCCTTCTTTCAAGGTTGCATTTTGGACCAAAAGGCGTTACATTATGGAATCATTCCGATTCCTTCCCGGAAAAATCGCTAAGAAATCCGCGCCGGCCGCCGTCTAATCGGCAAACAGAATCCCTGAAATCCGGCCGGCGCCATCCCCGGCGATTTGCTTCGGGACATCCACGGCAAGAACAAGAAAGGCTCCCCGATGAAATCAACGTCCGCTGCCTCCGCGACCCGCCCCGCCCGTTTCTTTTTCCGTATGCTCGCCGCCATGCTCTGCGCGGTCTTCTGCCTGCGCATTACGCCCCTGCATGCAAATGACGTCGCGCCCGGATCCGCCTTGAAGCTGGGTATGAACGTCGACTGGAAGTTCTCGAAGGCGAAGGGCGCGACGTTCCCGCTCGCGGACGCCCTGAAGGGCATGGAGAAGGACGGGAAGCAGTTCTACGACGTTGACTACGACGATTCCGACTGGCAGACAGTCAGCGTGCCGCACGCGATCAACGCGGACGATTCGTTCGACTCGCTGATCGCGGACGCGGGCGAACAGGACCTCTACCGCGGTTTCATGTTCTACCGGAAGAAGTTCAGGCCCATCTCCCATGAGAATGAGAAGAAGAAGTATTTCCTGGAGTTCGAAAGCGTCCGCCAGACGATTTATCTGTACGTGAACGGCCAGTTCGCGGGATACTACGAAGCGGGCGTCGCGCCCGTGGGATTCGACATCACGCCGTGGATCAGAAAAGGCGAAAACCTGATCGCGGTCGCCACGGACAACACGGCGTCACGCGGGATGAACAATTTTGTGCGGGAGACCCGGCCCGGCCATGCGCCCGGCGACAATTCGGGCGAGGGCTTCCAGTGGAACCAAAAGGATTTCAACCCCGTGCAGGGCGGCATCACGGGCAACGTGTACCTGCATGAGAAACCGGACATCTACTTCACGCTGCCGCTGTACAACAACCTGAAGACCGTCGGCACGTACATCACCGCTTCCGACTTCGATTTCGAGGAGAAATCCGCCGTGATCACCGTCCGGGCGGAGGTCCGCAACGAATCCGGGGCCGCCGCCGACCTCCACGTCAATTGCAAGATCGACCACCCCGTAAGCGGGCTTCGGGGACTCGTCAGGGATCACTTTTCCAGCGAACCGGTCCGTGTTCCGGCCGCGAAGGATGCGGGAAAGGTCTTCCCGACCGCGGTCGAGTCCGACGCCTACGACCGCGCCCCCGCGCCGACCGGAATCCATTCGCCCGAAACGACCGTGATCGAGTTCAAACAGAAAGTCACCGGGCTGAAATTCTGGTCGCCGGAGACCCCGGACCTCTACAACATCAGGCTCTGGCTGTGGAATGGCGACGAGCTCCTCGAGGAGTACCGGCTCCGGACCGGATTCCGCAAGGTCGAATACGATCGTGACCGCGGCGGACTTCTGATCAACGACCGTCCGTACTACCTGAAGGGCTACGCGCAGCGTTCCACCGACGAATGGGCTGCGATCGGCGTGGCAAACCAGTGGCTGCACGACTTCGACGCCGCGCTGGTCCGCGAGTCCGGCGCGAACTACATCCGCTGGATGCACGTCGCCCCGAAGCCCGCCGCGATCCGGTCCGGCGACAAGTACGGCATCGTGTCCGTCTGCCCCGCCGGCGACAAGGAAAAGGACATCGCCGGGCGCGCCTGGAACCAGCGCGTGGAGGCCATGCGCGACGCCATCATCTACTTCCGCAACTCGCCGTCCGTGCTCTTCTGGGAAGCCGGCAACAACGAGATCACGCCCGCCCACATGCGCGAGATGACCGCGCTGAAACGCCGCCTCGATCCCGACGGCGGACGCTTCATGGGCTGCCGCACGATCTCCTCGCCGGAACAGGTCGCCGAGGCGGAATGGGTCGGCACCATGATCTACCGCCACGGTGCGAAGGCGCTCGAATCCATGAAGGCGCTCAACAAATACCTGCCGGTCCTGGAAACCGAGTACAAGCGCGACGAATCGCCCCGCCGCGCGTGGGACCGCTACTCGCCGCCGGATTACGACTACGTGAACAAGTGGCTCGGCCCCGGCGCGAAGAAGACGGACGGCTACGACGTGTGGGACGCCACGCAGGAGGACCTGAGCCGCACGCTCGCCGACCGCATCGACGGATATTCCTATTTCTACGACAACCGCGTGGGCGGGACCGGGGCGAACTGCTACGTCGGCGCCGCCATGATGGTCTGGTCCGACTCCAACATGCACGGCCGCAATGCCGGTTCCGAGAACTGCCGCACCTCCGGTCGCGTGGACCCGGTCCGCATCCCGAAGGGGACGTTCTACGCCGTGCAGGTGTACCATTCCGAGGTGCCGAAGGTGAAGATCGTCGGCCACTGGAACTACCCCGTGCTCACCGACACGAATTATTTCTATCAGGAACGCAAGAACGACGGCACGTACATGAAGCATACCGGGAACCTGCTCCGGCGCGACCCGACGAGGAAGACCGTGTACGCCCTCGCCGCGAAGTGCGACAAGGTCGAGCTCGTCGTGAACGGGAAAAAAGTCTCCGAATGCACGAAGCCGCGCGACGGATTCGTGTATGATTTCCCGAATATCGACGTGACGCAGTCCGGCGTGGTGGAGGCCGTGGCGTGGGCGAACGGCAGGATCGTCGCCCGCGACCGCATCGAAAGCGCCGGACCCGCCGCCGGGATCCGCCTCACGCCCGTGACAGGGCCCAGCGGCTTCTTTGCGGACGGCGCGGACATCGCGTTCTTCGACGTCGCCGTGGTCGACGACAAGGGACGCGTCTGCCCGTGCGATTCCCGCCGGATCGACTTCACGCTCGAAGGTCCCGGCGTCTTCCTCGGCGGCTACAATTCCGGCAAGTTCGGCAAGGAATCCGTAATTCATAAGAACTATGTCTTCGCCGAATGCGGCGTGAACCGCGTGTTCGTCCGCGCCACACGCGAGAAGGGTAAGATCACGCTCAAGGCTCGTTCCGCCGCAATCGACACCCCGGACATGAAGTCGCCCGCGTTCGAAGCGGAGGCGACGATCGAGGCACGCGCCGCCGACCTGTCGGACGGCGGGTTCGGCTCGTATAACGATGAA
>JAEEQO010000021.1 GCA_016285335.1 Victivallales bacterium | reverse complement strand
AGATCGGACAGGCCGCCTACCAGCAGCAACAGCAGGCCGGCGGCGCCGCGGGCGCACAGACCGGGCCCGACGCTTCCGCACAGGGCAAGAAGGACGACGGCGTGGTCGATGCCGAAGTCGTGGACGACTGATCCGAAGATTGAACCCAGGTACGACAATCCTGAATCAATAACCCATAACGACCAATAAACAAGGACGCCTCTGCCAACCAGAATAAACGACAGAGGCATCCGCACAACCAACAAAGGAGTCATGTGATCATGGCAAAAACGCAGAAAATCCAGCCCCTGGGCGACCGCGTCCTCGTGGAACCCGTCGAAGAAGTCGAACAGATCAAGGGCGGCATCTACATCCCCGATACGGCGAAGGAAAAACCCATGTCCGCGAAAGTGATCGCCATCGGCACCGGCAAACTCAACGACGACGGCTCCCGCGCCCCGTTCGATGTGAAAGTCGGCGACATCGTCCTGACCAGCAAGTACGGCGGGACCGAGATCAAGTTCAACGACAAGGAATACAAGATCCTCAGCTCCAGCGACATCCTCGCCATCGTCGGCTGACCCCATCCAACTTTAACCGATTATTTATCACAGGAGATCACATATCATGGCTGCTAAACAACTGCTTTTCAACGACGAAGCACGTCGTCAGCTCCTTTCCGGCGTCGAACAGCTCTCCGCCGCCGTCAAAGCCACCCTCGGCCCCCGCGGCCGCAACGTCGTCCTCGACAAGAAATTCGGCTCCCCGCTGATCACCAAGGACGGCGTCAGCGTGGCGAAGGAGATCGAACTCCAGAACCCCTTCCAGAACATGGGCGCCCAGATGGTCCGTGAAGTCGCCAGCAAGACCAGCGACATCGCCGGCGACGGCACCACCACCGCCACCGTCCTCGCCGAGGCGATCTTCAAGCAGGGCCTGAAGAACGTTACCGCCGGCGCCAACCCGATGAGCCTGAAGCGCGGCATCGACAAGGCCGTCGAAGCCATCGTCGCCAAGCTCGACACCATCAAGAAGGACGTCAGCGAGAGCGAACAGGTCGCCCAGGTCGCCACCATCTCCGCCAACGGCGATTCCGAGATCGGCAAGATCATCGCCAACGCCATGGACAAGGTCGGCAAGGACGGCACCATCACCGTCGAAGAAGCCAAGACCATCGAGACCACGCTCGACGTCGTCGAAGGCATGCAGTTCGACAAGGGCTACCTCTCCCCCTATTTCGTGAACAACGCCGAAGAAATGACCTGCTCCCTCGAAGATGCCTACATCCTCATCAACGAGAAGAAGATCTCCAACCTCAACGACATGCTCCCCGTGCTGCAGGCCGTCGCCAAGACCGGCAAGCCCCTGCTCATCATCGCGGAAGACGTCGAGGGTGAAGCGCTCGCCACGCTCGTCATCAACAAGATGCGCGGCACGCTGAACGTCTGCGCCGTCAAGGCCCCCGGCTTCGGCGACCGCCGCAAAGCCATGCTCGAAGACATTGCCATCCTCACGGGCGGCACCCTGATCTCCGAAGACCTCGGCATCAAGCTCGACACCGTCGGCCTCGACAAGCTCGGCAAGGCGAAACGCATCACCATCGAGAAGGAAAACACCACGATCGTCGAAGGCGCCGGCAAGCAGTCCGACATCCTCGCCCGCGTCAACCAGATCCGCAAGCAGATCGAAGAGACCACCAGCGATTACGACCGTGAAAAACTCCAGGAACGCCTCGCCAAGCTCTCCGGCGGCGTCGCCGTCATCAACGTCGGCGCGGCCACCGAGACCGAGATGAAGGAAAAGAAGGCACGCGTCGAAGACGCCCTCCACGCCACCCGTGCGGCCGTGGAAGAAGGCATCGTCCCCGGCGGCGGCGTCGCGCTGCTCCGCGCGGTCAAGGCCCTCGATTCCCTGAAGCTCGAAGGCGACGAGGCCGTCGGCGCCGACATCGTCCGCCGCGCGGTCGAAGAACCGCTCCGCACCCTCGCCTCCAACGGCGGCTTCGAGGGCAGCGTGATGGTCAACAAGGTCCTCGCGGGCAAGGGCGCCGAAGGCTATGACATCGCCACCGGCGAATATGTCGACCTCCTCAAGGCCGGCATCATCGACCCGAAGAAGGTCACCCGCAGCGCTCTCCAGAACGCCGCGTCCATCTCCGGACTGCTCCTCACCACCGAATGCCTCATCACCGAGATCCCCGAGAAGGAAAAACCGGCGGTCCCGGGTGACGGCGGCATGGGCGGCATGGGCGGCATGGGCGGCATGATGTAACACGCGCCCTATTCAAGCCCTATCTTTTGAGCTTATTTCTTGTTTTTCTTGTGCGTATTATTTCTTGTTTGTACTGCCAATAATACGCACAATACAGAACAAAAGAAAAAAAAGCCGCTCCCGTGTGATCTTCATAACGGGGGCGGCTCCCTTTTTGGGACTTGCTATCCAGTTCCCTGGCGCGGTCGCGGTTATTGTTTCTTCAGCCGTTCAACAGTCGCGGCTATCTGATCGAATCTTTCTTGCGTCCGGCGGTAGTTGATATTATCCGTTTCCAGCAGGATTATAAAAGCTTCTCGCGGGATCGTCGTGCGTCCACTCGTCCAGCTGGCAAGGGTCTGCCGGGCAACTCCAAACCAGCGCGGCGCGTCTATGCCTTTGATCTTTAGGCGCTCTACGGCCTCTTTGAATACTGCGGCCTCTTCTTTTCGGGTCGGATAAGGGCTTTCCATGAATCGGGATCCTTTCAGGGTTGGTGTTTTCGGGTCTATGATAATATAACTCCGTTTTCCGATTTTTCAAGTCGATATCGTGTTATATTTTACTGCTCGTTATGTAGCACTACACTTAAAAAGTGCTACAGCTTAACCTCAAACGATTTAACATAATGCCTATTATGCGACGTAGAGTTTTATAACTCGCTATAAATGAATTGCTTATGCGGATTTTCTTTCTTTTCGCCTCGTTTTTCTTTTCCTCGCTTCGGGCGGCGGCATCCGTTCGGCGTCCGTCCAGGCCGGGAACATCGGCGGCGGGTCGCGTTCGGGCTATTTCTTGCCTTTTTTATCCTGCTTTTCTGCCCGGTCTTGAAGATACAGAACGATAAAACCGAAAAGAATAAGCCCCGGCACGATTGCGGCATACCAAAAACCGCAATAGATGGCAAGGATAAAGGCGGTAATCGATCCGAGGATTAAAGGGGCCGGGCTGTCGTTATTCATGCTGGTTTCCTCATGTTTGCAGAAGAACTATATCACGTCTTTCCCGCTTTTGCAAGTCCGGGGATGCTGTTTCGACGGTCTGCCGGGGATCGCTGGCGGCGCGGATCGCTGGCACTTCTCGCTCCAGGAAGGGAACAGCAGGCGCGGCGGCTTCCGGCGGCAATCCTGGCCAAAAAAAGCCGGAGTGCGGCAAGGCTCCCCGGCTGGCTCGGTCTGATCGTGGATCTTTTAGCGGTGAATCTCCTTTATGATCCGTTCGAGCACGTCCGGCGGCAGGGCCTCGGAAAAGTTCTTGCGGATCCTCTCGCTGATATCGTCGCGGGTATCGTTTAATATGCCGTCGATCTCTTTTTCGCCGGCTTCGCTGAAACGAGCGGCGGCGGCGAATAGATCGAGCGCGGCGCGGTCGTTATAGTTCAACCGCAGAAAATTGTAAACAAGTGTTCGGACTGCGTTTTCGGTCGCTTCCTGGTATGCTGTTTCGGCAATTTTCTTCACGTCGTACCCAGAAAAAGCAAGATCGGGAGTTTCGCAAAAATCATACCAGTTTTCTACTTTGTAATCGTGCAGGACTTCGGGTGCATTATATCTATCCTCGAATGATTCCGCCTCTTTTCGGAGTTCGTCAAGATATTCCGTTTCGGGATCGCTTGCGTCGGCATCGTCGGGCATCTCGGCGGCCTTCAGCGCATCGACGGCGGCGCGGATCGCGTCCGGCGCTCCAGGAAGGGCGGCGGCATCGAGCGCGGCGGCTGATCCATCCGGCGGCGCTGGCATCCTAGCGGCGGCCCTGGTTGCTTTCCTGGTGCTGTTTTTGCTGTTCGTGGTCTGTTTCATGGTGAAACACCTTTCCGGGCATAAAAAGCCGCTCGGCGGTCGGTGCTGGAACACCTTGCGAGGTTAGCGGCCTCACTTCACGCAGAGCGGCAAGCCCATAAAAAGAAAAAAATCCGTGGGGCCTCGGCGGTCATGCCGATTTTCGGCGGGGTTGCTGGCCCCGCCTCGGATATAGCCCTTGCCCCGGTTCCAGCCGGAGCGACGATAATATATCACGTCTCCTTTTCGTTTTCAAGCCGTTTTTACGGGGTTTTCCGATAAATCCGCATCGACGCAGGGGCGCGGCCCTTTCGTCGCTCCAGGGGCAAGCGGCGGCATCCGGCGGCGATTCTCGGCGGCATCCGGCGGCGGCAGGCATCAAAAAAAACGGCCGCCGCGCGATCATGGCAAAGAAAGAAAGTGTGCCGAATGTTTCGACTACTTCCCCGGTGGTAGTCGGTCGGGGGTGGGTTTTCCGTAGTACCTTTTAGCCTCGGGGTAGATCGGGAAATAGATCTCCGTCGCTCCCTTCGGTGAATCTCACGCCGTCGGGCAGTTTCTCGGCCTTCGGGGCCTCTGTCGTGTCGGTTACGTCCTTTTCCCATTTGGAACACGTCGAATCCTTCTCCGTGAATCCCAGCCCAGCCGGAAACAATCCGTTTCCAGGTTGCGGCGGGTTGTATCGGCAGTAATAGCGCCGGACATATCTGCTCGGCGTTGGATATCCGAATCTTGAGATATCGCGCGATAACCAGTGAATCTCCGTATATCTCCAGCGGCAAAACTGGCAGGTGTGCGGCGTTTCGCGTGGCATCGCTGGCGGCGGCGCTTGTGGCTTCGGTTTGCGTTTCATCGTTCGGGCTACTCCTTCGGGTTTGTGTTTTGTGTTTGTCGCGTTCGTCGCGTTATCGGCGGCGCGGCGGGTTTGCTGATCGGAATGATCCAGGGCGGCAGGCCGTCGGCGGTTGTCGCGTGATCCAGCGCGGAAGATCGCGGCGGCTGGCCTGCGGCGCTTTGTCCTTTTGTCGCTCCAGGAAGGCGGCGGCATGGCGGATCGTGGATCCCGGCGGCGGTGGTTGATACTGTTTCATGGGGGCTGTGTTTTCGTCCTCTCGCAAACAGTTTCCCAGTTTTTTACATCCGGGGAGACTATATATAGTCTCTCCCCGGGATAAAAAACTAAAAAACTCTGTTATTTGGTTTTTTATAAAAAGCGGTAAAAAACTTAAAAAACTACCTCAAAACGCTAAAAAACTACCTCAAAACATATCGCCGTCGGATTCCTCGTCGGATTCTTCGTCGGTTTCGTCGGGCTTCGGAAGTGTGATCGTTTTGCTGTTAAAGTGCCCTTTGTCTGTTTTGCAGATAAGCCGCTTTTCCTTTATGAGCTGATCTATAAGATCTCCGGCGCGGTTTTTGCCTCGCAGGATTTTCGGCGCTACAGCTTCGACAAGCTTTGTTTTGTTGAGGGGGCAAAGTGTCGCGGCAAGATCAAGTATCACCTTTTTTGCGGCTTCTTCTTCTACGGCCTGGTCTGCTGATGCGGTTTTCTTTCCCTGGCGCTTCGGGTTTTTCAACGGGCAATCCTTCAGATCCGGCGCGTGTGCGTGTATCGGGTACTCAAAACGGATCGCAAAGGGTTCCGGGGTCTTGAATCCTCGCAAGGTTGCTTCAACTCGGTATCCCTTCGATCCGTCCGGCGTGTCAAGTTCTGTTATTGTCGCGATCGCGTCTGCATCCCTGGCGAATACCCCGGATCCGCTGGCGCGGTCGATCGAGCTTTTTTCAAACTGAATGCCTTTTGAAAAGTGGTGGCAATAGATCACGGCGGCCCCGGTTTCGTCCGTTATTTCATCCAGCAGGCGGCAAAACTCGGCAACATCCTCGGCGCTGTTTTCGTCTTTAAGGCCGCATTTATAAATGGGGTCAATGAAAATCGCCCTGGCTTTAATCGTTCGGGCAAGTTCGATTATAGACGAGATCAAAAGCGTTAGATCGCTTTTATACTGGCTTTCAAAGTCGCAAAGGTTCGCAATATGCAACATATAACGATTTATGCGGATTCCGAGCCTTTTTGAAACCTCTATAACTCTTTTTCTGAAAGCATTAGTTTTAAGTTCAAGATTGAAGTATAAAACTGGTGCTTTCTCGCATGGATTTCCGTACCAGCTGCCCCCGGTGGAGATAGCAAGCGCCATTTGGATTAAAAACCAGGTCTTTCCTGCTTTCGACGGCCCAGCAATAAGCATTTTTTCGCCGCATCTTAAATAATCGTGAATCAACAGCGGCGGAAGTTCCGGCGTTTCGTCCTGCACGTCGGCAAAGTCTATGCAGTATTGCAATAATGGGCATTTCGCTCCCAGCATCCAGGCGGAAAAAGCATCGGTTCCGGCCTTCAAGAAAAAGTCGTTTATGTCGTGATACTCTGCCGGCACATGGTAGATATACGCTTGAAATCCGGCCTCTTTCAGCGTTTCAAGCTTTTTCTTGGCTTTTTGCTCCCCGGTTCGATCTTCGTCCGGGATAATGATAAAAGTTTCAACAGTAAGCTTTATCTCTTTTTCGATCGCCGCATCGATCGCCGCTTTTATCTGTCCGGGGTCGTTACTCGCTATAGCGGCCCCGCCGGACTGCTCCAGGGTGATCGCGTCTATCGGCCCTTCGGTAATGAATACGGCCTTTTCTCCGTTCGTGAGGGCGGGAAGATTGAATAATCGTTTTTCGCCGGCTATTTCTTTCGGCGGGTACAAATACTTTTTCCTGTCTCCGGCGTTCGCTTTGGATAACCTTCGGGCTGTGTAATACGGCTCTCCGGGGTAAGGGATAATAATGCGATCTTCGATCGTTCCGGCTTCTTCAAAACGGCGAATAAAACCGATATTAAAACGTTCGGCGGTGTCTGCCGTGATCCCTCGTTTTTCGAGATATGGCAGGGCCTCGGCGCGGAGTTCTGCGGCACGTTTTATAATCGTCTGCGGGGAGATCTCTTTTCCCTTCGTAGTGGCGGCTGAAAAGCGCGGCGTGTTTCCTGGTGATGGCATCGGCGGCGGGGGCGGGATCGCTCCAGGAATGGGCGGCGGGGGCGGCGGGGCCGTCGGTGCCGTCGGTGCTTTCCTGGCTCGGCTCGGCTGATCGTCGAAGGTGGCCCCGGTCTCTTTCGCCCATTTTCGGAGCATTCCGGCGGCTCCTTCGGAATTCCCGGAAGGCGTGATGCTGTTCCAGGCGCTGTTACAATCGCTTTCGTCGAATCGGTGCGGCGCGGTGGCGCTCCAGGCGCGAAAGGTTTCGTAATCTCCCCCGGCTGACTTAAAAGCGCTCATGATCTTGATCCAGGAATCGCGGGTACAGTCTGCCGAAAGCGCGTACAAGTATCGGGCTATATCGTCTTGCGTGTGCATTCTCGGCTTATCCTTCCTGGCTGGCGCTGGCGGTCTCCCCGGAAAGCAGGGCGCGAACACTCGCGGGATCGATCCGGCATGATCTTGCTGTAAGCGTGATCTTGCGGAGCTTGCCGATTGAAAGATAGTGGCTGATCGTGTTTCTGGAGCACTTCAGCAGCTCGGCGGCCTCTTGGCGGGTCATGGGCCGATTATCCGGCTCCGGCTTCGGCTTGCTGGCGTTGTACTCCTTCAAGGCTGAAACAAGCCCCTGCGGGGAAAGATCGGGGATGAAGGGTTGTAGTAATCCAGTGGCGGCGGCGATCACTTGCGGCGTGAGCTTGGTTCTGATTTCCATTTTTGGCATCTCCTTGCGTTTTTTGTTGCGTGTTGGAACTGCCGAAAATGTAATAGCCCCTTCCCAAAAAATGCAGAAAAAAGCCGGAGACGGTGCGCGTGGCGGTGCGTCTCCGGCTCAAAAATAGCCCGTTTTTTTTCTCAAAATCCCAAAAGCATCCCAAAAATGTTTTTATGTTCGTTTCTTTTCGTGCTTCGATTTCTTTATATCGTCGGCGGGTTTACCGGCTTTTTCAATCTGCCGGTAAATCGTCGCGGCAATAAATTCGGGGTAAACACTTGCTATTGCATCGGCTATGTCGGCAAGCGGGGAATATGGTTTTTTCGGGGTTCCTATTTGACGCTTGCCGTGTTTAGATAACCATGCGGAAATCTTCCTTTTGAAAGTATCATGTTTTCCCGGAAGATCTATATCTTTCCCGTCTGCGCGTTCAGCCTTCGCCATATCTTCAACTATTCGCGCACATTCGGGAACAGTGGCCCAGAGTTCCCCGGCGTGACGGTGCTGATCTTCTACGATCTCCCGGAGCGGGAGTATTTCGGCCTGGAGATCAGCCCGGAGATCGGCCCGGAGAGCTTCAAATTCCGCTTTTAAGCTCTGATGTGCGGCGGCGGCCTTTTCTTCGTCGCTGTATTTCTCCAGCAAGCGGCTGATCTTCTCGGAAAGCGTTACAGATTGCATAGCAAGCGCGGAAAGTCGTAACAACTCATCGAACAAGCCCCAGATCATTAAAACCGGCGTTTCGTCTGCTGGCGGCTCTGTGCTGGCGGCACGTTCCTGGCAGTAATCAAACCGTTTTCCTATCGTCTTTTTGCACTCGGTAACGATTTCTTGATGTTCCCGGACTTCTGATAGATAGCTTTTGAAGGTCTCCCGGTCTTGATCTGATAATCGAGCTACTGTATCATCTCCCCAGAAAAAGGCCGTTTTCACCGGCAAATGTAGCACAAGATCAAGAATGAGTTTACGCCGCTCTGCAACACTCGAAAAATAGGCTTCGTATTCGTTCATGGTTCAAGCTCCCCGGTAATGGTTCAGTATTTCCCGGATCTGATCCGGCGGCAGGGTGTCGGCAAGCGCCCGGAGTTCTGCCCGGTCGCGTTCCGTCTGATCGTCGGTCTCCAGGGGCGAAACATCGATCACGGCGGCGGCCCCGGCGGTCTCCTTTCCTGGCGCGGTCTCCAGGGGCAAGGCTGGCAGGCTGTCGGCGCTTCGCAATAGATCGGCGTTTCCCAGGTGCGTGTAATGCATCGTCATCAATGGTGAACTATGCCCGACAATCCGCTGTATAACGTGTTGCGGGGCCCCGGCTTCGGCGCTTAGGCTAACGAATGTATGCCGGAGCGAATGAAAGCCCTTTATAATAATCCCGTGCGGATGTTGCGCGTCTTTACTCCCTGGCTTGATTGTAACAATCTTTGCGCTTTTGAAAAGCGCTCTGATCTGCTTATAAAGCCCCGTGTGGCGTTCGTTGTACTGTTCGCATAAATGCGGCAATACTGGCCCGGTTCGCTGTTCTGCTGGAATTGCTAAAAGCTCGTTCATCAAAAGGGCGGGAATCCCTACTTTTACTCGTACATTCTCCGGGTTCTGTACCCTGTCGCACATTTTATTCGGAATCCGTGAAATAACACGTCTTATCAGATCCACTTCTCCCCATTGGAGCGTACAGCAATCCCCCAGCCGCAAGCCCGTACAAAAACCGATTAAAACTAGTCTCCGCATTTCAGCATCTTTGGCGGCGCTTACAAGCCGCTGGACTTCCTCTATCGTGAGCGCGTCTTTCGTGGTTGTAAATGTTTTTAGCCTTCTTATCCTTTTGAACGGGTCGCGCGGCATAACTATTTTTTCATCTTCCAGCATGGAAAAATACATCTGTTTCAGTATTCGCAATCTTTCATTAACTGGCCGCCCGTTTGATCCATACTTTTCTTTCAGCGTGTTAATGTACTCTTGCGCTATACCTTCGGATACTTCGCTTAAAAGTATGATTTCCGGGTGATGCTTCTGCGTCCAGGAAACAAAATTCCGATAGTACCCCCTGGATATATAAGCGCGGCTGTCGTGCGGCGGTTCGCTCTGCCCGTATCGCGTGTAAGTGTCCGGGCAAGTCGGACATTTCAAAAAGCATTCCCAGCCGTTTTCAAGTGTCGCGGCCTGGTTTTTCAGTGCGGCGGTGGCATCTTCCGCTTTCTTTTCCAAAGAGGAAAGCTCACTTACAAGCGTTCGGAGCTTCTGCGCGTCATCCTTAAAGCGTAGCGGGGCAAGAATGCGATCTGCGGCGGCCCTTGCGGCATCGGCCCCGGTTATCGGTTCGCCGTGTTCGTCTCGCAAGGCTTCGCGGTGCTCTATGCCGTTTTGGTAATACTGGAGATAATAGTTTCCCTTCTTCCCTCGTTTATACAGCCGTCCGCGTGTCGTTCGTGCCATTTTTTACCGATCCTTTGCTTGTTTGTGTTTATTTGCCCGTGTTTGGTATAAAATAGCATCAAAAAGGCAAATTACAAGCACAAAACAGAAAATTTTCTTGTTTTTGAGCATAAAAATTTACAGGCATGATGTAATTCATCCGATTGCCCGAGGTATTTCCTCCGCTGTCCGCGCCTCGCGTTTATAAAACGGATCGAACTCGCATTAGCGAGTTCACCGAGGAGCGAAGCGACCCCCGAAGGGAAAACCCCTTGCACAGGGCTTTCGAGCCCGCGTTCAAAACGCAAAACATCGGCGAGCGTCTGTTTCTTGGTTGGACAGACGCCCGCCATTTTCATGTCTTTTTTTCCTCCGAAGATGCCTTCACAGGCGTGTCGTCGTGAAGCACGGCACTGTAAGGCACACCCCTGGTGTGTGGTTGGACAGGGACCCGCTTTTTTGTGTGCCACATCTTCAACACAGCCTTAACATAGCCTTACGAACTGCAAAAACTGCGGCTTCACATTTCACCCTGTCACTGACGCATGGTTTGACAGGATTCCTTAATGCGATCCAGGCTCTGCCTGTTATTCCAAAACCGGAAACCACAGACTTCGATCCAACTGGAACCGTCGGAACCGTTGTTTTGCTTAGTGTAAAGAATACGCCCACCGCCCATGCCGGGAGATGAGGCGTATTCTGCCGTCTTGGTTGCTCACGGTTTAAGCATGGTAATCGGCACGACGAACACTCCGTCCGGGCGTTTATACGCTGCATTGCTGAGACCGCAGACTACGACCAGGCACGAGGCGGGATTGCCGTCCGATTTGCTGATGGCAGAATTGATGCGCAGGAGGTTTTCCGCCGCTCCATCAATCTGATGGGCTCCCAGCTTGATTTCGATGCCACACCACCGTTTGTCCGGAAGCTCGATCACTGCGTCGAACTCTTGGTTCTTGTAATCCTGATAGTGGTAGAGCTCGGCCCCAAACGAATTGGCGTAAACTCGCAAATCGCGAACGCACATTGCTTCAAAGAGCAGACCGAACGTTTCCAGATCGTTGACTAATCCCTGCGGCGTCAGTTTGAGCAGAGCGCAGGCAAGGGATGGGTCGGCGAGATGGCGTTTTTCCGCCTGCTTGATACGGATGGAAGAACGGGTAGCCGGAGCGAACGGCTGCTGATTATCTAATATGAACAACCGTCTCAGCACATCCAGATACGCCGTGATCGTGTCGTCATCAATGTCCTCGCCGTCAACCCCGCTGATGTCCTTTTTCAGCACCTTGACCGAGGCCGTGGTGCTTTCGTTCCTCGCCAGGGATCGCAGAAGCAAGTTCATCTTGTGGGGGTCGCGTTTCTTTTCATCAAGGCGGTAGACGTCATTTTCCAGCAACGCCCTGATGTACTCCCCAGCAATGATTCCGGCTGCGGAGTCCGGGGTATCAAGGTTACCGGGCCAGCCGCCGCGAACAATCAGCTCCGCCAAATACTGGATTGAAATCTCCCCGTTCAGGCAAGGCGTGAAACCGCCCTCGAAAAACGACAATAACGACACTTTGCCGGAGGATGCGCCGGACTCGTACAGCGACATCGGACGCATCCGAATCCTGCCGATTCTGCCCGCTCCGCTGTGAAGAATCCCCTTGCGGTTCGGCGTTGCGGACCCGGTCAAAATGAATTGCCCTTTCGCGTTGCGTTTGTCAACCTCGGCTCGGACAGCATCCCAAAGAGCGGGGACCTCCTGCCATTCGTCCAGCATTCGCGGCGTTTCACCGACAAGCACAGTCTCCGGGGAGAGCTCCGCCAACTGCTTATTCTGAAAATTGCCCTCGGGGCTTCCCGTCATGAACTCGCTTCGGCAATGCTGGGAAGACGTCCAGGTCTTCCCGCACCACTTGGGCCCCTCTATGACAACGGCTCCCATAGCCGACAGATACTCTTCGACCTGTCGGTCCACAAGACGCGGCTTGTAATCATCTCGATGCATTGTGCTCTCCTTTCAATTTTGTTGTGTATCATGTAATAACATAGCACATTCGGTAAGATTTTCAAGTTTCATTCGGTAATATTTTTGTTTTTCATTCGGTAAGATTTTTCAAGCTTCTCCGCGCACTCATCCTAATGCAGATGACATTGAGCGAATTCATCCGTCAGTTCCGTAATGCAATGCACCGTGGGACGTCTGGGACGCAAAACCGGAAGTCTCTTTTATATCGTTTTTCTGCTACAAGAACAACAAACTGTCTATTTCTCGCCTATGCGTAGGTTTTTTAAAAACACGTCCCAAATGTCCCAGCTCGATTACAGACTGGCGAGCATCCCCTTGCCGGATTCCTCGAAGACCACTTCTTGCGCCCTGTCGCAGAAAAAAATGGCCTACGGATTCCTTGCAGAGCCAGTTGGCCGAGCATTGGCCAAGGATGAGTCAATGGATCGTTCCCTCTTCTACAAAACCCTGAGCATGGTCAACCTCGCGCCGGACATTGTCGAGGAGATCATGAGCGACCCACCCGCGTTTGACTTCTCCGTCAAAAAAAATCTTCTCCCATCGTCTGCCCGTCGACTGGAACGAGCAGAGGAAGTTCCTGGGGCTGCGGAAGAAGAATTATGCGAGGCGAGGGGACTGATGGGTGAGTTCATCGGCGCACTGCGCTGGTGGTGGCTTGGGGTGATGTGCTGTCGTGGGGGATGGGAAAATAATAAATGCCATACGAGCCATTCTGTTTTGAAGGTCTTGACCAATGATTCCACATAGCCAATCTGTTCAGGGAGTGTCTTCTTTTAAATTTTTTAAAAAATGACCGAAAAACCTATTTTTTCTCTTGACTTTTTTCGCCTTGCTTGGTATATTATCGTCATTAATAAGGTTTGCATCTCGTCCGTCTCCTCAAAATGAGTTCGGGCAAGGGGACTCTCAACGAACTGAAGCAGGGGCTGAATGAATGCTGGATCTTGAAAAAATGCTTGTTCCCGTGTCCGGTGATCATCCAGCCGGAACCCTGGAAGAATACAACCAGCTTTATCTTCAGCTGGATGAACTGGCGATGGGAAAACCGGCCAGTGCCATGGGCGATTCCATCATCGAGGGAACCGACCCGGACTGGCACGGCCTCCGCAACGCCTGCCTCAAGCTGTGGGAAACGACCCGCGATCTCCGTGTCGCGATTTACCTGTGCATCGCGGAGTTCTCCCTTGACGGATTAAAAGGGTTGTCCGACGCGCTTGCCGTGCTGGAATATCTTGTCGAAAAGCACTGGGAGAATTTCTATCCTCTCCTGGATGCGGACGACAACAACGATCCAACGGAGCGGTTGAATATTTTCGCGATGATCGCGCCGCCGCCACGCTCCTACAGCGACCCCATGATGTTTATCAGCAAGTTCAGGATGCTCAGGCTGATCGAAGGAAAGAAATACACGCTCCGGGATCTCCTGATCGTCAACGGCGAGCTGGATGTCAGCGAAGAAAAAGTCGATCCTGTCCTGTTTCAGGGTGAAATGAGGTCCGTCCCGGTCGTCGAAATGCAGCAGGGCAAAGACCTCGTAACCAGGATCAAAGCCCAGCTGAACCATATCGAGGAGACGGTCAACGGATTCATTTCGGACGGCGGCCTGTCCTTCTCTTCCCTGACGGATGAGCTCGATACGCTTCAGAAATTCTACGAGACCTACCTGCTGGTGCAGGACACGGCTCAGGAGTCGGAGAACGCTTCCGGCCCGGACGATCCCGCACCGGCCCGGGCGGCGAACCGTTCCGCCAATGCCTTTTTCGATTTGAATTCGTTTGTGCCGTCCAACCGGGCGGAAGCGATGCTGATGCTGAAAAAAGGCGCGGAGTATTTCCAGTCGGCGGAACCGACCAATCCTGTCCCGTTGCTGGTCAACCGCGCGATCCGGATGGCGAACATGTCGTTTCTGGATCTGCTCGGCGACGTCGAACCGAACGCACTGGAAAAAGGCCGGGAAATCTTCGGCGTCAAGCCCGATTCCGGCGAAGAATGAACTATCCTAAACCTCTCAAATAACCCAGGAGAAAAACTATGGCAAAGAAGAGCGGACAGAAGTTTATCGGAAACAACCGCGCTCCGCGAGTCCAGGTCGAGTACGACGTGGAACTGTATGGGGCTGAGAAAAAAGTCAACCTGCCATTCGTAACGGGCGTCATGGCTGACTTGTCCGGCAACCCCGCGGAACCGCTGCCCAAAGTCGATGACCGCAAGTTCGTGGAGATCGACTGCGACAATTTCGACGACCGTCTGAAAAGCATGAAGCCCCGCGTGACCATGCAGGTGCCGAACGTGATTTCCGGCGAAGGCAACATCGCCGTCGACATGACGTTCGAAAGCCTGGACGATTTTTCTCCGGCCAAGGTCGCGGAAAAAGTTGAGGGCCTGAAGGAGCTTCTCAAGGCCCGTCAGGAACTCGCCAATCTGCTTTCCTACATGGACGGCAAGTCCGGCGCGGAAGATCTCCTGAACAAGATCCTGGAAGATCCCGCCCTGCTCAAGGCTCTGTCTGCGAAAGCGAAGGAAGTCACGGACAAGAAAGAGAAAGGAGAATGACGATCATGGCTGATGCAAACAAACTTACCGTTCAGGATCTCAAGGCCGAAACCGTTGAGATGTCCGATTTCGAGAAACTTCTGAACCAGGAGTTCAAGCCGAAATCCGACGAGGCCAATCTGGCGGTCCAGAGCGCGGTGAAAACGCTTGTCGGTCAGGCGCTCGAAAATGCCAATCTCGTTTCCGACAATGCGGTCAAGACCATCGAAGGCATCATCGCGGAGCTGGACAAGAAGCTCAGCGCCCAGGTCAATCTGATCATTCACAATGACAAATTCCAGGAACTTGAGAGTTCGTGGCGCGGCCTGAGCTATCTCGTGAACAATACCGAGACCAGCGAAAACATGAAGATCCGCGTGATGAACGTTTCCAAGAAGGACCTCGCCAAGACACTGAAGAAATACAAAGGCACGGCCTGGGATCAGAGCCCGATCTTCAAGCGCCTCTACGAAGATGAATACGGCACCGCCGGCGGCGAACCGTTCGGTTGCCTCATCGGCGACTATTATTTTAATCATACGGCTCCGGACCTCGAAATCCTCAAAGGCATGGCCCAGATTTCCGCCGCGGCCCACATGCCGTTCATTTCCGCGGCCGCGCCGTCCATCATGAACATGGATTCCTGGCAGGATCTCTCCAATCCGCGCGACCTCACCAAGATCTTCTCCACGCCGGAATATGCTGCCTGGAGAAGCTTCCGCGAGTCGGAAGACAGCCGTTACGTCGCGCTGACCATGCCCCGCGTGCTCAGCCGCATGCCCTACGGCGCCACGACCAACCCGGTCGAAGAATTCAATTTCGAAGAGGACACCGGCGCGGGCGCCAGCGAAAAGTACACCTGGATGAATGCCGCATTTGCCATGGGCACCAACATCAACCGTTCCTTCACGCAGTACGGCTGGTGCGCCCGCATCCGCGGCGTGGAATCCGGCGGCGCGGTCGAAGGTCTTCCGACCCACGTCTTCCCGACCGACGACGGCGGAAAGGCGATGAAGTGCCCGACCGAGATCGCGATCACCGACCGCCGCGAGGCCGAACTCTCCAAGAACGGTTTCCTGCCGCTCTGCCACTGGAAGAACACGGACTATGCGGTGTTCCTCGGCGGCCAGACCGTCAACAAGCCGATGGAATACGACAATCCCGATGCAACGGCGAATGCCAATCTTTCCGCCCGTCTGCCCTATATTTTCGCGACCTGCCGTTTCGCCCACTACCTGAAGTGCATCGTCCGCGACAAAATCGGTTCCTTCAAGGAAGCCGCCGACATGCAGCGCTGGCTGAGCGACTGGATCTCCAATTACGTGACCAGCGATCCGAACGCATCCGATGAAGTGAAGGCGAAATATCCTCTCGCGGAAGCGAAGGTCGAAATCGAAGAAGTAGAAGGACAGCCCGGCTACTACAACGCCAAGTTCTATCTGCGTCCGCATTACCAGCTGGAAGGCCTTACGACGTCTCTTCGTCTCGTCAGCAAGGTCCCCAGCGCGAAATAATTTAACCCAACCTAAGGAAAGGCTTGAAAAATGGCACAGGATTTCTTCATCAAAATCGACGGAATCGACGGACAGTCTGCGGACAAGAACCACGGAAAGTGGATTGAAGTCACGGATTTTGATTTCGGCAGCAAGCAGAGTGTGACGCTGGCCCGCGGTGCCGACGTCGCCGGAAGAGGCGAGTTCCTCCCCTTCTCCTTCACGCACCTCGTGGACAAGGCCACCCCGAAACTGCAGCAGTTCTGCATGAACGGGCAGAAGGTCGCCAAGGTCGAGTTCAACGTCTGCCGTGCGATCGCCGGCGCTCAGGTCGTCACGCTCGAGGTCAAGCTCGAAAACGTGAAGATCGCCAGAGCGGAGATCAAGACCATCCGCGCTTCCGAAGCCGCCGATGCGGAACCCGTCGAGGAAGTCGATCTCGTCGCCGGGAAGATCACCTGGAAGGTCACCCCGATCAAGGAAGACAACACCAAGGACGGCGCGATCGAAGCCTCCTTCGATCAGATCTCCAACAGCTGATCTTTTCGACAGCAGAGCCGGAACAGGTTTTCCGGCTCTTTTTTTTTCTTTACTTGAGTTCAGAGTCCACCAAACAGGGATATCCCCATGGCAAAATTAAAACGCATTCAGATGTTCAGCAAGCTCGACCGTACCGCCTACCAGGCGATGGAAAGCGCCACGATCCTTTGCAAGACCCGCGGCAATCCCTATGTCGAACTGGTGCACTGGGTCAACCAGATCGTGCTGTCCGACAACACCGATTTCCACTGCGCGATCGACCATTTTGAGATTGATCAGGCGAAACTTGCGAAAGATCTCACAAATGCCATGGATCGCCTGCCGCGGGGCGCCAGCAGCATTTCCGACTTCGCCAACAGCATTGAAATCGCCATCAAGGAAGCCTGGATGATCACGTCGCTGGTGTTCAACGAACCCGCGATCCGCACGGGACACCTTCTGATCGCATTGCGGAATCACCAGGAACTCTCCCGCTGTCTGCTGGACATGAGCAAAGAGTTTACCAAGATCAACGCGGACCTCCTGCAGGAGAATTTCAAGGACATCACGCAGGCTTCCGCCGAGATCAGCGTCGTCACTCCCGCGGGAGAGAATGCCGCCACCGGTCAGGCCGGACAGATGATGTCTTCCCCGGCGATGGGGAAGAACGAGGCGCTCCGGCTTTATACGATCGACATGACGGAAAAGGCGCGGGAAGGAGAATCGGACCCCATCGTCGGCCGCGACGAGGAAATCCGCAAGATCATCGACATTCTGTTGCGCCGCCGCCAGAACAACCCGATCATCACGGGCGAAGCGGGCGTCGGCAAGACCGCGGTCGTGGAGGGCTTCGCGCAACGCCTTGCCGCGGGAGAAGTGCCCGATTGCCTGAAGGGGACCGTGCTCCGGTCTCTGGACGTGGGGCTCCTGCAGGCGGGCGCGAGCATGAAGGGTGAGTTCGAAAACCGTCTGAAACAGGTCATCGAAGAGGTCCGAAGCTCGGAAGTGCCGATCATCCTGTTCATCGACGAGGCGCACACCCTGATCGGCGCGGGCGGCGCGGCAGGACAGAACGACGCCGCGAATCTCCTGAAGCCCGCTCTGGCTCGCGGAGAACTCCGCTGCATCGCCGCCACCACATGGATGGAATACACCAAGTATTTCGAGAAGGATCCCGCCCTCGCCCGCCGGTTCCAGAACATCCTGATCGACGAACCGGACGATCCGAAGGCGATCCAAATGCTCCGGGGCGTCACGGCGAAGCTCGAAGGACATCATCATGTCTGCATCCTGGACGAAGCGATCGAGGCGGCCGTCAAGCAGTCCCGGCGTTATATCCCCGCCCGTCTTCTGCCGGACAAGGCCGTCAGCATCCTGGACACCGCGTGCGCCCGCGTCGCGTTGAGCCAGAGTTCGGAACCGGCCGAGCTCGAATACACCCGTCATCGCATTGACGCGCTGAAGCTGGAACAGGACATCCTGACCCGCGAACAGAATGCCGGGACGGACCACGCCGACAAGCTGAAGAAAATCGCTTCCCAGCTCGCGGACGAACAGAAGAAACAGGATGAACTGAACGACAAACTGAACAAGGAAAAGGCGCTTGCGAAAGAGTTCCTGGAGCTTCGCGAGAAAGTCTGTCAGGACCCGGAAAACAAAAAGACCCGGACCGCCATCCGGAAGAAACAGGAAGAACTTCAGAAGGTTCAGGGTGAAAACCCGCTCGTCCTTCCGCTCGTCGGTGCGCAGTCCGTCAACTGCATCATCTCCGAGTGGACCGGGATCCCGCTCGGACGCATGGCCCGGAACGAGATCAGTTCCATCCTGAGTCTGAGCGAAGAGATGAACAAGCGCGTGATGGGGCAGAAACACGGTCTGGACATCATCGCAAGGCGGATCACGACCTCCCGGGCCAATCTCGCGGATCCGAACCGTCCGATCGCCGTCATCATGCTTGCAGGGCCCAGCGGCGTCGGCAAAACGGAAACCGCGCTGGCCCTGGCGGAACAGGTTTACGGCAGCGAGACCAACATCGTCACCATCAATATGAGCGAATTCCAGGAAGCGCACACGGTTTCCACGCTCAAAGGCGCGCCTCCCGGCTATGTCGGGTACGGCGAAGGCGGCGTCCTGACCGAAGCCGTCCGCAGGAAACCGTACAGCGTCGTCCTGCTGGACGAAGTCGAGAAGGCGCACCCGGACGTTCACGAGATCTTCTTCCAGGTCTTCGATAAAGGCCAGATGGAAGACGGTTCGGGCCGCGTCATCAATTTCCGCAACACGGTCATCATCCTGACGACCAACGTCGGCGATCAGGCGATCATGGACCTGTGCCAGGACGAGGATCATCTCCCGGATGTGCGGACGCTCGAACAGGCCGTCCGCCCCGCCATGCTGAAGAGATTCCCGGCGGCGCTCCTCGGCCGCCTCTCGATCGTGCCGTATTATCCGCTCGGCAAAAAGGTCCTCAGAAACATCGTGGACCTGAAGTTGAACAAGATCCGCAAACGCGTCGCGGAGAACTACAAGGCCGGATTCGAGTACAACGACGCGGTCCGCGATGAAATCCTCCGCCGCTGCAACAACCTGGAATCGGGCGCACGTCTGATCGATGCCGTAGTCAACAACGAACTGCTGCCGGAAATCAGCGCGGAGTTCCTGCGGAAGACCATGGACGGCCGCGTCCTGAAGAAGATCTCGTTTGACGCGAAGGACGGCAAGTTCATTTACAAGTTCGAATGAACAGGTTTGAATAACCTGCCAAAAAATCGACCGGTCCCGCATCAGTCAGCAGAGACCGGTCGTTTCTTTTATTCTTTTCCTGTTTTCGGGTCAGCGGCTGCCGATCTGGATCCGCAGGTTCAGATTCGTCGGCTTGCTCCCGTCGGCGGGATTCATGGGCACCGGGACCGTCAACACGTCCTTATCGAGCTTCCCGTTCTCTCCCGTCAGCATCCGCAGCAGAGCATGCGGACCGTTGATTGTGGCCGAGGAAACAGGCTCCCTGTCGTCGGAAAAACGATACAGCCGGAGTTCATAACGCGTTACGTTCAAATCCAGGGGGATCGTCTTCCCGGGGACCAGGACCGGAATGCGAACCGTATCGTTCGGTGAGACGACCTCCAGATAGGGCGTTTCGAGCAGGCCCGTCTCCGGGCTGCCGTCGGTGACGATCTTGCAGACCGGGAAAAGATCGGCGGGATACGTGCGGACCATCTCCAGGAGCTTGTCGTATCCGGCGTCGCCGGTCCCGGCCTTCCTGATTTCCTGACTCCACTGCTGGGCGGTCAGGGGCTTTTTCCGGGCGGCGGTCTGCGCCTGGGAAAAGTCGGGGCAGTTGTCCGCGCTGGGCCATTCGGACGGAAGCGGGATCGCCTTGTTGAACTCGAATCCGATCCAGAGGACATAGGATTTTCCCGTGTCGTCCTGAAGGATCAGGGCGGAGAAAGCCTTCTTGGTCTTCGGGTCAAAACCGGAATCGTCGGAAAGATACAGCTTCAGGACCGCCCAGTCTCCTTCGAACGTACTGGTGCAGTCCGGCGCGGAATCCGCGGAGAAGCTGCTGAATTCGAGTTTCAGGGACGGATCGGAGACCAGCCCGGAAAGAAGTTTCGGGATTTCATCCCCGTTCAGATGGAACTGCGCGGTCTCCGTCCCGTTGGTCTGATTCGACGCCCGGATATACGGGAAGCGGTAGATCGCCAGCGGCAGGGGGCGTTCCATTTTCGCCGTGAGATTCTTCTGCACGGCTTCGGACGGGATCGTCAGCGTGTACGTCAACGGTTTGACCTTGTTTGCCAGGCCGTCCAGCAGCGTCTGGATCTTTCCGCCCCATGTGGTCCATTCTTTCAGAGATTCCATGTCTTTCCCGAAAAGCTGTTCCAGGGCATCCTTTTCCGCCTGTTCCTTTTCGGGCGCGACCTGATCCTTGCCGGGTGTATCCTGCTTTTTCTCCTCCGCGGCGGGAGCTTTGTCTTTGTTTTCCTCCGCGGCTCCGTCCTTCTGGTCCGGAGCGTCCGAACTCGGCACGGGGCAGCCCAGAGCGGCCAGATACTGGGAAACGTCCAGCAGTTCCGCTTCGTTCAGGATCGTCGTATACGGGGCATCCTTGCAGAGCGGGAACGAAAAGAGCTTGGGACGGTAGTTTTCAAACTGCTTGTAGAGCTGTTCCTTCGCATCCCGGAACAGCAGAGACATGCCGGCCTTCATCCAGTTGCTCCACCACGGGATGTCGCCTTTTGCACCCTCGCCGAAGACCAGCAGATAGTCGGTCCTCAGCTGTTTCAGGGACAGGCCCTGCAGGATCCCGAATGCCGCGTCCGCTTCCTTCGGCAGCGTGGCCCAGGCGTTGCAGACGTTGGCGCAGCTCTGGGCGAAATCCGGCGACAGGATCTGGATCCGGGTGTTCAGGAGCGCGATCGCCTGTTTCTTCTTTGCGGCCACGGCTTCCGAAAGGACCTGGTCCGGTATCTGCTGGATGTTGTCACGGCATTGGACGTACGAAGCAAGGAGCAGGGTGTTCGTCTGGTAGGCTTTCCGGGTCCGGCTTTCCTCCCGGAACTCCGTCCAGGAGGCGAAGCTGACCGTAATCTTGTCCGTGAACGTCCCCCAGTACTGGATATACTGGTCGAAATAGGAATCAAGCATTTTTGCAATCCGCGTGATTTCCGCCTGCTGCTCCGCAGAGATTCCCTTCTTGTTCTTGGCGGCGTCCAGCAGTGTGGTGACGGGAGCTGTGAACGTCAATGCAGCCTGAGCCGTATAATACTT
>JAEEQO010000217.1 GCA_016285335.1 Victivallales bacterium | reverse complement strand
TGGGTGGGCTGCGGCGACGCGGTCGACTACATGCACTTCTCGCTGGATGCGGCGGCGAAACTGAGTTTCATGGTCGACGCTTCCGACGCGGTGAAGTTCGGCATCTACCAGCTCGTGCAGGACAAAAACGGCACGTATTCGCTGAAGGAGCTCCAGTCGACCACGCTGGCATGGGACCGCGAAATGGAATACTACGAGGCGGTCACGAAGGCGCTTCAGCTGGCCCGCGGCGACTATTACATCTGCGTCAAATCGACCAATGCGGACCAGGGCGGCAGCGCGACCTACAGCGTGTGCCTCAACCCGGAAAAGAGCGAGTTCTACCCCGTCGACGACAGCGACAGCTGGAGCGACCTCGCGGAGCTCGGACCCGACGGCTCGGTGGGCGACTTCGGGCTGATCGACGAGTATTCCGAAGAAATCTACAGCGACTGGACCGGATGCGAGGACGCCGACTATGCGCGGATCACCCTGTTCAACGGCGCGAAAGTCAGCTTCAATCTCGACGCCGACGCCGCTGCAAAGTTCACGATCTACCGGCTCGTGCTGGGCAAGAACGGCAAATACTCTCTGGAAACGCTCCAGACGACTTCCCTCACGCTGGACAAACAGTCCGGGGCGTACGGCGCGACGACGAAGGGGCTTCTGCTCGAAGCCGGCGAATATTACGTCTCCGTGCAGGCGACCGATGTCTCGAAGGGCGGCGCGTCCTACACGCTTTCCCTCAACAACGAAGAAAGCTTCTTCTACACGAAGGGCGACAATTACGACGACTGGACCGACCTGAAGACCGAAGGCGCGTACGGCATGGTCGGCTATGTCGGCTGGCTCGGCGAATACAGTGAAGGCCTGATTTCCGGCTGGGTCGGCTTCGGCGACGCCGTCGACTATGCCGGATTCTCGCTCGATACGGCGGCGGAGATCAGCTTCTCGCTCGACGCGACCGACGCTGCGACGTTTACGGTCTACCGTCTCGTGCAGGCGAAAAACGGCACGTATTCGCTGACCGCGATCCAGACGTCCGCGCTCAAATTCGACAAGTCGACCGGGCTGTACGTCGCGACGACGAAGGGGCTTCTGCTCGAGGCGGGCGACTATTACTTCTCCATGCAGTCCACGACCGCTCCGCAGGGCGGCGGCGCCAACTACAACGTGAACCTGAACACGCCCGAATGCACGTTCTACACGGACGGCTACAACGGCGACGACTGGACCGACCTGAAGACCGAAGGCGGATCCGGCGAAGTCGGGTACGCCGGCGCGCTCGACGAATACACGTCCGAGCTGGTCGTCGGCGACTGGGTCGGCTACGGCGACGCTGTTGACTATATGGGCTTCTATCTTTACAGCGCGGCGGAGGTGAGCTTCACGCTCGACGCGACCGACGCGGCGACGTTTACGATCTACCAGCTCGTGCAGGACAAAAACGGCACGTACTCGCTGAAGGCGCTTCAGACGACCGCGCTGACCTGGGACAAGGCGGCCGGGAAATACGTCGCGACGACGAAGGGGCTCCTGCTCGAAGGCGGCGACTACTATTTCTCCATGCAGTCGACGAACGCGGCCAAGGGCGGCAGCGCGTACTACAACATCAACCTCAATACGCCGGAATGCACGTTCTTCACGGACGGCGACAACTGGGACGACTGGACCGACCTCAAGGAGTCGGGCGAATACGGCGAAGTCGGCGACATCGGCATCGTGGACGAATACACGTCCGATCTTACGTCCGGCTGGGTCGGCTTCGGCGATGCGGTCGACTACATGCGGTTCACGACGTTCAGCGACGCGAAACTGAGCTTCAGCCTCAATGCGACCGATGCGGCGACGTTCACGATCTATGAACTCGTCCAGGCGAAGAACGGCACGTATTCGCTGAAGACGCTCCAGACGACCGCGCTCGCGTGGAACAAGGCGGCCGGACAGTATGCCGCGGCGACAAAGGCGCTTCAGCTCGACGCCGGCGAATACTACATCTCCGTGCAGTCGACGAATGCGGGGCAGGGCGGCAGCGCGTACTACGACCTTTCCCTCAATATGGCCGCAAGCGAGTTCTTCGAAACGGAAGACGACGGCGACTGGGGCGAGCTCACCATGCCGGAGCCTCAGGGCGAGGATGACGGCGTCTGGTACTGCGCTTATCCCATCTGCAAGGTGCTTCCGTACGACCCGATCCCCGTGGAGACGGTCGCGACGTGCGAGGGCAGCGCCCTCGGACTTGCCGATTCCGGCGAGCTCGAAAAGGCATCGTCCGCCGCGTCCGGCCTGCTCGCGTGACATAAACCTCATCCCGAACTTGTCGAACCCTCCGCTCTTTCCCGATCGGAGGGTTTTGTTTGCCCGGATTCCGCGGATCCCGGCATCTTCCGGGTCTTCCGTTCGGACTTTTTTGCGGAAATGATTTGAAAGATAGGCGGAAAAGCGGTATATTTATGGATGCGTTGTCCGCGTGCGCCATATTTTTTATGGATGATTGCCGCGGGGCATCCGCCCGAACGAGCACGAATCCGCTTTGACATGCCATCCATCAAGGAGCGAAACAATATGACATCCGCCATTCTTTCCCGCTACATCCGTTCCGGCCTGGTCCTCTTCTTCCTCGTCCTGACCTGCGGCCTCTGCAGCTGCCGCAGCGTCCCGCTCACGGGGCGTTCGCAGTTCCTGCTGACGACCGAATCCTACGAGAACAGCCTGGGCGCGGAGTCCTACGAGGAATACAAGCAGGAGTATCCGGTGAGCACGAACGCGGAATACACCGCCGCGCTGGAACGCTGCGGCAACGCGATCAAGGCGGTCGCGAACGAGGTGGGCGACACGCAGGATTTCGAGTGGGAGTTCACGGTGCTGGATTCCGAGATCCAGAACGCGTTCTGCCTGCCCGGCGGCAAGGTGGCGGTCTACACCGGCCTCATGGACTACATGAACAACGAAGCCGAGCTGGCATTCGTGGTCGGGCACGAGATCGGGCACGCCATCGCGCGCCACGGCGGCGAGCGCATGTCACGCACCATCGTCCAGTCCGTCGGCGCCGTCCTCGTTTCGATGCTCTTCGAAAACGAGACGCTCGACGCGATCTACGGCACGGGCACCGAGATCGGCATCATGCTGCCGTACAGCCGCAGCAACGAATCGGAGGCCGACGCCATCGGGCTCATCCTGATGGCACGCGCAGGTTACGATCCGAGCGCGTCCTACACGTTCTGGAAACGCTTCACCAACAACGCGGAAGGTTCCAGCAAGCTCGACGCCATCCTGTCGACGCACCCGTGCGACTCCGACCGCATCGCCGCCATGATGGAAGGCGAGGCCGAGGCCCGCGCGGAATACAACAAGGCGAAGACCAAATACGGCTTCGGCAAGACGTTCACCCACAAGAAGTGACCCTTAACCTCAAACCCGTCCCATGCAGAACAGATCATTTCTCACGCCCATCCTTCTTTTTCTGTGCCTCATCGTCCTCGCGGTCATCGGCGCGGGCGTCGTGACTGCCATCGACCGCCAGCGGTTCCAGACCGAACAGCTCACGAAAGCCGTCGCCGACCTCTCCGACCGCATTGACCGTCTTTCGGCGGGCGGCGGTTTCGTTGCGTCCGGCTCCGGCAATGCCGCGGCCATCAACGAGCCTCCGGCGGGCAACGCGGAGTTCTACGACCCGAAGGCCGAGCAGGGCGGCCGCTTCATCGGCGCGATCACGTCGGACACGGGCAACATGAACATGCTGATCAACAACGACGCGACGGTGTCGGATTTCTGGGGGCTCACCTGCGACACGCTCGCGGAACGCCACATGAAGGACATCGACCGGTTCGTGCCGCGCATGGCGGAGTCCTGGACGCTCTCCGACGACAAGCTGACCTACCGCATCAAGCTCAGAAAGGGCATCCTGTGGCATGATTTCACCGACCCGGTGACCGGGAAGAAATGGGAGAACGTCGAGGTCACGGCGGAGGACTTCAAGTTCTACGTGGACGTGATCAAGGACGAAACGGTGAACGCCGCCCCGCTGCGGAGCTATCTTGCCGACCTGAAGCAGGTCAACGTGATCAACGACTATGAATTCGAGGTCGTGTGGGAGCGCCCGTACATCCTCTCCGAGGAGATCACCCTCACGCTCAGTCCGCTGCCCCGCCATTTCTACCACGCCTACGACGGGCCGTTCGACGGCGTGAAGTTCAACGACGACCACGTGCGCAACCGCATCATCGTCGGCTGCGGCCCGTACCAGTTCGACAGCTGGGAGAAGGGCAAGCGCGTGGTCTTCAAGCGGTTCGAAAAATACTACGGCAAGCGCCTCGGCATCATGCCCGCGCTGAAGACCGTGGTCTACGACCTCATCCAGCACCCGAACACCCGGTTGCAGGCGCTCCGCTCCCAGACGCTCGACGCCGA
>JAEEQO010000020.1 GCA_016285335.1 Victivallales bacterium | reverse complement strand
ACAGGGAACCAAAATCGACGTGGCTCAGGTCGCCTCGCTGGCGCGCCTGAGTCTGCCTCAGGACATGATCCCGCGTCTGCAATCCGAAATGGAGCAGATCGTCGGCTATGTCGAAATGCTCGCTGAACTTGACGTCTCCGGCATCGAGCCCACCGCGCACGCCGTCGCCCGCACCAACGTGCTCCGCGACGACGTGCCGTCCGAGCCTTTCCCGCGCGAGGAGATGCTCGCCAACGCGCCCGCCCTGATCGAAGACGAACTCGTGAAGGTCCCGCAGGTCCTTCCGGGGGAGGGCATCGCATGATGACGAACACCGAACTCATCAGGCTCTCGCTCCGCGAAGCCGCGGCCGCCCTCGCCGACGGCCGCACCAATTCCGCCGCGCTCTGCACGGCCTTTCTCGAACGCATTCAGGCGGTCGAGCCGAAGGTCCGAGCGCTCCTCGCCGTGAACGCGGGGGCAGTCATGGTGCAGGCCGTCGCGTCCGACTCCCGCCGCGCCGCCGGGGCCCCGCTGAGCCCGTTCGACGGCGTGCCGATCACGCTGAAGGACAACATCTGCACGAAGGACGAACAATGCTCCTGCGCCTCGAAGATCCTGAAGGGCTTTGTTTCCCCGTATGATTCCTTCGTGACCGGCAAGCTGAAAGCCGCCGGGTGCGTCCTGCTCGGCCGCGCCAACATGGACGAGTTCGCCATGGGGTCCTCCTGCGAGAACAGCGCCTACCAGCGCACCGCGAACCCGTGGGACCTCGACTGCGTGCCGGGCGGCTCCTCGGGCGGTTCCGCCGCATCCGTGGCCGCGCTTGAAACGGTCGCCGCGCTCGGGTCCGACACCGGCGGCTCCATCCGCCAGCCCGCGGCGTTCTGCGGCGTGGTCGGCCTGAAACCGACCTACGGACGCGTCTCCCGCAACGGACTCGTGGCGTTCGCTTCCTCGCTCGACCAGATCGGCCCGTTGTCCCGCACCGTGTGGGACGCCGCCGCCATCCTCGACCTGATCGCCGCGCATGACGAGAAGGATTCCACGAGCCTGCCGCAGGAACCGGAAAACTTCGCCGCCGACCTCGAGGCGTTCGAACAGAATCCGCGCCTCGACGGCGTGAAGATCGGCCTGCCGAAGGAATACTACGAGCTTGAGGGTATGGACCCCGCCGTCAAGGCGATCATGAACGACTCCATTGAGGTGTTCCGTTCCCTCGGCGCGACCTTCGTGGACGTTTCGCTCCCGCACACGAAGTATTCCATGGCGTGCTACTACATCATCGCCACGGCCGAAGCGAGCGCGAACCTCGCGCGGTTCGACGGCATCCGCTACGGCTACCGCAGCCCGAACGCCACCGACATCAATTCGACCTACGAGAAATCGCGCGGCGAAGGATTCGGCAACGAAGTGCTGCGCCGCATCATGCTCGGCACCTACGTGCTCAGCAGCGGCTACTATGATGCCTATTACCTGCGGGCGCAGAAGGTCCGCACGCTGCTCCGCCGCGACTTCCAGGAAGCCTACAAGCTCTGCGATTTCCTGCTGACCCCGGTCACTCCCGCGCCCGCATTCCACTTCGGCGCGAAGACCGACCCGCTGCAGATGTACCTCTCCGACGTGTTCACCACGGCGCTGAACCTGAGCGGCGACTGCGGCCTGAGCGTGCCCGCCGCGATCGACCCCGGCACCGGACTGCCCGTCGGAATCCAGCTCATCGCCCCGGCCATGGAGGAGAAACGCATCTTCCGCGCCGGCCGCGCGTTCGAGCTGGCGCGTGCTCAAAAAGATTTCACCGCCCCGCTGTCGTAAGCCGGGCGTTCCCATGCAAGGCGGCTGAACCGCCGGCCGCCTGCAACCCATTTCAACCGGGAAGGAGGCGTGCGGAAATGACAACCGGAACCGGATCGACCGAGCTTCTGATGGCGTGCCGCGCCGCGGAAGCATCGTTTCATGTGTTTTTCACGGGAGAAGCCCCCGCGGCCGGGACGTTTGCCGCCCGGCTCGGAGCGGCGCTCTCCGCCATAGAAGTCGACTGTGAGCACGGGCATTCGTCCTCGAAGGCCGTCCGGACAAAGCTCACGAAGCCGTTGCACGGTCTGCCGCCGAACGATCCGGCGCATCATGGCGCACCCGGATCCGTCAGCCTCTTTGAAGCGCCCCCGGACGGCGCAACCGATTCTGTCGACGCGCTGAACCTGCTCGCCGCATCCTGCACCTCGTTCCCGTTCAGCCGCCAGCTTGACAAGATGCTGTTCGAACGGTTGTCCGTGCTGTCCCCCCGCGATCCGCACCTCAAAGCGCCCGCGGGCTTTGCGCCGGGTTCCGACGCCGCGTTCTTCTACGATCACGCGGTGCGCCTGGCGCAACTTCTGAAAGACCTGATTCCCGCCTACTGCAAACTGCTCGCGGAACGTTCCGGCGCGGCGCCCGAAGGCGCGGTGTCGCGTCTGCGTCCGTCCGTGCTCAAGCTCGAATCCGCGCAGAGCGTGTTCCTGCGGATGAAGCCCGCCGCGGTCGCGCTGGAGCTTGCGAAGATGTCCGCGGACGATCCGTTCGCGCACAGCCGCATCTTCCGCCACGTGGACGGCGCGTTCGTGCCGCTCACGCTCCCCTCGATCCGCCGCGCGGAGGACTTCTACGGCTACCAGTCCGTGCGCCGGATGTTCCAGGAGCATTTCAAGGCATTTTCCGAGGGGCGCAGCAATCTGCCGCTCCTCATTTCGAGCCTGCCCGGCCTCGGCAAGACGCAGATGAGCATCGCCTACAGCCTGTCGTTCCCGGATATCACGCTCATCATCCCGCAGCCGGGCGACATCGCCGCCGGGCTGGAGCCGCTGATCGCCGAGCTCGCCGCATGGCCGAACCACAAGTTCATGCTGTTCTTCGACGACATCGACGCCGCCACGACCGACTGGTTCTATTTCCGCGCGAACGTCGGCGGCACGTTCTCCCTGCCGGAGAACATCACGATCACGGTCGCCTCGAACCAGCGGTTCCCGGCGAACATTTCGAGCCGCGGCCGCGGCTGCGAGTTCCCGATGTTCGACGAGATCCGCTGCCAGGAAATGATCCTGGACTTCCTCACGGCGAAGGGACTGCGCGAGCCCTCGAAAAACCTCGTGGCCGTGATCGCGTCCGACTACGTGAGCGAGTTCGGGCAGAAGCAGTTCGAGGAGCTTTCGCCGCGTACGCTGGTGCGCTATCTGGACCATTACCTCTCCGACCCCGCCAAGCGCAAGACGCTGATGGACGAGGCGAACGGCGAGGTGGTGCAGCAGCCCGATCCGCAGGTCTTCTACGAGGAGAACGTGAAGCTCATGCGCTCCATCCACGGCGAGGACGCCCTCGAACAGTTCCGCGAGGACGCCGTCCATGCGAAGTGACGACTCCGATCTTCTGTTTCCCGCGCCCGCCGTGCCGGACGGTTTCGACTTCGGTCCCGGTGACGGCCTGTTCAACGATGCCGGGGACGACGGCGAACTGAAACCGCTGCTGGGCGACGATTACTACATGCGTGCGGCGCTCCGCTGTGCCCAGCAAGCCGCCGATGCGGGCGAGGTCCCGGTCGGAGCCGTGGCGGTGAAGGACGGGCTCATCATCGCGCGTTCGTGGAATCAGGTGGAACTCCTGAAGGACGCCACCGCCCACGCCGAACTCATGCTGATCGCGTCGCTGCCGCAGATCGTCGGCGACTGGCGGCTGGACGGCATCGACATCTATGTGACCAAGGAGCCGTGCGCCATGTGCGCCGGGGCCATGGTGAACTCGCGCATCCGCCGCGTGATCTACGGACTGCGTGATCCGCGCTGCGGCGCCGCCGGGAGCGCGCTGAACGTGACCGGATTCCCCGGCATGCTCCACAACGTCGAGGTCGTCCCCGGGTTCATGGAGGACGAGTGCAAGACGATGTTCCAGGAGTTTTTCCGGACGGTCCGCGCAAACGCCCGAAAAAAGAAGTCCGGATTCACGCCTCCGGCTTGAAAAGTCGCCGTTTCAGAGGTATATTTTTCTTTACATTAATTTTTGAAACAAACCCCTCAAGATAAGGACAACCTCAATGGACTATCGCATCGAAATGTCGGTGAAGCCGCAGTGGCAGGACGCCCGCGGCCAGGGCGTCGTCCGCCGCCTCGCCGCTCTCCCCGGCCTGCCGCCCGTCCGCGGCATCCGCACCCGCTCCGTCTACACGATCTCCGCGAACATCACGCCGGACGAGGCCGCCAAGGTCGCGCACGAACTCGCCGACCCGGTCACGCGCAACGGCATCGTGGGCGAAACGCCGTCCGCCAACCTCGACTACACCTGGCTGATCCGCGTCGGCTTCAAGCCGGGCGTGACGGACAACGTGGCACGCACGGCATGGGAAGCCATCGGCGACATCATCGGCCGCAAGCTCTCCCGTGAGGAACAGGTCTTCAGCTCGATCGAATATCTGGTCGACTCCCCGGAAATGACCCGCGAACAGGCGCAGCGCATCGCCACGGGCCTCCTCGCGAACGTGCTGATCGAATCGGTCGACGTCTTCTCCCGCGACGAGCTCGTGAACGCCTCCATCCCGCTGAACAAGCCCGTCATCAAGGGCCTCGGCGAGGTCATCGTCCGCGATTACGACCTGGAAGTCTCCGACGAACAGCTCATGGAGCTCTCGCACAAGGGCACGCTCGCCCTCAGCCTTGAGGAAATGAAGTCCATTCAGGGCTACTTCCGCCAGCTCGGCCGCAAGCCGACCGACGTGGAAATGGAAGTCCTCGCCCAGACCTGGAGCGAACACTGCAAGCACAAGATCTTCGCCGCCGACATCGACTACACCACCCCGGACGGCAAGACCATCACGATCTCCTCGCTCTACAAGAGCTACATCAAAAAGAGCACGAAGGAGCTTCAGGCGGAAGTGCCTTGGCTGGTGTCCGTCTTCACCGACAACGCCGGCGTGATCCGCTTCAACGACCGCTTCGACCTCGTCTACAAGGCCGAGACGCACAACAGCCCGTCCGCGCTCGATCCCTACGGCGGAGCCATGACCGGCATCGTAGGCGTGAACCGCGACCCGCTCGGGACCGGGCAGGGCGCCGACCTGCTGCTGAACGTGTGGGGCTACTGCCTCGGTTCGCCGTTCACCGACCCGATCAACGTCCCCGAAGGACTCCTGCATCCGCGCCGCCTCCGCGACGGCGTCCACAAGGGCGTGATCGACGGCGGCAACCAGAGCGGCATCCCGTACGCCGTGGGCTGGGAATACTTCGACGACCGCTACATCGGCAAGCCGCTGGTCTACTGCGGCACGGTCGGCACGCTGCCGCGCAAGGTCGGCGACCGCAACGGCTGGGAGAAGTTCATCGAATCCGGCGACTACATCGTGATGACCGGCGGCCGCATCGGCAAGGACGGCATCCACGGCGCCACGTTCTCCAGCGAAGAACTCCACAAGGACAGCCCCGTGCAGGCGGTCCAGATCGGCGACCCGATCACCCAGAAGCGCATGAGCGACTTCATCCACGAGGCGCGCGAACGCCTGCTGTACCGCTTCGTGACCGACAACGGCGCGGGCGGCCTCTCCTCCAGCGTCGGCGAGATGGCGGACGTCTGCGGCGGCTGCGACATGGACCTCGCGAAAGCCCCGCTCAAATACTCCGGCCTCCAGCCGTGGGAAATCCTCGTCTCCGAGGCGCAGGAACGCATGAGCTTCGCCGTCGCGCCCGAACGCCTCGACGAATTCCTGGCGCTCGCCGCGGCCCGCGACGTGGAAGCGACCGTGCTCGGCCGCTTCAACCACTCCGGCAAGTTCCACATCACCTACGGCGACCGCGTGGTGGCCGACATCGACATCAAGTTCATGCACGAGGGTCTGCCGAAACTCCACCTGAAGGCAGAATGGAAGCCCCCGGTCTTCGACGAGCCTGTCATCTCCGGCCGCGACCTTTCCGCCGACCTCGTGAAGCTCATCGGCCGCCTGAACATCTGCTCCGACGAATACAAGGCGCGCCAGTACGACCACGAGGTGAAGGGCCTCAGCATCATCAAGCCGTTCACGGGCGTCTGCCGCGACGTCGCCTCCGACGCCACCGTCACGCTCGCCGAACCTCTCGCGAAGGAAGGCATCGTGCTGTCCGCCGGCATCCTGCCGCGCTACAGCGACATCGACACCTACCACATGATGGCGTCTATCATCGACCTCGCCGTGCGCCGGTCCGTCGCCGCGGGCGCCGATCCCGACCACATCGCCGGCCTCGACAACTTCTGCTGGCCCGACCCCGTGCAGAGCGAGAAGACCCCGGACGGCGAATACAAGCTCGCGCAGCTGGTTCGCGCGAACATGGCGCTGTACGACTGCACCAAGGCGTTCAAGGTGCCCTGCATCTCCGGCAAGGACAGCATGAAGAACGACAGCACGCGCGGCGGCCGCAAGATATCCATCCCGCCGACGGTCCTCTTCAGCACCATCGCGCGCATCGACGACGTGTCGCACGCGGTTTCCCTCGACGCCAAGTTCGCGGGCGACGCCGTGTATGTGCTCGGCGAGACCAAGCCCGAACTCGGCGGCAGCGAATACTTCGCCATGCTGGACGCGGTCGGCAACAACGTCCCGAAAGTCGACGTCCCGAAGGCGTCCGCGCTTTACCATGCGCTCGCCGAGGTCATCAAGGCCGACATCCCGTCGTCGATCATTTCCCCCGCGCTCGGCGGGCTCGCCATCGCCGCGGCCAAGTCCGCCATCGGCGGCCGTCTCGGCATGACCATCGACCTCGACAAGCTTCCCGGCATCGAAAACCTGAACGACGCCGAGGCGCTCTTCTCCGAGTCGAATTCCCGCTTCATCCTGACCTGCCGCCCCGAACGCGCCGCCGAGCTCGAAAAGATGCTCGCCGGGCAGACGTTCGCCCGTGTCGGCACGACCACCGAGGCGCAGGAACTGGTGTTCACGCGCGGCGGCAAAGTCATCGCGTCCGCCACGCTTGCCGACCTCATCCAATCCTACAAATCCACGCTCGAAGGCGTTTAAGGAGTTTTCCGCATGATCCGCACCATCATCACAGGTTCCGCCGGACGCATGGGCAAGGCCCTCGTCTCCGCCATCGCCGCCAACCCCGAGTTCCAGCTCGTCGGCGCGACCGAATACCCCGCCAGCCCGCTGATCGGGCAGGACGCCGGGACCGTCGCCGGAGTCGCCGCGCTCAATGTGCCGATCTCCGCCTTGCTCACGGATGAAATGCTCGCGAACGCCGACGCCATCATCGACTTCAGCACAGGTAACGTGCTGGAGAACGCCCGCGCCGCCGCGAAGGCCGGACTCTCCATCGTGATCGGCACGACCGCGCTCTCCGACGCCGACAAGGCCGCCCTCCGCGAACTTTCCGCACAGGGCGCGCGCATCGTCCAGACGTTCAACTACAGCGTCGGCGTGAATCTCCTCTTCTTCCTCTCCGGCAAGACCGCCTCGCTCCTCGCCGACGATTTCGACATGGAGATCATCGAGGCGCATCACAACCAGAAGAAGGACGCCCCGAGCGGCACCGCCGTCCGTCTGGCGGAAGTCCTCTGCGAAGCCGCGGACCGTACCTCGGACGACCTCCGCTACGGCCGTCAGGGCATCGTGGGCGCGCGCACCCGCCGCGAAATCGGCATCCATGCCGTGCGCGGCGGCGACATCGTGGGCGACCACACCGTGCTCTTTGCGGGCGACGGCGAACGCATCGAGCTGACGCACCGGGCGTCCAGCCGCATGACGTTCGCGAAGGGCGCGCTCCGCGCCGCCAAATGGCTCGCGAATGCTTCCGCCGGATATTACGACATGCAGGATGTGCTGGGGCTGAAGTAAACTAACCCCGGCGCAGCAAGGAGCCGCGACCATGCCAATCGACCTCAAAATCGGCAAGCTCATTAACCGGACCGTCTGGGACCCGGGCAGGAATCAGGTCGTCATCGACCAGACGCTTGAGCTGGAGTGCGACTGCGGCAGCATCGTCATCATCGAACAGCACATCGACGGCATGACCATGATCGAGGGCGTCCGCCACTCCATCAAAGCCGGAAAAAACACACTCGACCTGAAGCAGATGCGCATCGTGAACCCGCGCACCGTCCGTCCCGACGGCGAACCCGCGCTCTACGACCTCGCGGTCCGCGTCTACGCCGTGGGGCTCGACCCCATCCTCGTTTCCGAAACCGTTTCGTTCCTCAACCTCATAAAGGACCATTCATGAGCTATCAGAAAATCCGTCCGGTCGACGGCGACCGCATCACAGCGAATCCCGACGGCAGCCTCATCGTCCCCGACCAGCCGATCATCCCGTACATCGAAGGCGACGGCATCGGCCCCGACATCACGGCAGCCTCCATGCACATCTGGAACACCGCCATTCAGAAAGCCTACGGCGGCAAGCGCAGGATCGCCTGGATGGAAGTCTTCGCCGGCGAAAAATCCTGCGAAGTCTACGGCGAGGGCGTCTGGCTCCCCGACGAGACGCTCGAGGCCATTTCCGAGCACCGCATCGCCATCAAGGGCCCGCTCACGACCCCGGTCGGCAAAGGCATCCGCTCCCTCAACGTGACCCTGCGCCAGAAGCTTGACCTCTACGTCTGCCTGCGTCCGGTCCGCTACTTCCAGGGCGTCCCGTCCCCCGTCAAGCACCCCGAGCTCACCGACATGGTCGTCTTCCGCGAGAACACCGAGGACATCTACGCGGGCATCGAATGGGCCTCCGGCACGCCCGAGGTGCAGAAGGTCATTTCCTTCCTCCAGAACGAAATGGGCGTCTCCAAAATCCGGTTCCCGGAGACCTCCGCCATCGGCATCAAGCCGGTCTCGAAGGAAGGCTCCGAACGCCTCATCCGCGCCGCCATCCGCTACGCCATCGACAACCACCGCAAGAGCGTCACGTTCGTGCATAAAGGCAACATCATGAAGTTCACTGAGGGCGGCTTCCGCGACTGGGGCTACGCGCTCGCGAAACGCGAGTTCCCGGAACAGACCGTTACCTGGGAAGAATGCGGCGGCGCGGTCCCCGAGGGCAAGATCCTCATCAAGGACTGCATCTGCGACGCGTTCCTCCAGCAGATCCTGACCCGCCCCGCCGAATACGACGTGATCGCGACCATGAACCTGAACGGCGACTATGTGTCGGACGCCCTCGCGGCCAGCGTCGGCGGCATCGGCATCGCCCCGGGCGCGAACATCAACTATGTCGGCGGCAAGGCGATCTTCGAAGCCACGCACGGCACCGCGCCGAAGTACAAAGGGCTCGACAAGGTCAATCCCTGCTCGCTTGCGCTCTCCGGCGAAATGCTGCTCCGCCACATCGGCTGGACCGAAGCCGCCGACCTCGTGATCCGCGGCATCGAGCGCGCCATCGCGTCGAAGCGCGTCACCTACGACTTCGCGCGCCAGATGGAAGGCGCGACCGAGCTCCGCTGCTCCGAGTTCGCCCGCGTGATCGCGGACAACATGTGACTGGCGATCTTCTCCGGGGACGTATGGATACGGACAGGCAGGACCGGTTCCGGTATTCGATCACAAAGGACCTCCCGCGTGCGGACGTTCTCGCGCTCTACCGCGCCGCGGGCTGGTTCGGCCCCTCCGATCCCGCCCCGGAGCTCGACGCCATGATCGCGAATTCGTTCGCCGTGTCCGCGGCGTTCGATGATTCGGGGCGTCTGGCCGGCATGGCGCGCGCGCTGTCCGACGGCGTAAGCGACGCGTACATCCTCGACGTCGTGGTCGCCCCTGAATTTCGTTCGCAGGGCGTTGGGCGCACCATTGTTTCCCGCCTCGCGGAACATCTCGCATCGTTCGGCATCGACTGGATCGTCTGCATCGGCGTGCCCGGCACGGAGGCATTCTACCGGGCCGCCGGAGCCGCCACCATGGACGGCCATACGGCGTTCCGCTTTCAAGCGAAAAACAGCGAGGAAATGAAATGAACAGACGCGAACTTCAGCCGCCGGAGGGGTTCCGCCGCCTCACGCTCGAAGACCGCGCGGTCCTTGAGCCTTTCCTGCTGGCGTCCGGCCGTCAGAGCTGCGAATTCGCGTTCACCAATCTTTTCCTGTGGAGCGGGACCTACTGCCCCGACTGGTGTTTCATCGGCTCGCATCTGTATCTGCTGCTGGAGACCGAGGATATCCTGATGTTCGCGCCGGGCGGCACGCGAGGACCGGAACCGGACGAGCTTCTGGCGGTTTCCGACCGCCTCATCCGCGCGGGCTACAGCGGCTCGTTCGACCACGTGGACCTGGAATACCTGAAGACGCATCCGGACGTCGGGACGCGGTTTTCCGCCGAACGCATGGACGACCGCTACGACGAGTACATCTATTGCGTGGACGCGCTCGTCGGCCTGCACGGACGTCTGCTGGCGAAGAAACGCAACCTGATTTCGCAGTTCTGCGAGGACTACCCGGACGCGACGATGGAGCCGCTTTCCCGCGCGAACCTCGACGAGGCGCTCGCCGTTCAGCGCGACTGGCTGGCGGCGCAGGATCAGCCCGTTTCCGTCGAGGCCGCGCACGAAAACGCCGCCATCGAAAAGCTGGCGGAACACTTCGAATCGCTCCCCGTCGAAGGGCTCGTCCTCCGCGCCGGGGGCCGCGTGGTCTCGTTTGCCGTTTACAGCCCGGTCTCGCCCGACCTGTGGACCGTGCATTTCGAGAAGACCCGTTACGAATACAAAGGCGCGTCGCAGTACATCACGCACAAAACGGCCGCCGCGCTTCAGGGGCGCGCCCGGTTGCTCAACCGCGAACAGGACCTCGGCATCCCCGGGCTTCGCCAGGCGAAGAAATCCTACGACCCGCTGTTCCTGCTCCAGAACTACAAGCTCGTCCGCCGGATGTGAGGGGGAAGGGGGCTACGTATGAAACTCAAGTGGATCCTGAGAGCTCTGCTGATTTCGTTCGCCATGCTGATCGTCGCGGGCATTGCCGCGGGCGTTGCCGCGTTCAAGTGGTTTCATTGGTGGGCTCCGCTGGCCCAGGAAGCGGATAACAAGATGATCCATACGGTCCGGTACATCGGGCTCGGTCTGCCGGATGAGTTCTACGACGAGATCATGAGCATGCCCGACGGCTACATTCAGCTGTCAGAGCTGAAAACGAAGCTGCCGAAGGACGCCGCCAAAGAGACGTGGGGCATGATCGGGCCGGTACAGTTCCGGCAATTTCCCGGATTCCTCTACGTCAAAAAGGAAGGGCGTTTCCTCTGCGTCGCGGTCGCGACTTTCCTCCCGGAACGCAATTCCCTGCAACCTGAACATGGCTGGAAGGCCAGGCGTTTCGAGCTGATCCCCGGTGAGGAAGATCCTCATGGACTTGAAGAGGAAGGTCAGGATCTCATCAAGGCCGTCGTGATCTCCGAGGACGGCCGGATCATTTTGGCGAAGGAGGAGGACTGGGACATCGATCCCTACGAGCTTTTTTATCACGGCATCCCGTTCAACCGAAAACATCGGGCGGACAAGCGGGATTATTGAGTCAAGGCTTCCTTGTTTTTGTTCAAAACGTTTGCTAATATATTTTTGATGTCGGAATGGAAAATCACCAGCATAATGCTTCCGGATATTATGGCGGCGACAATCCCCTTCAACACTAGTCCGGGCAACCCTTCGAACGGTATCGCATTCGCCCCGTACCATGTGGCGACGGACAGCGGAACGGCGACCAGCACAAATCTTGCTTGCAGTTTCAGAAAGACCCGTGCCTGCGCGGAATTGAAGAAACGGGTAAACATGATATAAGCTTCCCATGGAACCTCGACAAGCGTTGTTGCAATAATCGTGGAAAGGATCACTCCGTCAAGCTTGTATTTCTCCGGGAAGGTAATCACAAACAGGATATTCAATCCGAGGTTCAAGCCCGCCGAGCAGAGAGGTTTCCAGCGATCCTGATGCCAGATGTCGGCCGCTCCCTTGAAAACCTGAAGCATTTGACGTGCCTGAAGCACAAAGAAACAGCATGTCATCAACAGCGGGGTAAGCAGATGTCGCATCAGCGCAGGATCATCTTTCGTCCAAATCCGCATAAACGGCTGGTAAAGGGCGATCATCATCGCCATACTCCAAATCGTTCCGATCATCGACAGCCTGTGGAGCTTAATGAACAACAGGAAAACGTTATCTCTTGTATCGGTATGAATCCGGTTCCCGATTCCTGGCCGGATCGAATTGGCCATGATCCCCACAAAACCCGCGACAGACAGGCGGATGAAGTTGTAATTCCCAAAAACGGCGATGGCATACAATCCCAAAAAGGAGGCTATGACGATGTTGTCAGCGGAGTTCAAGACCGCGCCCCCGATCTTGTGCAGGAAAACCGACCTGGAATCCATCAGGATCCGATGCCGCAGCGCGCGTTTGGGGGTTCCGCGCGGTTCGATATCCGGGAAAAGCCGCTTTGTCGCGACCAGGATCAACAGATTGGATATGACAGTGAAGAACACCGTGGCGATGACATAATAGTAATAACTGCGGGTAAATATCAGAATCAGTGCCACCGTTATGTATTGCACGACGGAGATGCTTGTGTTGATATTGGTAATGACGTCTCCACGATGATGAATCGACAAAATGCATCCGCGATAGGCGAAAAAGAAATATCCGGCGGAAGTGTTGAAAAGATGGATCAGGAAGAGTACATGGATGTTGATGTCCGGCGGTACATCTCCATGGATGATCTGACGGATAAACGGCAGCAGGCAAAGCCCGATCGCAAAAATGACAATGCCGACCCCATGGTAGAGAGTCCGGAAAAAACGCAGGCAGGCACATATCTGCTCCCGGTCATCCCTCGCCACCAGTTTGAACATGGAACATCCTACGGCGGAACCGAAGCCTAATTCCGCAAGGCGCAGGATTCCGAGGACGGAAGCGAAAAGCCCGTTCAACCCCAAATATTCCGGACCGAGCAGCCAAAGAAAGAGCGTCCTGTTCAGGAAGGGGAATATCAGCTGGAATACCTGATTGATACTCTTCGCGACAACGTTCCTCTTCGTGTTTTGAACAAAATTCAGTTTCATTTTTTATTCGAGCCGTTCACTTCCTGCCGAAACAACTTTTGAAGCATGATAATGGGGTATTGAATAATATAGTAGACAAGATGCGATTTTACAAGCAGAAAAAGGAAAAAACTATTATGAAAAAAACAATATGCTATCATACAAAAGCCGCAAACGGCGGAGCGGCACTTCGTCTGCCTTGTCCCCCTGGGACTGGACTGTTTTTGCTGACGCGACAGGCAACACACGGTGTTTCCCTATATGCTGCGGGCGTCCTCCCAGGCTTTGCGCGAACCCTGATTGCGGTTCACTATCATTTTTGTCAAGTCCCTTCAGGCTCGGGTAAATGGGATTCCAGAAATCTCCGGACTGCTTCCGCATCTTCATGCCGTCCGACCGATTCGTAGGCATCCCCGGCGGCGGCAAGCGAACCGAGGGAGATATCCGCTTTCCGCATGTCCGGCATGGAAAAAGGCTTCAGGATGGATCCGAGCACAGCCAGCGTATCCCGGGAGACGCTGTTGTTTCCCCGAAGCAGGAAGGTCATGGTGAGAAGCTGGTCTTCCACCGATTTTTCCGCAAACGCAGCGAAAAGTCCCTGTTCCAATGCTGCCCGGAAGGAAGGGGCATCGTTTCTTTTCGGCAGCAGGCGGAGTTCTTTGGGGCCGACGGGGCAGAACGAAAGACGCGGTCCCCGGCAACGCCATTCGACGCAGTCCTGCCGGGAAAAGACCTGAAGAAACTCGGGAGAAAGGTCGGAATCCGCGGGCATGAGAATGATCTTTGCATCCAGCCAGAAGCAGGAGAAAAGATCGTTTTCGGCCTCTGTGAGCCGGTCCGGGGGAAGAAGTCCGTAATTCGGGCGGATCCAGCTGCGGACAGCGGCGATCCTGAAGTATTCGCCGCCGGGTGATATGCTGTAGAAGTTGCCGCGGGCGGCGGAAAGGCAGCAGATCTTCAGCTCCGGAAAGTCTTTCATTTCGGTCGCCAGCCGGGTCAGCGGACTCGTTTTCAGGTTGAACAGAAACAGGAATGCCGCGGCACCCTGCAGAAGGAAAGCGAGTAGGAGGATCCCCTTCACCAGTCCCGGCCTCTGCCTGAAAGCCAAACGGATCCCGGAGAAGATCACAAGAAGGGCCAGTGCCGTCAGCGGCAGATTCCAGCGGAACTCACAACGCCGTGCCACCTGATAAAACAGAAACTGCTGGGAGAGAAAGGCAGAGATGCCGTAGAGCCAGAGTGCCCCGTCGCGCCGGACGAGATCTTTTCCTCTGCCGGAAGAAATCGTCAGTCCCCAGCCCAGGGCCGCCGCGGCGAGCAGGATCAGCCCCGGGGGATCCAGAAAAGCACCGATACCCGCCAGAGAATCGAAAAACAGCTTCATCCGTGACCAATACGTGTTTTCCGCATGGAAAAAATCATCTTTCCCTTCGCCGGAAATGAATTTCCAGTGAGCCAGCGCGCCGTCAAGTCCCACGGTGACTCCATAGATCATGACCGTGCATGCGGCGAATGCAATCCCCCAGAGAAGATGAGGCGCGAGCGCGTAAAGCAGACGGCGGAATCCGGTGCGTTCGCCGGCGGAACGGAAACGGAGGACGGCGTAGACCAGGGCAGGGAGCACACAAACCGCGTAGACCTGGTCTTTCGTGCAGAAAGAGCCGGCCAGCAGTGCGCCGGCCGCCAGATTCCATCCGAAAAAACCGGTCCGTTTCGATGCTTTTTCCGCACGGACGGCGAGTCCGGCAGCCAGCACGGCCCAGGCCAGCCAGAAACAGTATGGCAGATCCATGTTGGAGGTGTGCGAATAGTACAGAGAGCCGGGCAGCAGCTGAAAAGCCGTAGCGGCGGCGAAACTCCAGAATTCCGGAAGACCGGCGCAGAAACGCGCGATGAGATAAAGGGCCAGCGCGAGCAGGATACTCATGACGGCTGCAACGGACCGGAATGCGAGGATCCGCTTTCCCGAAAGAACGGTGTACGCCGGATCCGTTTCCGTCAGTTCGCGTCCGCCGCCGGGTGCGGCCTGAGCCAGGATGACATAGTGAAGCGGACCGTATGCCATAGCGCCGGCGTAGAACATTTCCTGTGCCGTCAAGCCGGGCAGGGGGACGACGCAATCGGGCACATGTTCGTATGGAGAGGGCTGCTCCCAGTTCAGTGTGAAGACGTGGGTCATCACTCCGATGATGACCAGCAGGAGAGGATAAAGCAGGATTCGAAACGATACAGCTGTTCTCACCGCGACCTGGTGGCTGCGAACCCGGGGATTATCTTTTTCAAAATCGATCACAGGAAACATCCGTTTTGTTGGTCCTTCAGGGATTTTTGCGGATAAAACATTCCGTACGTCAATCTGATCCGAGCACGATATCGACGTCGCGGACGCCGAACTTTTCTTTGTTAATATAGTTGCTGTTTGTTCATTTGTCAAGCCTGGCCCACGCCGGATCGACCGGACGGAGGATGGAATCGAGTTCGGAAGCCAGAATTCATTCGGATTATCTTGAGAGAAGTGCCGTCGCAAACGATTCCTCCGATACTTGTACTGTCTATGTGTTGAGTAAAAAATGGGTGTACGGAACAATAAGGGCATACTTTGCTCAGAAAGGAAACATATATCAACTCATTACCTTTGCATGAGCGGGAAAATGGAGGAAAAGGCGTTTCTATTTCCGATGGACGGCAATGAAGCGGGACTTCGGGCTTGACTTCGCTTAACTTTGAGGCTATATTATATTAAAGATGTTTTTCGCGCAGTCGACGCTGTCGTCCGCGAACACACAAGTCTGCGCGACAGTTCGAACAACGTGCCTGCATGTTCGTCACGAGCCCAATACACACATTTTAAGGACAAACCGGACATGATCGAAGCGAAGGTGCATATGAGTAGCCACAACAAAGAACCTTTTTTTTCGATAGTTATACCTCTTTATAATAGTGAACAATATATTTCGGATTGTATTGAATCCATTATCAATCAGACTTATAAAAATTTTGAAATTATAGTTGTCGATGATGGCTCTACGGATAATGGCTACGAAATATGCCATAATATCCAACAGAAATATTCTGAACTTCATGTTTTTCGACAACAAAACAGTGGGACATATAATGCGAGATTAAACGGGATCAGACAATCGAAGGGACGTTATTTCTTATTTGTTGATTCAGACGACATGATAAGGGAAGACACATTGGAGGGGTTGCACTCAATAATAACAAAATGGAATTGCGATATTGTGATGTTCAATGGATCGAAGGATGCGGACTATGCATCTTCATTTCTTTTATATCCTTTCTCGGATTTTGAAGTTTTTGCAGAAGAAGGAAAGAGTAAACTCTACAGTTTGATATGTTCATCCAAAGTCCTGAATAGTCTAGCGACAAAATGCATAAGTAAAGAACTAGTTGACAGAATCAAACTTGAGTGGATAAATTCATTCATACATTCAGAAGACTTATATTTTGTGATTCCATGTATTGATCAAGCAAATATGGTGGTGTATACTTCAGAACGTTACTATTATTATCGCTCCAATTCGTTAAGCACAACACATAATTATAACAGGGATTTTTTTGAGTCTGTAAAAAGGACAAACAAGAGATGTCTAGACTATGCAAAGAAATGGGGAAAAGGAAATGAAGTAAAAGCAAAAGGAAGAGCATCTCATGCGTGCGTATTTGCTGTTATGTATACGCTGTGTTCGAGGCTAAGTGATGATGAGTGTTTTTTAGAGGTAGAAAGAATCGTTCATGATCCTTTTTTTATTGAGAGCATACAAGAGAAGCCGACTAATTCAACAAGAAGCGAGTTGTTGCTTTATATAATCCTAAAGAAAAAAATGCTGAGGAACAATAAATTGATCCTTAAAATGTTTAGAAGACTGATTGGAAAGGCTTAAATAGATATTTTATTGTAGCATATATAGCAAAAAAATTAGGCGACGATATGTTTGTACAGACACAAGTCAATCAATATCCGAATGAAAAATTCTATATCTGTGCAAATCCAAAGAATCTACGAAGGATTCATCGGAAGTGCGGAAATTGGGTTCAACACTGAACGCTTCCTCACATTCCGGAACCTCGTTGCGGACAGGTCCGCCGTCTTCGGATTCCCGTTGGAAGAGGGACCGGCCCGGAATCAGGGGGTTACGCCGGAAGCGGACCCGCCCTCACGGGGAGAAAACAGCGAGGAAAAAGCTGGAAAAGGAATGTCTGCGCGGGCGTTCCGATGCGGACCGGACAGTTCGGGGCAGATTCGCGAACGTGGGCTGAATTGAGTTGCGCAGCCTCCGTCTGAAGCCGCCGGGCATACGTCGGGGACGAGTGTCCGCCGCGCATTTGCACCTGCACTCCGCTTCCCGGACCTTCGTGCATCGCGGCGAGGTTGCCCGCGCGTTCCGCGGCAGTCCGGAAACTCTGCGAAGCAGGCACTTCGGAAACAACACGGATGGACGGTTCAGGCTGTGGAGCCGCGAAAAGCGTCAGGGCCAGATCAAGGAGCAGGACGAAAAAGAGCATCCCGTCGGCGGCAAGGCGTGGCTGCGCCGATAAGTGTCTCCGATGGATCTGTTGTCCGGTCCGCACGATCCCGCTCCTTTCGCGCTAGAAACTTGGAATGATATTATACACCATCCCGCGAAAAAATCAAGCGGGAAACGGTTTTTTCCGCGCGCTGGACGTTTTTTCGAAAAAAGCGGGGCGGCGGGGTTGAAAATAACGGCTTCGCGCGTTATATTTTGTGTGACGGAGGGTTGTTTCTCCGGACCATGATATGATGACAGAAAGGATGATGTGACAAAATGACGATGCTCCGAACGATTTCCCGGATCCCCCCGATCCCCGCGCTCCCCGTCGACGACGAATCCGAGCGTTATCTGACCTGCCCCGTCTGCGGCGAAATGCTGATCCAGCCCGACGTCGAGACGTTCTCCCGCTGCCCGTACTGCGACCACGTGTTCGCGAAGGACCAGGCGCTGGAGGATTTCCTGCTGGAGCCCACGGTGAAAGCCTGGGTCCGCAGCCAGAACGTCCTGCCGATCCAGCTCCGCATCGACGAGCCGGACGAAGATTAAGCCTGCATGACATGACCGGCCGCGACATCCGCCTCATCGCCGTCGACCTGGACGGCACGCTGCTGAACGACCGCAAGGAGGTCCCGCCGGACTTCATCCCGATGGTCGAGGCGCTGTTCCCGCGCGGCATCCGGTTCGTGCTCGCCAGCGGCCGCCAGTACTACAACCTCGCCGCCATGGTCGAACCCGTCGCGGACAAGCTGTTCTACTTCGCCGAAAACGGCGGCCTCATCTTCGACGGCACGGACATCATCTCCTGTTCGCCCATCCCGGACGATATCCTCCCCGAACTCCGCCGCGCAGGTGCCGAGATCGGCGCGCCCCTGGTCATGAGCGGCGTGAAGTCGGCGTACATCGCCGCGGACTGCGGTCCCGCCGCCCGCGAAAACACCGCCATGTACTACAGAAAACGCACGTTCGCGGACGATCCGCTGGCGGCGGCGAAGGCGGCGGGCGATTCCATCGTGAAGGTCGCGGTGTTCGACGCCGAGGACGCCGCGACGAAATGCGAACCCCGGTTCGCGCGGTTCCGCCCGCGCCTGAAAGTCACGCTGGCGGGGCAGTGCTGGGTCGACGTCATGCGCGCCGACGTGAACAAGGGCCTTTCGCTCGAGTTCCTGCAGAAACGCCTCGGGATCGCGCCCGAACAGTGCATGGCGTTCGGCGACTACCCGAACGACCTCGAAATGATCCGCCAGGCCGGATTCAGCTACGCGATGGCGAACTCGCACCCCGATCTGCTCGCCGCCGCGAAATACCGCGCGCCGTCCAACGAGGAGGACGGCGTGATGCGCGTGCTCCGCGAAACCTTCCCCGACGCCCTTCCCGGATAAACAACACGGTTCGATCCTTGCGGTTTGATTGACCTGGTGCAGATACGATACATCGATAACTTTTCTTTATCAAACTATGCCGAATGATTATTTTTGTTTCTATCTTGATCGGATTATATTATATTATATTCTGTCTTTTCAATCATTTCTTTCTGCTTTCATGACGATTCCAGCACGTCTCCATAACGCCCCATGAAAAAGATTCCCCTCTCCACCGTCCTGATCTTCCTTTTCGCCTCGCTCGTCTATGCCGTCGGCGCAGCCACGCGCGCGGGCGTCCCCGGCATGGTCTTCGACCAGATCCGCGAATCCCTGCACATCACCGCCGCCGAGACCTCCGGCATTTCCAGCGCGGGCGTTTTCGGCTGCATGGCGTTCCTCGGCATTTCCGGGCTGCTGATCGACCGGTTCGGCTGGCGGAAAGTCATCCTCGCGGGCATCGTGCTGCAGGTCGCCGGCGAATGGCTCCTGTACACCTTCACGCAGCTTCCGGTGATCTACGCGGGCGCGTTCCTGAACGGCGGCGGACGCACCATCGGCTACCTCACGCTCCTCAAATTCCTCGACACCGAGTTCGACCGCAAATACTTCTCCGTGCTCATCGGCGTGTTCTACATCTTCAGCTACGGCGGCACGCTCCTCGGCTCCTCCCCGTTCGAATCGCTCGCCGCGGACCACTCCTGGCAGACGGTCCTGCGCTGGGCGAACCACCTCACGACCGCCTGCGGCGTCGCCGTCGCGTTCTGCATGATCGCCTCGGCACGCCCGGACCGCAAAACGAAGACCGGCGAACCCCGCGTCCCCGCCCGGCCGTTCCCGTGGAAAGAACTGCTCGTCCAGCTCAAAAAGCCGCAGTGTCTGTGCGTGTTCTACTGCGCCGCCAGCGGCATCGTGATCTACTGGTCCTGCCTCAGCGTCTTCGGCAAAAAATACCTCTCCGACCTCTGCGGCGCCGACGCCTCCGCCATCGGCGTCATGAACACCCTCGTGATGATCGAAATGATCTTCGCCGGGTCCGTCAGCTATCTCTGCGGCAACCGCCGGAAGATCTTCCAGCTCGCGGGATGCGCCCTGCTCGCAGCCGGGTGCGCCGTGCTCTTCGGCGGCACATGCCTGAACTCGCAAGCGCTCGCTCATCGTACCGCATGGGCGGGGTTCCTGCTGCTCGGCGCGGGCTACGGCTTCACCTGCATCCAGATCACCGCCTGCCGGGAATTCGTCCCGCCGGAATTCGCCGCCAGCGCCATCGCGTTCGTGAATTTCTGCGCGAACATCCTGATCATCACGCTTTCGCAGGTCGCCGGCTCGATCTTCGACAAGTTCAAGGCCCCGGATTCCCTTCAGGCGACGCCGCGCGCCTTCGGGATCATCCTCGGCATCTGTCTCGCGCTCGCGGTCCCCGCCGCGATCGCCACCCGCTTCCTCCCCGATTCCCGCGGCAGAAATATCAGTTCGGAGCTGTGACCTCCACGCCATCTTCTCCGTGTCTTTTCCTCGCGGCGTTTTTTTCGATTTCTTTTATTGTTTGCTTGACATTTTCAATACAGCGCATTATATTGTATTCATAATATACAACGCTTGGAGGAAGATATGAGTACATCCAATCTCTGTGTTCGGGTCGACTCCGAATTAAAGAATACGGTCGAAAAATGCCTGGCGGATATGGGGCTGAACCTCTCCACCGCCATCACGATTTACCTCAAACGGATTGCAAGGGATCATGAGATCCCCTTCAAAATCACGGCGGCTCCGCGAATCAATCAGGAAACGATAGATGCCATCGAAGAGGGACATCGCCTTGCCAACGATCCCAATGCACCTGTTTGCCATGACATAAAAAGCCTGATCAAGGCATTGGAATCCTGAAGTATAAGTCGGATTCGCCGCTTGACAAACGGAAAAAAAGGTGTATTTTAGGAGTATGATTTCCTCATTCCCCCGAAGATACCCCTGAACGTCACCATGAGGCCGGACCGATGAATTTGAAGCTCAGCAAACCCACGAAGCTTGACTGGATCGCGCTCTGTATCTTTTTGGCGTGTGTGGCGTCCCCCGTTTTATTTGTTTACAATTTATCGAGGGCGGCACGATGGAAGTCCGTCAAGCCCTACATGTACTACGAAATCAGCGCCGACATCATCGATCCGCTTGAAAGCAGGTACAATCTCACGGACATGGAAAGGAAATACGGGGTTTATACGGTCGAACTTCCCCCGGACGACACGATCGTGCTCAACATCAGACTCGATCCGAAAGACGGGGAGCAGGCTTTCCATATCGCCCGCGACGTGTACGAGCTGAAACGGAAGTCGCCCGTCCTGAGCAGGAAGCCCCTTGAACTGAAAATACGGGTCCGCGATTCGAAAGACGGCATCGACATCCACACTTTCATACCGGGCGCGCCGGACCACAGGAAAAAACGCGACTTCGAGGAGTATGGCAAGCTGGCCGAAAAATGGCAGGAGATCATCCGTCAGGAAGAGCTGGAAGAACGCCGGACCGAGGCGGGGAATGGCGAAGACGATTCCGTTTCCGCGGAGGAAGCCGGAGGTCAGGGATGAAGGTCAGATTTTCCACAAGGACTGCCTGGGTCATCGTCGCAGGCGTGATGCTCGCCTGGTTGGCGGGATTTGCTCTTTTTATCTACTGGATGGGTGAGGGCGTTCGGTTCCAGGCCATTTCGCTCGGCATGGGCTTCGAAGTCTGCGCCGACATCATCGATCCGCTCGAAAGCAAGTACAGGATTCGGGAATGTACGTTCAAAGTGCACTCGAACGACACGATCAACCTCAGGATCGAACTCAATCCGAAAGAGAAAGACCAGGCGCAGGCGTTCGACATCGCCCGCGAGGTGTACGAACTGAAACAGAAGTCGCCCGTCCTGAGCAAAAGGCCCCTCGAACTGAAAATATGGGTCCATGATCCGGCGGTGGACGGACAGCGCATCGTCTCTGTGAACCCGGATTCGCGA
>JAEEQO010000216.1 GCA_016285335.1 Victivallales bacterium | reverse complement strand
CAAGCGGTGTTGAAACAGTGCCTTGCTTCGCAACGGCACACCGCAAGCGGTGTTGAAACAGTGCCTTGCTTCGCAACGGCACACCGCAAGCGGTGTTGAAACAGTGCCTTGCTTCGCAACGGCACACCGCAAGCGGTGTTGAAACAGTGCCTTGCTTCGCAACGGCACACGGCAAGCGAGACATCAAAAACGCCTCCGGCCTTTTCTCAGACCGGAGGCGATATTATTCCCCTGATGTGTAAAAGATGATTGATTGGGTAAGATTCGATTTTTTTTAGGAATTGATGCAATTTTACGGCGGGGCGGAGCGTTAATTGATACAGAAGCGAACGAAACAAACCGACTGAAAAACTTCAGGAGACTGCCATGAAAACTTCCAATCTTTCCAATACTTCCAAGACGCAGAAAGCCAGCCCGCTGGTCAATCTCGCAATCGCCGCGGTCCTGCTTCTCGCCGCTCTGCCGGTCGCCGTCATCGGCTTCATCCAGATCTTCCCGCCGATCTCCGATGCTAATTCGAAAACTGAAGTGATCGAGGAAGCCAAAACGAAGACTTCCGCCGCGGAACGTCGCGCCCAGCGCAGGGAAGCCCGCGAGGCGAAGCAGGCCCTTGCGAAGAACACCCGCACCGAGACGATGGTAACTGTTGACCCCGGCTTCGGTCCCGGCTTCGGTTCCGGCTTCGGTCCTGGTTTCGGTCCCGGCGCGGGCATGAATGGCTTCGGTCCCGGCTTCGGTCCCGGCGCGGATATGAGCGGCTTCGGTCCCGGCTTCGGTCCCGGCGCGGACATGAACGGTTTCGGTCCCGGCTTCGGTCCCGGTGCGGATATGAACGGCTTCGGTCCCGGTTTCGGTCCCGTCTTCGGTCCCGGCGCGGATATGGAATTCAACGGCGGCTTCGGCGGTTTCGGCGGCGGCTTCGGCGGCGGCTTCGGCGCCTGATTCCCGCGAGCCATGTTCGATCCATGACAGGACCATCCGATCAAGCTCGTATTACCGGCAGTCCGGCTCCGTGCGGAACGGGGTCGGCTGTTTTTTCTCTTTTCCGGCGTTGAACAAAACGCTTTCCACCCCCAAAACAAGGAGACTGCAATGAACAAGACTGAACTCATCGAAACCGTCAAGGCTATGATCGCCGCGCCGTCCTGCTGCCAGGACCTCAAAAACGCTGCGCAGAAGTGGCTGGACGCCGTCGGTTCCGCGGAGGAGAAAACCGCGGCTTCGGCCCTGCTGGCGGAACTGAAGGAAGACGTGTGCACGATCGACGACGTGATCCCGTTCTTCGATTCCGACCGCGCTGTGCAGTATTTCGGCGCGGAAAAGGCGAAAGAGCTCGCCGCGCTGGCGCACAAGGTGAAGGCCGACGGCGGGAAGTGGTGTTTCTGCGAGGCCTGCGCCGCCGGAGCGAAGCTCATCGAAAATGCAGACGCGTTCTAAAAACTGTATCCGTTAAATCAGTCATCGACAGGGGAATGGGTCATGCCGTCCCCTGTCTTTTTTTCAATTCGCGGCGGGCTGTGCGTCTGACGATTCCTGCGCGGGCGGGACTTCTTCGTCCGTGAAGAGCCAGTACTGTTCGCCGGCGGACGCCGTGAACGGGATGAGCGGGGACCGGTAGACCTCGGTGAAGAGGTGCTTGCGGTCCTTGCTCTGCAATCGGATGGTGTTTCTCCGCAGGGCCTGCAGGAACCGCATACTGCACACGAAGTAATGCGGAGCGGGACCTTCGAGGGCAGGGGCCCACAGGGGCGAGAACATGAAGTCGTTGCGGTCGACGAGGACGATCTGTCCATCCTGCTCCTCGGTGTTCCATTGCGGCAGGATCCGTGCGAGGCTTTTGTTCATCTGTTCCTGCGACATGTCGAGCGGGCAGAACGTGATGTATCTGCCGGATTCCACGCAGAAGAACTTGAGTCCGGGCGCGTAGGCGGAGATCACGGCGTCGGTGATGCCGTAGAACGGGAGGACGACGGTCGAGCCGGGCGGGAGGGTCCTCGTGAGATATTCGCCCATGTTTTTCGCGCCGGAAAAATGATGGCGGAAATCCCGCGCGACGAACGAGACGCACGCGGGGATCGTGAAGCAGATGTAGATGACGAGGAGCTCCGCGAGGCGGCGTTTCAGGGGCGGCGGCTTCGGGCCGTCCAGCAGGCGGAAGAACGCCCCGTCCGCGGCGGATTCCAGTTCGGCGGGGTTCTCCAGCAGCACCCAGCAGCAGAACACGAACGTGAGGAAGACCAGGTTCGCGCGCTGCGGCAGGAAGTAGAAAAGGTACATCGCGAAGGCGATCATCCACAGGAACGACGCGAGGCAGACCAGTGCCATGCGGCGGGATACGCGGAACAGCGAGAGCATCGCGACCGCGAAAAACGTCAGGAAAACGAAGTCGAGGAAGAGCTGAAAGCGCGACTGGAAGGGGTGTTCGTGCGGGGGCAGGACGAAGTAGATCGCGCAGAAGAAGACGGCGGCGAGCGCGAGATACAGCACAAGCGTCCTGCGGCGCCGGACGAACCACGCGATCAGGATCAGCAGAAGCGCGGCCCAGAGGTATTCCAGGACCGGCATGTCCACGTTCGCGACCTCCTTGGAGCACCCCGCGAAGTCGACGAACGCGGTGGCGAGGCGTTCGAAGAAGTTCATCTTCATCGGCCAGAACCGCTGGCTGCCGACCGACCGTGCGATCAGCATGCCCGGGGCGACCTGGAGGAATCCGAAGAGCGCGCCCGCGGCGGCGATGCAGAGCCCCACGACGATGCGGCGGAGTTCGCGGCGGGGAAGTTCAAGGCGGAGTTTCCACGCGTCGAACGCCCACAGGGCGAAAATGATGCCGCAGAAGCCCTCGAAATACGCGTGCGTATTGGTCAGGCACGCGATCAGGAATCCGTAGAGCAGGGGGCGTTTCAGCCGGACGGGATAGCACGCGGCGAGCGCAAAGAGCAGAAGCGGGATCGGGGCGTAGCAGCGGGCGACCGCGGGATACCAGAAGAGCATCCCGGAGGAACACAGCACGAAAGCCTTCATCGGGAGTGTGAACGGCGCGCGGAAGACGAAGAATGCGCCCGCGGCGGCCATGAACGCCCACGAAAGGATGTTCATGCACAGCACGGGGCCGCCGTTCGCCGCGAAGACGTGCAGCATCAGGTACCACGGCACGAAGTGGCCTTCCCAGCGCATCATGTGGAAAATCTGAGGGACGGTGCAGTCGCGCGCGATGAGCCACGCCTGAAGCTCGTCCGCCCAGGGTTCGTGGCGGAGCATCACCACGAACGTCGCCGCGGCGTAGAGGATGAAGAGCCCCCAGCGGAGGGCGAGGTCGAACTTGCGCGAGCTGGTTCCGTCTTCCTGCGGCATGGGGTCAATTCTCCGGCGGGGCAGGGGGTTGCGGCGGCGTTTTCTTGCGCGGGTTGTCGAACAGGAAGAAGATGCCGCCGAAGAGCCCGCCCGCGATGATGACGCCGGTCATGACGAGCGTCGGGGCGAGCGCGGCGATGCTGCAGTCCGGGAGCTCCGCGAGGGCTGCGCCGAGGATCGCCGCCACGAAGTAGTCGCGCAGGCCGATGCCGGACATGGTGGCGGGGATGAGCCCGGCGATGTTTCCGACCGTGATCGCCGCCACGATCGGGGCGAAGAGCGGGGCGAGCGACGCGGAGAACGCGAGGCAGACGCAGTAGAAGCACAGCCCGAGCACGAAATTCACGCCGAGGATGCTGGCGATCACGCACCATACGATCTCCTTTCCCGCGCCGCTGTACGAATCAAGCGCGTTCAGCAGTTTCGTCGAGAACCCGTGCGTGAGCTTCGCCCCGAGGTCCTCGCCCCAGCGGAAGAACGCGAGCTTTTCGAATTGTTTGTGCAGGAAGATCACGGCGGCGGCGAGGAGTCCGGCGGCGGATGCCCCCAGCAGCGCGAACGTCAGGAGCTTCGCCTTCGGGTCTGTCCCGTCCAGGTAGCGCCACGCGAACGGCAGCGCCAGAAACACGGTCAGGAAGATGCCGATCATGCCGGTGAAACGGTCCATCAGGATCGTGAAAACGCCGTCGAATTTCTGTCCTTTCGGCACGCGGTACGCGAGGAAGCCCGCGCGGATCACGTCGCCGCCGATTGCCCCGCCGGGCATCACCAGCGAGAAGAAAAACGACTGCGTGGTGAGCGAGAACGCGGAGAAGAGCGAGCACGGGATGCGGCGATATGCCAGGAGCAGACGCCAGCGCCAGGCGTTCACGAAGAGATGGAAGATGTAAAGCGCGAATGCGGCGGCGAGCCAGCCCCAGTTCAGCCCGGAGACGTCGAACCCGTCGAACGTGCCGTGTTTCTTCGAGGTCCAGACGAGTGCGGCGACGATCCCGGCGGTGACCAGGATCTTCACGGCGTATTTCAGGAGCCCGACCGCCGTGTTATTCCGGCATTCGTCCGGGGCGGCCTCGATGGTGCCGCATTCCGGGTC
>JAEEQO010000215.1 GCA_016285335.1 Victivallales bacterium | reverse complement strand
ATTCGTTGCAGAGTTCGTACCAGCGGTTGTTGTTCGGATAGTGGCTGGTGCGGACGGCGTTGAAGTTGAGCTTCTTCATCGTCTCGATGTCGAGGCGCATATCCTCCTCGGTCACGGCGAACGCGTGCTTCGCGCTGATGTCGTGACGGTCCACGCCGCGCACGATGAGGCGCTGGCCGTTCAGGAAGACGGTCCGGTTGCGGATTTCGATCTGGCGGAATCCGACCGGCACATACTGCACTTCCAGCGTCTTGCCGGAATCATCCACGAGGTGCAGGAAGAGTTTGTAGAGATACGGGGAATCCGGGGACCACTGTTCGGGAGCGGCCACACGCATGGAAATGATCGCAGCGCCGCGTTCCGACCGCTGACCGAACATGCCGGACTGGCCGCTGAAGCGTTCCGCACGGCTTTCGGCGACAAGCTTGCCGTCGGCATCCAGCAGACGCGCCTTCACGCGGACGCCGGGATACGATGACATCGGGAGGTCCCCGATGGGCTGACGCGGCAGCGCGCGTGTTTCCACATACGCCATGACCTCCAGATTCGCGTCGGATTTTTCATGACGCTGGTTCTTCGCCTGATCCGTGAACGTGGTCCTGACCGACCAGTCGCGCAGATGCACCGGAGACAGCGCCATCAGGCGGACGTCGCGGTAGATGCCGCTCATGCGCCAGACGTCCTGGCATTCCAGGAAAGTTCCGGTCGAGAACCGGTACACCTTCACGGCGATGGTGTTTTTTCCGGGTTTCAGCAGCTTCGTGATCGCGAACTCGGACGGCAGACGGCTGTCTTCCGCATAGCCCGCGTACTGCCCGTTTACCCAGAAATCGTATGCGCTGTCCACGCCGTCGAACACGATGCGGACGTCACGTTCCAACCAGTCCGCCGGGACATCGAACGTGCGGCGGTAGCATCCGGTCGGATTCGCGGTCGGCAGCAGCGGCGGATTCGCTTCTTTCTGGAACAAATAAATATTGTTGATGTAAACACCGCGATCGGGGACACGCATGTCGCTCTGCCAGTTCGAGGGAACCGTCATATCCAGCCAGGAGGAATCGGCAAAATCGGGACGGATCACGTCGTCCGGCACATCGTCCGGCTTGCCGAACAGCTGGAATTTCCATTTGCCGTTCAGGTTGAGCGTGTACTTCGAGGGCGTCTTACGGTACGCCTCGGCGGACGCTTCGTCGTAGAACGTCCCGTAGATCGGGGCATGGCTGAGTTCGCGGTTGACGCCGGTCGTCCGCAAATCCTCAAAATGACGGGGATGTGTCGAAGACACCTGATTTCCATCAGCGGCATGAGCGAACGATCCGACGATCGCTCCTGCAATGGCAAATGCGAAAAGTGAGCGGGGAAGGTGATTCATGGGATAACCTTTCTGTTGAATTCCGAGGTGTGAAGAAAACCTGTTTTTCATACTACTAATATACTGTTCAGCGGGTGTATTTCAAGACAGAAAAAAAACAATATGCACGAATTTATTGTTATTAACGTCTTTTTAAACGTTATCTAACAATCATTCTGCTAAGTTCCAGTTCAGTAGATTAATTTTCGGAAATCAGGAATTAACTCTTTCTCTTCAAGATGATAATAAATATCAGAGAGTTATGCTAGAAAACGCGACACTTTTTGCCGGACAAACAACCTTCTTAATAGATTTAATTTGAGCTTAAATCAAAGAAAACTTTTTATTGGGAAATAGCGGGGATTCCGAAAATCGCGCGGCACTCCACCATTCGATTCTTATAGCCCGATGGATTCCACCGGGCTTTTTTTCGCATCTCGTCCTCAAAATTGAGCTCAAAATCTGCTAACCGGGTCATCCGGCATCCCCCTTTCTGACCACCTCTCGGGGCCGAAAAGCGCCATTTTGCTAAGATTTCGATGGCCGACTTAGCAGTTTTAGGGTCAACCGTGAGAGCCGGTTTGACCGCAATGCTCTGGGCAAAAACAGCGGCGAACGGCAGCACCCGGACGCGGGAATCAGCCCGTTCCAGTCACTGATGGCGGCGGTCGCGGCTCAGGTCGGTACCGGCAACATCGTAGGCGCGTCCGGAGCGATCCTGGTCGGCGGTCCCGGAGCGATCTTCTGGATGTGGATTATCGCATCTTTCGGCATGGCGACGATCTACTCGGAAGCGGTTCTTGCTCAGAAAACACGGGTCGTATTGCCGGACGGAACGGTCGAAGGCGGACCTGTCTATTACATCCGCAAAGCATTTCCCGGCAGGCTCGGGGTCTTTCTGGCCGGATTCTTTGCCGTGGCGATCATCATTTCTCTCGGATGTGTGGGGTGCATGGTCCAGGTGAACTCCATCAGCGCAACCTGTCAGACCGCGTTCGGCATCCCTACATGGGCAACGGGAGCGGCGCTCGCGATCATCGCCGGACTGATCCTGATCGGCGGCATGTCGCGCCTGATGAACGTCCTTGAGAAGATCACGCCGTTCATGGCGATCTTTTTCCTCGTCGGCGGATTCGCGGTGCTCGCCCTGAGCATCCGTTATCTGCCCGATACATTCGGCTGCATCTTCAAATACGCGTTTCCCCCGAGGCATTGCTTGGAGGCGGTCTGGGGCACGCATTCAAGACGGCTGTGAGCCAAGGGATCAAGCGGGGACTGTTTTCCAACGAGGCGGGGATGGGGTCCACGCCGCATCTGCACGCTCTCGCCGATGTGCCGTCACCGCATGTTCAGGGCACGGTCGCGATGGTCGGGCTTTTCATCGACACCTTCGTCATTCTGACGATGACGGCGCTGGTCGTAATCTCGACGATCTACACCGGCAACGGTCCGATGGCGCACGCGACCGGCGACACCTACCGCGACATGATAGCGTCAAGCGGACTGACTCAAACCGATCTCATGCAGTATGCGGTCGCATCCGTCAGTTCAAACTTCATCGGCGACGCCTTCGTCGCGGTGTGCCTGTTCTTTTTCGCGTTCTCGTCCGTCATCGTCTGGAACCTCTTCGGCAAATTCAACTGCAACTACCTGTTCGGAAAACGTTCGACTCTGATCTATTCGGTTGTGACGCTGGCGTTCATCTTCTTCGGCACGCTGATGAAAAGCGATCTCGTATGGGCGCTGCAGGATTTGCTGAATCAGCTGATGGTGCTGCCAAATGCGGCTGCGCTGATTGCTCTTTCGGGAACGGTCGCGGCAGTGGCACGCAGGAAATGACCTGATAAATGATCCGCGGTTGCGGACATATGAAACCTGCGGCTGTTTTTGCGCCATACCGTTGTGCCGAGGTTCCGTGAACCCGTCGCGAATGGAAAAAGAACGGGGATAGAAACTTATCAGGTTGCCGAATGAAATCTCGCGAGGCTGCCGAATGCAGGCTTGTCAGGAGGTATGGATGTTATGCTTTTTTTCGGGTTGACAACAAAAATAATCAACCGATGACGCCACGAAGTTTTTCGAGCGTGATCGGCTTTAGCAGAATGCCCGAAAAACCTGATTCCCTATATGTTTTCTGCGCTTCGACATCCGCAGTTACGGCATAGACGGTGAGTTCTTTCCATTGCTCTTTATTCCGGATTTCGCGGATCAGTCCCTCTCCGTCCAACACTGGCATCCACATATCGGTCAGAACCAGGTTGAAAGAGGCGTCTTTTGCCAGCGCGTCAAGTGCTTCCGCCCCGTTCCCCGCGGTCACAACATTTGTCACTCCCAGACGGCGCAGCATGGCCTGAAGGACCCGAATATTCACAGGTACATCATCCACAAGCAGGACTCGAAGATTTTCCACTGCGAATTGCGAAACCAGGTTGATTCGGTTCGTTGAGATCAAAGCATCCATATTGGCAGCCGAGAATGGAATATCCGGCAGAACGACGGTAAACGTTGTTCCTTTGCCCAGGGTGGATTTCACGGTCATTGTCCCGTTCATGAGTTTCGTCAGCTGCTGGCAGATCGAAAGGCCAAGTCCGGTCCCTTTGGATGCCCCGGAGTTCTTTGCCTGGACAAAGGGTTCCAGGATGTGCTCCAGATCATCAGGCGGAATGCCGCAACCGGTATCGGATATGGAAAACGTCAGGATCCCTGTCCTGATGTCCTCTTCCGGATTCTTTTCGAATCGAGCGGACAGGATGATTTCCCCTTGTTCCGTGAATTTGACGGCATTGCCGATGAGGTTAAACAGGATCTGTCGAATCCGATGTCGGTCTATCATCAGTGTCGGAATCGTGGTGAAGTCCTCTTCCAGGTCAATATCTCTCCCGGAAACAGCGACGTCAAAAGTGTGAAGCACGTCGGATGCAAGCTGTTCGAAGTCGGTCAATTCCGGCGCCAACACGGTTTTGCCGGCGTCAAGTTTGGAAAGGTCAAGCACATCGTTGACCAGATCAAGCAGGACATGCCCGTTTGATACGATGGCCCCGAAAGCATGTTTCCGTTCCTCCTCGTCCTCGATGCCGTGTTCCATCAACTCCGCATACCCGATAATG
>JAEEQO010000214.1 GCA_016285335.1 Victivallales bacterium | reverse complement strand
CCATTGTGCTGACTCGCGATCTCGACGCAGCAAAGGATTGGCTGCGTCAGCATGCACGTGGATCTGAGCGATACGGCATGGTGGTTTCTTCTCAGGCGCAGCGCTTGCGCCCACTGGCGATTGATGTCAGATGTAAACCGGACACGGTGCATTGGTTCTTGGATGATATCACGGACATCAGATCCTCGCTCTTCCTGGAGGATGCCGCGTCGGAGTTCGACGTTCAAGGATTGGAATTGGATTGGACGTGTCTGGTCTGGGATGGAGATTTGCGCAGAAGTAATCATGTATGGCAGAATTATGAGTTCAAGGGGAACAAATGGCTGACGATTCGTGCCGAAGAGCGCAAAGCATATCAGATCAATGCATACAGAGTATTGCTTACGCGAGCACGCCAGGGAATGGTGATTTGTGTTCCGGAAGGTAATCCAAAAGATTCTACCCGTCTCCCAGTATTCTACGATGGTGTCTACCAGTATATGAAACAAATCGGCCTTGAGGAGATATTATAATGAGTACCCACCATATCGCCCGGCATTTTGAGGTCGGATGAAGCGATGGAAAGACCTTGCTTCTCCTGAGGACTCCAGTCGGAACCGTTTTCTCTATCAGGGCGGCACCGATAATGAACGATGTCGCCCTGCTTTTTTTGTTTAGAACACCTCATTTTCCTCTTTTTTCTCAGGTTTTGTATGGCGAAGGCCATAAAGGAAAGCACGAACACTGGCGGGATCAATTCGTGCAGATCCGTGCGGCGTTAGTTTGATCTTCTGTAAACGACCATCATTCATCATACGGTTCAGCGTTGGCAGGGAGACGCCCAGCAGTTCCGCCACCTCAAAACGGGTCAGGGGCTTTTCGATAACGGGTTTGGGGTTAACCTCCCATGCCTTCAGTGCGGCAATTAGATTGCGTGGATTCAGGTCAGGGCAGTACGGCTGCAAAAGCTGAGTAGCTGCGAGAATGACGGCGGGAGTGATTCTGTTTTGAACTTGCATGTTCTTTCCTTAGTTTTTTTGGGGGGATGATGGTCGTCGATGACGACCGTTTGATTTGAAGACTAACGGGGAAAGTGTCAGCCCAAAATTGAGGCAAAAAAAGAAACTGGAGAATGCGTTCAAGACCGCTACTAACGGCGCATCTCCAGTTTCACGATATACTATACCCTCCTCACGGGGAAATACAAGTGCGAAATCGATAAAAGAGCACGCCCATCACCTTGCCCACGCTTCTCTCGGCGCTCAACATAAATTCTCTACGTTCGTCCAAATCGTTTCCCCCTCGAAAAAACGCAGGTCATGTTTGTCGCGAAAAAGTGGTAGGGTTATCGGAGTCCAACAGACTTACGTTTTGGGGTGTTTTGAGGTCAATCTGTAGAATCGTCGGGTGTCTCGCGGCGGTTTCGGCCCCAAAAAGAGAATGATTTTTTTTAAACCATATGCCAACCATATGACCTGAACAAAACTCTGGTCACATGACTTACGAAACAGAGAGAATCGGGGAGATCACCACGGTTCCGGGGGCTCTTTGGGGGCTCCACGAGGGTATCTTCTGCTTGAGCAAGGGACGGCGGAAAACTCGCGCAACCCTCGCAGTTTGAGGCTCTTGAGCCGAAACAAGAAAGCCTGCGAAATCGTTGGACTTCACAGGCGTTTAAAGCAAACTGGTGGGCGTAGTAGAACTCGAATCTACGACCTCCACGATGTCAACGTGGCGCTCTAACCAACTGAGCTATACGCCCTCTTCTCAAAATGAGGATAGTATTTACTATACCATCAATTCGCGGAAAGTCAAGTTGATTTTGAAAAAAAACGGAAAAAAGCCTCTTCGACGGTTCCTGCCGTTTGAAAAAGCTAAAGCCGGGTCCCGGTCGCCCCGGGGGTCCTGCCGGCGCATCGGTCGCAGTTCGCCGGAACGTTTTCCTTTTCATTTTTTAACGGGAAATTAACGTTGAAATCAATGCGCCGGAGCTTGATTTTTCCGAAAGAAAGGGTATTGTATCACGAAGTGCTTTTCAACCAATCACAGGTCAAAAACAGGAGCTTTCCCATGATCGAATTCCTTCCCCGCATCGGCATCCGGCCGGTGATCGACGGCCGCCGCAGAGGCGTGCGCGAATCGCTCGAAGACCAGACCATGAATATGGCGAAATCGGCGGCGGCGCTGATTTCCGGCACGCTGCGTTACCCGAACGGAAAGCCCGTCGAGTGCGTGATCGCCGACACCACCATCGGCGGCGTGAACGAAGCGGCGGCCTGCGCGAAGAAATTCGCCGCCCTGAACGTGACCGCCACGCTGACCGTCACGCCGTGCTGGTGCTACGGATCCGAGACCATGGACATGGACCCGCTCACGCAGAAGGCCGTGTGGGGCTTCAACGGCACGGAACGTCCCGGCGCGGTGTATCTGGCCGCCGTCCTCGCCGCCTATGCGCAGAAGGGGCTGCCGGCATTCGGCATCTACGGACGCGAGGTGAAGGACGCCGCCGACACGGAGATCCCGGACGACGTGAGGGAAAAGATCCTGGCATTCGCGCGGTCTGCCGTGGCGGTCGGGCTCATGCGCGGCAAATCCTACCTCTCCATCGGCGGCATGGCGATGGGCATCGCCGGATCCATCGTGAACCACGATTTCTTCGAAAGCTACCTCGGCATGCGCTGCGAATCGGTCGACATGAGCGAGATCATCCGCCGCGTGGAGGAGAATATCTACGACCCCGAGGAATTCGAACGGGCTTACGCCTGGGTGCGGAGCCACTGTGAAGAAGGCCCGGACACCAATCCCGCCGAAGTCCAGCGCACGAAGGAGCAGAAAGACCAGATCTGGGCGTACGTCGTGAAAATGATGATCATCGCCCGCGACCTGATGATCGGCAATCCGCGCCTCGCCGAACTCGGATTCGGCGAAGAGGCCGAGGGACACAACGCCATCGCCGCCGGATTCCAGGGGCAGCGCCAGTGGACCGACCACATGCCCAACGGCGACTTCATGGAAGCCATGCTCTGCTCGTCGTTCGACTGGAACGGCCTCCGCGAGGCGTTCGTGCTGGCGACCGAAAACGACTGCCTGAACGGCACGGCGATGCTCTTCGGGCATCTGCTGACCGGCACGGCGCAGGGATTCTCCGACGTCCGCACGTTCTGGAGCCCGGAATCCGTGAAACGCGTGACCGGATACGACATGGAATACCCCGGTCTCATCCATCTGCTCAATTCCGGCGCGACCACGCTCGACGCCACCGGCCGCGCCGAATATGACGGCAAGCCCGCGATGAAGCCCTTCTGGGAGCTCACGGAAGCCGACGCCGACGCCTGCCTGAAAGCCACGAAATGGTGTGCCGCCAGCCACGGTTATTTCCGCGGCGGCGGGTTCTCCAGCTGTTTCCTTTCCCGCGGCGGCATGCCGGTCACGCTGAGCCGCGTGAACCTGGTCCACGGACTCGGCCCCATGCTCCAGATCGCCGAAGGCTACACCGCCGAGCTCCCGCCCGAAGTGCACGATGTCCTCAACAAACGCACCGACCCGACCTGGCCGACCACGTGGTTCGTGCCGCGCCTGACCGGACAGGGTGCGTTCAAAGACGTCTACAGCGTCATGGCGAACTGGGGCGCGAATCATGGCGCGTTCAGCTACGGACACATCGGCGCGGACCTCATCACGCTGGCGTCCATGCTCCGCATCCCGGTCGCGCTCCACAACGTCCCGGAGGACAAGATCTTCCGGCCCGCCGCATGGAACGCCTTCGGCATGGACAAGGAAGGCGCGGACTATCGCGCCTGCAAGAATTTCGGCGCGGTCTACCGCTGAAACTTCGGGCTTGCCGGGCTCGCGGCCATGACCGTTTGAACGGGGAAACCGTCGCGTCAAACTCGCCGCCGAGCCGGCGCATCCTTTCAAGTCGACTTCGGATGGAGCGGGCTTGAAAGACAACCTTTCCGAGCAAGAAACAGCCCCTGGAACCTTTCACCGGTTTCAGGGGCTGAGTTTTTTTCAAATCACGGGCGCGAGGCTTTTCCGGTCCGCGCCCGGATTGAAACGGTCATTCGAACATCTTCGGGAGGCCGTTGTAGAGGATGTTCATGATGGTGGTGTTGTCATGGCCGCTCTTTTCGGAGATCGCCTGATACAGGTTGCCGTCCTTGAAGTTGTCGCAATACTTGAAGATTTCGGTATGCTTCTTCATGGCGTCGATCTGGGGAGTCAGGTTGCCGTAGGCCATGTCGGAGGGGCTGCCGCAGCCGGCGTAGACGCGGAAATCCGTGGGCTTGTAGCCGGTCTGGGTGAAGGTCTCCGCGAGGTACTTCGCGGACCCGTCGCCATTGCCCATGCCGGCAATCCAGCTGTCGCCGCTGATCGGGATGTAGCAGCCGATCTGGTCGATGCAGTGATCGAAGACGCCCCATGTGCAGACGCCGCCCATGGAGAATCCGCTGAACGCGCGGTGCCACTTGGAGGCGTGGA
>JAEEQO010000019.1 GCA_016285335.1 Victivallales bacterium | reverse complement strand
CCTGCGGGAGCTCCGCCGGCCGGAGCCTGTGCGGAAAGTGAAGTTGCGAGGAGGAGAGCCCCTGCGAGAACCGAGCAGGAGATCACTGCCGAGTGGACATAACGATTCATAAAGAACTCCATTATGTTTGAGGGTTGATAAGAGAGGAGGAACGATTGATTGTTTTCAAGAACAGGAAATCACATGTTTTGAGCGAAATGAACAGAAAACCGTGAATTTCTATCAATAGTATACCCTCACAAAAGGAAAAATCAAGTTAATTCACGTAAAAAAAATCGCATTTGTTGATTATTCCCTAAACTGATGAGTCATTAAACATGTTTTTCGGAATTTCAGATTATTTAACAAACTCCAATGTCACGGCAGTTCAGGTTTTATTCCGTCCCTTCGTCAGGTCAGACTTTCTTCGCCTTTTTTGACTTTCCGGTTTGCATTTCGCGCACACGCGGGATATATTATTAGCTGAATTTGATCAAACCATCAACAACGGAACGGAATCGCAATGGAAACACGCGTGGCTGTATTGGCGATCCTGGCGGAAAGTTTCGACTCCGCCGAGCAGATCAATGCGCTCCTGCACGATTTCGGTCCGTACATCGTGGGCCGCATGGGCCTGCCCTACCGCGAAAGGAACGTCAACGTCATCAGCATCGTCATCGACGCGCCGCCGGACAAGATCAATGCCCTGGCCGGAAAACTCGGGCGCATCGAAGGCGTGACTGCAAAAGCCGTCTACTCAAACGTCATAACAAACAACTGAGTCCGCCGCCCGGCGCATACCGGAGCGGATTCATCCAGCAAGATCAAGCATATTCCCCTGACGCCGAAAAAGCTTTTGAGGCGAAAGACCGGACATGCGGAATCAGAACGGACCGCGGAAACATCTTTTTTTCCGCGTATTCCATCCGATCAAGCACACAGCCGGATCCTTCAGGGGATCGCGGCTGTTTCTTTTTGGAGGACAAGTCCTCCACTGCAACAGTGTCCGGCTTCGCTCGGACAGGAGGACAAGTCCTCCACTGCAGCAGTATCCGGCTACGCTCGGACACGGAGAAACGAAACGGCCGCGGGAAACACGACAAAAGGACCGCGCATGAACGCAGAGAAACGACAGAACGAACAGAGGATCGACCGTCTGAATGCGGAGAAACGTCTCCCGCACGAGGACTGGACGGCGCTGCTCGCGACCTGGACGGATTCCGACCGCGAATACGCCGCCGGGATCGCCCGCGAGCTCGCTGTCGCCCGGTTCGGCAAACACGTTTTCGTGCGCGGCATCGTGGAGTTTTCCAATGTCTGCCGCAATGACTGCCTATACTGCGGCATCCGCAAGTCCAACCGGAACGTCGAGCGTTACCGTCTGACCGAGGCGGAGATCCTCGAATGCTGCGATGCGGGCTACCTGTACGGATTCCGCACGTTCGTGCTCCAGAGCGGCGAAGATGCGACGTATTCGCCGGAACGCCTCGCGGCGCTCGTCCGCGTGCTCAAATCGAAGTACCCGGACTGCGCCGTGACGCTCTCCGTGGGCGAGCTCGACCGGGCGGACTACCGGCTTCTTTTCGATGCCGGGGCGGATCGTTATCTGCTGCGCCACGAGACCGCCGATCCGGAGCATTACGCCCGGCTGCATACGCCTCAGCAGAGTTGGACGCGCCGCATGCAGTGTCTGCGCGACCTGAAGGAGATCGGATTCCAGACCGGGTGCGGATTTATGGTCGGCTCGCCGTTCCAGACGCCCGAAACGCTCGCGAAGGACATGGAGTTCATCACAGCGTTCCACCCCGCCATGATCGGCATCGGCCCGTTCATCCCGCACTGCGACACGCCGTTCAGGGACGAACCCGCGGGCAGCGTGGAGCTGACCTTGTTCCTGCTCAGCCTGTGCCGCATCCTTCAGCCGGATGTGCTGCTGCCCGCCACGACTGCGCTCGGCACGCTGGACCCGGTCGGCCGCGAGAAGGGCGTGCTCGCCGGGGCGAACGTCATCATGCCGAACCTGTCGCCGGAACAGGTCCGCGCCAAATATATGCTTTACAACAACAAAAACGCGGTGGACGTGGATACGCACATCACGAGGTCCGATCTTCAGGCGCGCCTGCAAAAGATCGGCTACGCCATCAAGGTCGGCCGCGGAGACTACGGAGAAACGCCATGCTGAAACTCGCCTTCTACGGAAAGGGCGGAATCGGGAAATCCACGACCGTCTCGAACCTCGCCTCGGCATTCGCCGCAAACGGCCTCAAAGTCATGCAGATCGGGTGCGACCCGAAAGCCGATTCCACCGCCTCGCTGCACGGCGGGGCGCGCATGCGTTCCATCCTCGACCTCGTGCGCGAACGCGGCAACGATTTCACGCTCGACGAAATGGTCCGCATCGGCGACGGCGGCGTGATCTGCGTGGAGGCGGGCGGCCCGACGCCCGGACTCGGCTGCGCCGGACGCGGCATCATCGCCGCGCTGGAGAAGCTTCAGGAGAAGGGCGCGTACGACGAGTTCAAGCCCGACGTGGTGCTGTACGACGTGCTGGGCGACGTGGTGTGCGGCGGATTCTCCATGCCGATGCGGAAAGGCTACGCCGACCGCGTGTTCATCCTCACTTCCGGCGAAACCATGTCGATCTACGCCGCCGCCAACATCGCGATGGCGGTGAAGAATTTCAAAGGACGCGGCTATGCTTCGCTCGGCGGATTCATCCTGAACCGCAGAAACGTGCCGGACGAGGACGAAAAGGCCGCGAAACTGGCGGCGGATTTCGAAACGTCCGTTGCCGGTTCGCTCGACTGGAGCGAGACCGTTCAGCAGGCCGAACGACTCGGGAAGACCGTCGTGCACGCGTTCCCGGAGAGCCCGATGGCGGCGCAGTACCGCGCGCTCGCCGACGCCGTGCTCGCCATCGCCCGGAAAGGAGACGCCCCATGCTGAAACGCATCAACGGCGAAGACGATATGACCGGGGCGGAAGTCGCGCTCAAAGACGCCGATTTCCCGCTGCCGTTCGTCTCCGGCCTCGAATACAACGCGCCCGCCCGCGGCCCGTGGAACATCGTCCACACGGGCATGCTGGTGCCCGAGTCGCATCAGGTGTTCGCCTGTGCCCGCGGCTGTCTGCGCGGCGTGATCCTGACCGCCGCCGAAATGCTCGAAATGGGGCGCATGTCGTGGGTCGCCGTGGAGAAAAACGACTTCTTCGACGGCTCGCTGGAACGCAACATCGTGGACGGCACGGCGGAGATCGTCCGCAAACTCCCGAAGAAGCCGCGCGCGGTTCTGCTCTTCATCAGCTGCGTCCACCTCTTCGCCGGATGCGACTTCGACGCGATTCTGGACGAGCTCCGCGCGGCATTCCCGGACATCGACTTCATCGACTGCTACATGAACCCGACCATGCGGAAAAGCGGCCTCACGCCGGACCAGCTCATGCGCCGCCAGCTCTATGCGCCGTTCATGCCCTGCCCCGCCGAGCCGAAGACCGTGAACCTCATCGGCAACGACCGTCCGACCGACGATTCCAGCGAGCTCGTCCAGCTCATCAGAAACGCGGGCTGGGAACTCCGCGACATCACGCTGTGCAGGACTTATGACGAATACATGCGCATGGCGAAAAGCGCGCTTGAGATCACGTACCTGCCGACCGCGAAGGCATCCGGCGACGCGCTCGAAAGCCGCCTCGGACGCAAGCATCTTTACCTGCCTCTTTCCTACGATTTCGACGAGATCGAGCACAATCTGAACACTCTTGCCGATGCGCTCGGAACCGCCGCGCCCGACTGGTCCGAGGCGAAACGGAACGCCGTCCGCGCGCTCGAACGGGCGAAATCTGTGATCGGCGACACTCCGGTCGAAATCGACTACACCGCCACGCCGCGCCACATCGGACTCGCCGCGCTGCTCGCGGAACACGGTTTCCACGTGACGCGCGTCTATACCGACGCCATGATCGAGGAGGAACGTCCCGCGTTCGAACGTCTTCGCGTGCTCGCCCCCGACCTGCTTCTGACCGCCACGGTCCACCCGAAGATGCGGTTCGCGGGCAAGGGCGTCCACGAACACGGCGACGTGCTGGCGATCGGGCAGAAGGCCGCCTATTTCAGCGGCACGAAGCATTTCGTGAACATCGTTTCCGGCGGCGGCATGTACGGATTCGACGGCATCGCCCGCCTCGCGGAACGCATGATCGAAGCCGCGACGCACGAACAGGACACCGAGGTCGTGATCCAGCACAAGGGCCTCGGATGCAGGAGCTGCTTATGAAACAGACCGCACGCATCATTTCCATCCACGCGGCCGACACCTCCGGCGTGTGCTCCATGCTGTACGAACTCGGAGGCATGGTGGTCGTGCACGACGCATCCGGCTGCAATTCCACCTACTCCACGCACGACGAGCCCCGCTGGTACCGTCAGGACAGCATGATCTACATTTCCGCCCTCACGGAAACCGACGCCATCCTCGGCAACGACGAAAAGCTGATCGCCGACGTCGCGGCCGCGGCAAAGGACCTGTCGCCGCGCTTCATCGCGCTCTGCGGCGCGCCCGTCCCGCTGCTCGCCGGAACCGATTTCCCCGCCATCGCCGCCGAGATCGAGGCGCGCACCGGCATCCCGGCGTTCGGGCTTCATACCGGCGGGATCCGTTCCTACCTGGCGGGAGCCTCCGAGGCGCTGGAGGCGGTCGTGTCGCATTTCTGCACGGATCCGCTCCCGCGCACCGCCGTGCCGTCCGTCAACATCATCGGCGCGACGCCGCTCGATTTCTCGATCAACGGCACGGTCGAATCCGTCATCGGATGGCTGAAAGGATCCGGTTTCGAGCTCGTCTCCTGCATGGCGATGGGCAGCACGCTGGACGACATCCGCCGCGCCTCCGCCGCGCATGTGAACCTCGTGGTCTCCTCCTGCGGGATCGCCACCGCCGAACTTCTCCGCAAACGCTTCGGCACGCCGTGGGTCGCGGGCGTCCCGGTCGGGGAGAAGTTCCCCGCCGTGCTCGTCTCCGCCCTGAAGACCGCCGCGAAGACCGGCGAATGCGCCCTGCCCTGCGCGGAACGTGACGCCGCCGGCAACGGAAAACGACTCGCCATTCCCGGCGAAAGCATCTTCTCTGGCTCGCTTGCACGCGCCATCGAAGCCGACCTCGGGACGCCCTGCCGCGTGCTCTGCCCGCTGGAAGCCGAGGACCGGCTGCTCGCCCCCGGCGACCTGCGCATTTGGGACGAAGATGCGGCCGCCGCGACGTTCGCGGAAGCGTCCGGTGTGATCGCCGACCCCATGTACGCGCCCGTCTGCCCGCCGGACGTCCCGTTCTTCCGGCTTCCGCACGAGGCGTTCTCCGGCAGATGCTACCGGAAAGAAGCCCTGAACCTGATCGACCGTCCCCTTCCCTGGAGGTTTTGACATGCTGAAACTCGCGATATACGGCAAAGGCGGCATCGGCAAATCGACCGTGACCTCGAACCTCGCGGCGGCGTTCGCGCGCCTCGGACGCAAGGTCATTCAGATCGGCTGCGACCCGAAAGCCGACTCCACCATCAATCTGCTCGGCGGAGCCCCTGTGATCCCCGTCATGAACTTCCTGCGCGAACACGACCGCGAACCCGAACGCATCGAGGAAATCGCGAAGACCGGGTTCGGCGGCGTGCTGTGCATCGAAACGGGCGGCCCGACCCCCGGACTCGGCTGCGCCGGACGCGGCATCATCACCACGTTCAGTCTGCTCGCCGACCTCCGCCTTTTTGAAACGTACAAGCCCGACGTGGTGCTGTACGACGTGCTGGGCGACGTGGTGTGCGGCGGATTCGCCGCGCCTATCCGGGAAGGCTACGCCTCGCAGGTGCTCATCGTGACTTCCGGCGAGAAAATGGCGCTCTACGCGGCGAACAACATCAACAGCGCCGTGCACAATTTCGAGGATCGCGGCTACGCCGCCGTGCGCGGCATCGTGCTGAATCGCCGCGCCGTCGACCGCGAGGAGGAAAAGGTCCGCGCGTTCGCCGACGCCAACAGACTTCCGATCGTGGCGGACATCCCCCGCAGCAACGACATCATCCGCTACGAGGACATGGGCAGGACCGTCGTCGAGGGCGACCCGGAACTCGACGTCAGCAAACGGTTCCTCGCACTCGCGCAACTTCTTCTGGACGAGGAGAAAGCATCCGCATGAATCAGGCGTATTCCATCACGGCGGCCGAACTTGCGGCGCGCGGCAGGGACGACATCCCGCCCGAACTGCTCTCCTCGGCGCATCTGATCTACAGCTCCCCCGCCACGCTCGCGTTCAATTCGCCAGGAGCACAGGGATTCGGCGTGAAACGCGCAGGTCTCGCCGTGCCCGGTTCGGTCATGCTGCTGGTCGCCCCGGCATGCTGCGGACGCAACACCGCCGCGCTCGGCTGTGAAGCGTCCCTCGCCGAACGTTTCTTCTACCTCATGCAGGACGACACGGACATCGTGACGGGGCGCCATCTGGCGCGTATTCCGGATGCGGTGAAGGAGGTCTGCGAATCCTGCGCCGTGCGTCCGTCCGCGGTTATGATCTGCATCACATGCGTGGACGCCCTGCTCGGCACGGACATGGAACGCGTCTGCCGCAAGGCTTCGGACTACGCGGGCGTCCTGGTCGTGCCGTGCTACATGTATGCGCTGACCCGCGAAGGACGTCTGCCGCCGATGGTCTCGGTGCGCCGTTCGGTCTACTCTCTGCTCCAGCCCCGCGAAAAAGTCCCGACCTCGGTCAATATCCTCGGGTTCTTCTCGCCGCTTCGGGGCGACACCGAGCTTTACACTTTGCTGAAATCCGCCGGGATCCGCGCCATCCGCGAAATCTCCCGCTGCGCCACGTTTGAAGAATATCAGGCGATGGCGGAGGCGAACTTCAATCTCGTGCTCAATCAGGAGGCGCGCCACGCCGCCGCCGATCTGCAGAAACGCCTCGGCATCCCGTCCGTAGAGCTCGCCCGCCTGTACCAGACCGACAAGATCTCCAACCAGTACCGTCTGCTCGGGCAGGCCGTCGGCGCGGATTTCGACGATGCTCCCTACCGCGAACGCGCCGAAAAAGCGATCACGGATTTCCGCACCGGATTCGGAGCACGTACGTTCGCCGTCGGCGAATGGCTGAACGCCGATCCGTTCGAGCTTTCGCTCTCGCTCATCCGCAGCGGCTTCAACGTCTCCGAAATTTTCGGCACGGTCGGCGGCTCCAACTTCGTTTACGTGAAGAAGATCGCCGCGCTCAGCCCGGACACGAAGATCTATTCCAACCTCTCCCCGACCATGATGTTCTACGACGGCAGGGACACCGCCTGCGACACGGTCATCGGACGCGACGCGATGTACTACCACCCGGCGCTGCCCGGCGTGCCGTGGAACGAGGAACAGCAGCCGTTCGGTCACGCCGGAGTCGCCGCGCTCTTCGCCGCGCTCGGAAACGCCCTGGCCGGAAAGGAGGCGGCGCAATGAAAAGCATCCTGAAACACCTTTCGCCGTTCGCGCCCGACCAGTCCGGCGCCGTTTCCGCGCTCTTCGAGTTCGGGGGCCTGATCGCCATCTGCGACGCGGGCGGCTGCACGGGCAATATCTGCGGATTCGACGAGCCGCGCTGGTTCACCAGCCGGAGCGCGATCTTCAGCGCCGGACTCCGCGACATGGACGCCATCCTCGGCCGCGACGACAAACTCGTCGCCAAGCTTCAGACCGCCATGGACGGCACCGGCCTCGCGTTTTCCGCCATCATCGGCACCCCGGTCCCCGCGATCATCGCGACCGATTTCAAGGCGCTGAAACGCATGGCGGAAAAACGCACCGGACGCCCCGCGATCACGGTCGCCACGACCGGGACGCGTCACTACGACGTCGGCGCGTCCGATGCCTGGCTGGAACTCTTCAAGACATTTGCAACGGAACGGCTTGACATCGATCCCGGCACGGTCGGCGCCCTCGGCGCGTCACCGCTGGATTTCCCGACGCTCGATGCCGGAAACCTGCTGTCCGCCGCGCTCATGAAAGACGGCTGGAAGACCGTGAACTGCTACGGCATGGGCACGGGACTCGACGCGGCGAAGAATGCGTCCGCTGCGGAGAAAAACATCGTGGTCTCGCCTGCCGGACTTGCCGCGGCAAAATACCTGCAAAAGACATTCGGCACGCCGTTCGAAGTGCGGTGTCCGTGGCTCCCGCCGCAGGTGCTCGCCGCCCTGCCCCCGCTTGCCGGAAAGAAGACGCTGGTCATTCACCAGCAGTTCGCCGCGAACGCCGTCCGCGACGCCATTCTGAAGCTTGATCCCGTCTCGCAGGTCACTGTCGCCTCGTGGTTCATGATGGAACCGGAATTCATGCGCGACGGCGATTTCCGCATCGAAAGCGAAGAGGCGTTTATCGAGGCGATTTTGAACGGTAATTACGACGCGATCGTCTGCGACAGCCGTCTGCGCGTCGCCCTGCCCCGCACGCAGGATTTCAACATCATCGACTTCCCGCATTTCGCCGTTTCCGGGCGGCTGCTTGACGAGGTGCAATAAGATGAACACGGGCGTTTCCACGACCATTTACCGCATTTACGGCGTCGTCCAGGGCGTCGGGTTCCGGCCGTTCGTGAGCCGAATCGCCGTCCGCGCCGGCCTGACCGGGAGCGTCGCAAACAAAGGGTCCTATGTGGAAGTCCACGCTCAGGGAAACGAGGAAGCGCTGAAAACGTTCCGCTTCGCGCTCGAACACGAAGCCCCGCCGCGCTCCACGATTCTGAAGATCATTTCGCGCGTCCGCACGGAGCCCGCGTATCCGACGTTCGAGATCATCGAAAGCGAACACGAGACCGGGGACATCTTCGTCTCGCCGGACATCGCCACGTGCGACCTGTGCAAACAGGAACTGTTCGACCCGGCGAACCGCCGCTATCTGCACCCGTTCATCAACTGCACCGCGTGCGGCCCGCGCCTGACCATTCTCGACTCCATGCCATATGACCGCGTCCGCACCAGCATGGACTATTTCCCGATGTGCCCGCAGTGCGAGACAGAATACACCTCGCCGGAGTCGCGCCGCTACGACGCCCAGCCGGTGTGCTGTCACGACTGCGGCCCGGAAGTCTACCTCATCGGACGCCCCGAACGCAACGAAAAGGCGATCACCGCCGCCCGCCGCGCCATCCTCGAGGGAAAGATCGTCGCAATCAAGGGCATCGGCGGGTTCCATCTGTGCTGCAACGCCCGCGACGCGAACGCCGTGGCGCGGTTGCGCGAGCTCAAACGCCGCCCGATGAAGCCGTTCGCCGTGATGATGAATTCGCTGGAGACCGTCCGCCGCGAATGCGCGGTCCTGCCCGGCCAGGAGGAGATCCTCGACGGCCACCAGAAGCCGATCATCCTTCTCAGAAAACGCCCGGAAAGCGCCCTGCCCGACGTGCTCGCGCCCGGCAATCCCACGCTCGGCGTGATGCTGCCGTACGCGCCCGTTCAGATGCTGCTGTTCCGCTTCGACGACGGCCTGACCATGCCGGACTGCCTCGTGATGACCAGCGGCAACGTGTCCGGCGCGCCCATCTGCCGCAGCGACGAGGACGCGCTCGCCGAGATCGCCGGATTCTGCGACGGGATCCTGTCCCACAACCGGAAGATCCGGCTCCGCGCGGACGATTCCGTGATGGACTGGCTGGACGGCCGACCGTACATGATCCGGCGGTCGCGCGGCTATGCGCCCCTGCCGTTCTTCGTCTCCGGCGATTTCCGCGGACAGGTCCTCGGCATCGGCGGCGAGCTCAAAAACACGTTCTGCCTCGCGAACGGCGGCCTCTTCTACCCCTCGCCCTACATCGGCGACATGGAGGACCTGCGCACCGTCCGCGCCCTGCGGGAATCGGTCGCGCGCATGTCCGAACTGCTCGAAATGAAGCCGCAGATCGTCTGCTGCGACCTGCATCCGAAATACAACTCGTCCGCCGTGGCGCAGGAACTCGGCATCCCCGTCTTAAAAATTCAGCACCACTACGCCCACGTGCTTTCCTGCATGGTCGAAAACGATTTCACGGGCGAGGTCATCGGCGTGTCGTTCGACGGCACGGGCTACGGCACGGACGGCACGATCTGGGGCGGCGAATTCCTCGTTTCCTCGCCGGACGGCTTCACCCGCGCCGGGCACATCCGCCCGTTCCTGCAGGCCGGGGGCGACGCCTCCGCCCGCGAAGGCTGGCGCATCGCCGTTTCGATGGTCAATGCGCTGTTCCCGGACGACGTCGGCCGCATCGCCGCCGAAATAGGCCTCTGCGACCCGGGCATTTACAAGTTCCAGAAGACCATGCTGGACCGCAAGCTGAACTGCGTGGTCTCCACCAGCGCGGGACGCCTCTTCGACGCCGTCAGCGCGATCCTCGGCGTCCGCAAAGCCTCGACGTTCGAGGGCGAGGCATCCACCGCGCTCCAGTTCGCCGCCGAAGCCTGGCTGGAACAATATTCCGACGAAGCGGAATCCCATCGCCTGTCCTGCCCGCCGCCGGAACGCGATCCCTCCGGCGAAATCGTCCTGCCGACGGATGCGCTCGTTCATGACATCATTCTCGCCCGCCACGCCGGCGTCGAGTCCGGCATCCTCGCGTACATGTTCCACACCGCGCTCGCGGGCATGATCGCGAAGACCTGCGAGCTCATCCGCGAGGACACCGGCCTGAACGTCTGCGCGCTGACCGGCGGCGTGTTCCAGAACCGCCTGCTCACCACGCTCGTCGCTGAGCATCTGCGCTCCGCCGGATTCCGTGTGCTGCTGCACGGCATGATCCCGCCGAACGACGGCGGCATCGGCGCGGGTCAGGCGCTCGCCGCCATGCGCCATCTGAACAAAAACACCCCTGAATATTCATCCATACCACATTCTTCCATACCGAAACAAGGAGACGGCTTATGTGTGTAGGTCTTTCAGCCAGAGTCGTAAGCATCGAGGACGGCACCGCCCTCATCGACGCTTCCGGCGCAAGACGCAAGGTTTCCGCGGAACTCATCGACGATCTGGAACCCGGCGATTACGTCATGGTCCACGCCGGCGTCGCCATCGCCAGGATCACCGACACGGACGCCGGGGAAACCGGCAAGATCATGGAGTCGCTTGATGGAATCGGCTAAGCGGATCATCGAATCCTACTGCGGGCGCAAACTCCGCATCATGGAGGTCTGCGGCACCCACACGCACGAGATATTCCGTCTGGGCATCCGCCGCATCCTGCCGCCGCAGATCGAGCTCATTTCCGGTCCCGGCTGCCCGGTCTGCGTCACGCCCGCCGGGTACATCGACGAGGCGGTCATGCTCGCGCTCGAACACGGCGCCACGATCTGCACGTTCGGCGACCTGATCCGCGTACCCGGCTCCGAAATGAGCCTCGCGGGGGCGCGTTCGAAAGGCGCGTCCGTAAAGACCGTGTATTCGCCGCTGGATGCGGTCGACTTCGCGCGGGAGAATCCCGACAAACAGGTCGTGTTCCTGGCGGTCGGGTTCGAGACGACGGTCCCGGCGGCGTGTCTGGCGGTGAAGAAGGCCGCCGCCGAAGGGCTGGCGAACTTCTCCATCCTCGGCGCGAACAAGACCATGCCGAACGCATACCGGGCGTTGAAGGGCAGCGCGGACGCGTTCCTCTACCCCGGCCATGTGAACGCCATCACGGGCACGGCCGTCTGCGAAGACCTCGTGAAGCTCGGCGTGTCCGGCGTGGTCGCGGGATTCACCGCGGATGAGATCCTGACCGCGCTCGCGGTCATCGTCCGGCTCTCCGAATCCGGCGAACCGTTCTTCCGCAACTGCTACCCGCGCGTGGTGCGGGCCGAAGGCTCTCCCGCCGCGCTGAAGCTCATGGACACGGTCATGGAGCCGTGCGACGCGGAGTGGCGCGGCCTCGGCGTGATCCCGATGTCCGGCCTGAAGCTCCGCCCGGCGTTCGCCGCGTACGACGCACGGCTGAAGTTCAATTTGCCGCCCGTGACCGGCCGGAGCAATCCCGGCTGCCGCTGCGGCGAAGTGCTTCAGGGCAAATGCAAATCCACCGACTGCAAACTTTTCGGGACCGCCTGCACCCCGCTCCACCCGGTCGGAGCGTGCATGGTCTCCAACGAAGGGGCGTGTTCCGCCTACTACCAATACGGAGATATTCTGAATGGATAACAACGAATTCGTGACGCTCGCACACGGCGCGGGCGGACGCCAGACCGCCGAACTCATCGACCGCGTGTTCAAGGCGCATTTTTCCAACCCCGACTTCACCGGCGACGACGCCGCGGTCCTGCCGGTGGACGCCGGAAAGATCGCGTTCACCACGGACGGCTTCATCGTGTCGCCGTTCGAGTTCCCCGGCGGCAACATCGGCAAGCTCAGCATCTGCGGCACGGTCAACGACCTGGCGTGCATGGGCGCGAAGCCGCTCTATCTTTCCTGCGCATTCGTGATCGAGGAGGGATTCCCGCTCGCCAAGCTCGAAGAGATCGCCGACGCCATGAAGAAGACCGCCGACGAAGCGGGCGTCCGCATCGTAGCGGGCGACACCAAGGTCGCGGGCAAAGGCCAGGTCGACCACGTCTTCATCACCACGACCGGCGTCGGACAGCTCACCGAGGGCGTCCGCACGTCCGGCGCGTTTGCGAAGCCCGGCGACGCCGTGATCGTGACCGGCGACGTGGGCCGCCACGGCTGCACCATCCTGCTCGCCCGCAACGAATTCGAGATCGACGCCAACGTCACGAGCGACTGCGCCCCGCTGTGGGGCACGGTAAAAAGCATGCTCGACGCCTCGCACGACATCCATGTGATCCGCGATGCCACGCGCGGCGGAGTCGGCACCGTTCTGTACGAGATCGCCGACCAGAGCAAGGTCGGGATCCGCCTCAACGCCGCTGACGTCCCGGTCGCGCCCGAGGTGCGCGGCGTCTGCGGCATGCTCGGGCTGGAGCCGCTTTACCTCGCCTGCGAAGGGCGCCTCGTCGTCTTCGCCCCAAAGTCCGAAGCTGCGGCGATCCTCGAAGCGCTCCGCAAAGGGCCGTATTCCGCCAACGCCGCCATCATCGGCGAAGTCGTCGCCGACCACCCCGGCAAAGTCGTCATGACCACCGAGATCGGCGCACAGTCGCTCCTGCCCCAGCCCGGCGGCGAACTCCTCCCGCGAATCTGCTAACCGCAAGCGGTTCTGAGGTAGTGTCCGGCTTCGCTCGGACACGGGACCGGACATAATATGCTCCGTCGGAGATGCTGATTCTCCGGCGGTTTTTTATTCTCTACAGGAAAAAAGTTATTTTGTGCGCGAGCGCAGCAGCGCACTGTTTCAGTGGAGGGCTTGCCTTCCCCTCACAAAGAATAAAAAGGCCTGTCGTCGAAGAGGGCGTAGGTGAAGATGCGGCCTTCGATCAGGCCCCAGTTCAGCAGCGGGGGCATCTTCTCCGCGTCGAATGCGATGAAGATGCCGTGTTCCCCGGCATAACGGTCGCGGCTGGTCACGAGGTAGACGCCGTATTCATCGGTGTAAAGATCGACCGCGATCGGCTTGAGCATATCAAGGAGCTCCACATCGAAGAAACTTTTCGGGGCAATCGGCATCGTGCCGCCCTGTTTCGCCGCAATTCTGTCGGCAACGTCTTCCAGCGCCTCGCGGTGCAAAACAATCTGATGCACCACTTCGGGCGCGGGATAGAAACTTACGCGGTGTGCCGCGACGTATTCCAGGGTCTTCGCCGTGCCGAGCAGGGCTGCGGCGAAAAGAAAGACCAGGATCGTGCCGAGATAGAAGACCGTCCAGCAGAACCCGCCGGCGGATTTCAGCAGTCTGACGCGTCCGGCGCCGCTCCGGCAGTCCTCGCGGATGCCGCGAAGCGTTTCCCCGAACGTTTTTCTCCGCCTGGGCTCCTTGACGCCCTCTTCGAGGAAATCCAGAAAGGCGTTGGTACGGTTCAGGCACTTTTTCAGCGCCGATTCCCTGAGGGCGACATCTGCACGCTCAAGTGGCGGTGGACCTGACTTCTTCGGCGGGTTCGGGTCCTCTTCCACGATGTAGTCCACGAACACGTTGAACCAGTGCCAGAGCAGCATCAATTTCGGTTTCAGGCCGCCGGATGCAGCCGGATCGGCCGCCGCATTTCCGTCGGGCCGAGGCTGCGCGGACGCATCAGGCTTCAGGCTCCCGCCCGAAACCGCCGTTTCCGGTGTTCTGTTCTGTTGTTCCGACATTTCGAATGGTTCTTTTCGCCGCACGGCCCCGGCCGCGCCGACTGTCTTTCGTTGATTCATCCACTATAATTTACTTCATGTTTCCTCTTTTTCAAGACGCACGCGCGCTTTTTGCGGTTCCGGGATTGCATTTTCCGTTCCCATGCGGTATAGTATTTGCTCACATTCAGTTGTAAGGCGGTTCATCATGGGCAAAGCATCCGAGTTCAAAACTAACGTCATGCGCATACTGGAACAGGCGAAAGTACCGTTCCGACATCATTGCTACGTCGAATCCGGCGCGGTTTCCGGCCTCGAAGTCGCCGCCGCGCTCGGCCAGGACCCGGCGCACGTCTTCAAGACGCTCGTCACGGTCGAGAAGTCCGGCGAACACTTCGTCTTCGTGGTCCCGGTCGATTCCGAGCTCGACCTGAAGAAGGCGGCGAAGGCCGTGAACGGCAAATCCATCGAGATGATCAAGTCGAAGGAACTCTTCCCGCTTACCGGCTACATCCACGGCGGCTGCTCTCCCATCGGCATGAAGAAGCAGTTCAGGACCGTGATCCACGAATCCGCCGCGGGCCTCGACGTGATTTTCTTCAGCGCGGGCAAGATCGGCTACCAGATCGAGATCGCGCCTGCCGACCTCGCGAAAGTCCTGCGTTTCACCTACGCCGACATCACACTCGAAGAGTGCTGAATAGTGCCGTGCTTCGCGACGGCACACTTGAAGAGTGCTGAATAGTGCCGTACTCCGCGACGGCACGGCAGACGTTCGCGGTCACCTGCCGGGCACCCGGCTGAACTCGCAAAAAAGCGGCGTTTCCCCTGCCTGAACAGCGCCGCAGACGGGTCGCGTTTGCCGGCGGCAGCCCCCGCGCCGCCGCCTCGACCGAACAACGCGAAACATTTTCGTGCTGGCGGCACGGATCCACAGCATCGTTCCATCGTCCGGCACGATCGCGATACAGCCGCGATTCCCTTTTCCGGCGTTTTTTCCGGCCTTTTTCCGGCTCCGTTCCCCTATGCGCGGGTGCGCCTACGATTTTTTGTTTATTTTTTGAATTTTTCGGGTTTTCGCACTTGATTTTTTACACCTTTCGTGTATGTTTTATGCGTTCTTCTCCCGCCCCCCATTTTTCGCTCCATTTTTTTTATTTTTCAGGAAAAACAAGATCATGAAAAAAGCAGTCAATGTCACCACCGCAATCGCCCTCGCACTCGCAGCATCCGTCACGTACAATGTCGTCCAGCACCAGCGTGCGAAGGGAATCCGCCCAGAAAGCCCGAAACAGGAAGACAATCAGCCTCAGACAGAAGCCGGGATCGGAGGAAACGCGGCAGCCGCGGGTTCCGCGGTCACGGCGGTGAAATCCGCCTCCGCCAAAGCCCCGGCCGCACAGACAACCTCCGTCACCTTCCGGTCCGCAAGCTATGACAAGGACAACGACGAGCTGGACATCTCCTTTTCGACGCCGTCCTCGCTTCAATACAACGTGCCGAAGAATGCGGTTGTGTTCACGCCCGAGGTCGACAACCTCTCGCTCTACGCGCACGGCTCGACCATTTCCGTAAGCGGCAAATTCAAGCCCGGCGTCACCTATCGCGTACGCGTAAAAAAAGGCCTGGCGGACCGTTCCGGCAAGGCCACGCTTGAAAACGACGCGGTGTTCGATATCACGATCCCCGAGCTGACGGAAAAGCTTTCCTTCCTCACCGACGGCAGCGTGTTCCCCATTACCGAGAAGTCGGTCGAGTTCCCCTATTCCGCCAGAAACATCCGCAAGCTCGACGTCAAACTGTACCGCGCGTTCGACAACAACCTCAACAACATGTCGAACAACTACTACGACTGGGACGACCGGGCCGACACGTCCAATATGCTCCTGGTCGGCGAGAAGACCGTCACGCTCTCCGATCCCCGGAACGAAACGGTCAACCATATGCTCGACATCAACGACATCCTCGTGGTCAACGATTCCAATCCCAATACGACGCGGCTCTTTTCCGCCACGCCCGGGTATTATGTACTTGAGGTCGCGTACGACAGGCAGTCCGACTGGGGCGACTACTCCTACCGGGAGACCAAATACCGCAACTTCATGCTCACCGATTTCGCGCTGGTCGCGGCCACGGTGTCCGACCCCGCCGGGGGGATCGTCCTCTACGCCCGCCGCATCTCCGACGGCAATCCTATCGCCGACGCCGAGATCGAGCTCTCTTCGGACAAGAACCAGCTCCTCGCGAAAGGCAAGACGGACGCGTCCGGCAAAGTCGTTTTCCACGTCTCGCAGAACTCCATCGACAGACTGCATGCAGGGGAGAACGACAGCAATTTTCTGAACAGGACGGGGCAGTTCGGCAGCCTCTACTCCGCGACCATCCGCAAAGGAAAGGAATTCGCCTGGTTCCCGCTCGATCTCTACCTCGGCAAAAACGACCTCACGCCGCGCGCATTCGCCTTCTCGGAACGCGGCATCGTGCGCCCCGGTGAATCCTTCCTCGCCGCGGCGTTCATCCGCGACCGGACGGACGCCGAACTGGAAATCGGGCACGAAACGGCGGATGCCTCAGGCAAGGAAGGAAAAAACGAAATGGGCTCCGTGTTTAACTCGGAAACGACCCCCGTCACCCTCACGGTCGTCGCTCCGGACGGGAAAGAGATATTCTCGAAACAGCTCACGCCCGACAAGAACGGATTCGTCTCGTCCGAGGTCAGGATCCCGGAAAACGCCGCGTCCGGCTATTACACGTTCCGCTTCGGCGTCGCCAAGCGCATATGGGGCGAATCGCACATCCAGGTCGGCACGTATGTGCCGGACCGCATCAGGACGAAGCTCGAGCATGCTCCCCTGCCCGCCGGACCCGCCGCCGTGAAGGAGCCGATTCAGGCGGTCCTCTCCGCGGACTATTATTTCGGCACGCCCGTGCCGTCCGCGTCCGGCAAAGTCTACTTCGACTGCTTCGCGAACGGGAAACGTCCCGACCACTGGAAAGACTGGACCGTCGGCGACGCCTCGCGCTTCAATTTCGACGAATACAATACAACCATCTCGGTCGAAAACGGCAAGACGAACCTCTCGCTGCCGTCGTTCGGCTCGCGCGGCATCTCGTTCGATCCGGTGCGCGTCGTGCTTCAGGCGTCCGTGCAGGAACCGGGCGAACGCGCCGTGACCGGATCCGACAACTTCACGCTGTATCCCTCAGACTGGTTCATCGGACTGAAAGAGAAGGAAGGCGCGGGCAACGAATGCCTGCTTGACCTGGCTCTGCTCGCGACCGAACAGGGCAAGGCCGCTTCGCTCAACGACGGACGTGATATCAGATTCACGGTCTACAAACGCTCCTGGGACTATGTGCTGGTGCAGGAGGGCGACGGCTACCGCAGACGCTGGAAGGAGACCGTTTCCGAGGTGGAAGGCGCGTCGAAGACGTTCACGGTCCCGCAGGGCGCCGACCTCGCCGCGTTCACCTCGCAGGTTGCATTCGACCTGCCGTCCGGCTGCTACGACATCGTGGCGGAGTACGGCAACGACATCCGCACGAAGCTCAATGTATGGCACTCCGCGGGCGAATCCGGCAGACGCACCGGCGATCCCTCCGGGCTCGTGTTCAAGACCGACGCGAAGACTTACACGCCCGGCCAGACCGCCAAACTCACGTTCACCAGCCCGTTCGACGGCGAAGCGTTCGTGGCGATGGGAGGCACCAAGCTTGATTCCTCCAGCACGTTCCAGGTCAAGACGGGTGAAAACACTGTCGAGGCGAAGATCCCTGCCGACTGCCTGAACGGGATCTTCCACGTCGGCGTGTTCGCGGTCGGCAAACAGAACGGCGAATACATGCGCGCTTCCGGCGACGCCAGCCTCAAGCTCGACCACTCCGCCGCACATAAGCTCAACGTCGGGATCGAGCTCCCCGGCATCGTCCGTCCCGAGACCGAGGCGGAAGTGAGCATCTCCCTCGCATCGCTCGACGGCAAGCCCGCTGACGGCCAGGTCTGCCTCTTCGCGGTCGACGAAGGCGTCCTCGCGCTCACAGGATTCAAGACACCCGACATCTACAAGTTCTTCCTTCAGGCCGACGACTCGTTCATCAGCATGAGCGAGACATACAGCCGGCTCTTCCCGAACCTCAAGATCCGCCCGGACGGCACCATCGGCGGCGGTGACGACGCGGGCGCCGCGCTCAAAGCATCGCTCGTGAAGATGAAAGACGCCGTGCGCATCATCGAACCCGCGGTCGCGGTCTCGAACGGAACGGGCAAGGTCAAAGTGAAGATCCCGGACCATTCCGGTTCGCTCCGGTTCATGGCAGTCGCGAGTTCGCCCGACGCGGTCGGCTCCGGCGAACGCGAAATGATCGTCCGTTCTCCGGTCAGCCTCACGGTCTCCGCACCGCGCGTGCTCGCCCCTGGCGACGAAGCGGTTATCTCCGTCCGGGCGTTCAATCATGACGCGAAAGACGGCGCGGTCAAATTCGACCTTGCCCTGCCCGACACGCTTCAGCTCGCGGGCGACAAGCCGCGCATCGACAGCCTGAAAGCGGGCGAGACGAAGGATATTTCGTTCCGCGTGAAAGCCACGGACACGCTCGGCGAAGGCACGCTCGCCGCCACGCTCTCCGTCGGCGCGGAAAAGCGCACGGAAACGACGTATATCACGGTCCGCCAGCCCAACCCGCCGCAGACCGTCACGGAATTCGTATCCGTCGCCCCCGGCAAGGATTTCACGCTTGACCTCAACGGCGAGTTCACGTCCGTAGACAGCGCAACACTCTCCGTTTCGTCCTCGCCCGCGCTCGGCGTGAAGGACGCGCTCGGCTGGCTGAACGATTATCCCTACGGCTGCCTGGAGCAGACCGTTTCCGGCGCGTTCCCGTTCATCGCGGTTCAGCCGCTGGTGAAGGCCGGGCTCCTCGACGCCGAGGTCGCGAAGACCATGCAGCCGAAGGTCCCCGCCGCCTACGCCCGCATTCTGAGCATGCTGGCAGGCGACGGCGCGTTCTCCATGTGGCCGGACGTCCGCAAGGAATGGCCGGAAGGCACGGTCTACGCCGCGCACTTCATCTTCGAGGCCGACGCCGCAAAGCTGATCTCCGTTGACGCCGCGGTCCGCCGGGACGTCACCGCCTATCTGCTGCGCCTCGCGAACACCGCCGGCATGTACAAGCCCGAACTCCGCGCCTACGCCGCCTACGTGCTCGCGTCCGCGGGCAGCAAGGACTTCGTGATCCCGGCCCGCAACGTCCTCGCCGGAAGCAAGCCCGGGTTCGCGCAGTTCCTGGCCGCCGCCGCCCTGATCCGCGGCGGTTACGCAGGAGAAGGCGCGGAGCCTCTCCGCAAGTCGCTCGCCGACACCGCCTGGCTTTACGGGGATTCGCCCGCGGTCGGCATGTACGACGCGGCATCCCGCGCGGGCATGGTCCTCGACATCCTCATGAAGTGCGACCCGAAGGGCAATAAGGATGCCGCCGCAAAGCTCGCGGCCTTCCTTGCCGGACGCATCCGCAAGGACGGCAACTGCTGGGGCACGACGCAGTCCAATGCCTGGGCCTCGATGGGCCTCGCGGCGTTCGCGGAGTATTATCCCCCGGTCAAAGCGAACGGCAAATTCACGTTCGAGGACAGACTCGAAGAGTTCACCGATGCCATAAAGAAGAACGTCGCCAACGGCGAAAGCTCCGTCAAAAACACCGGAAGCGCTGAATTCTTTGTTCAGACGGTCGTAAAGGGCGTGCCGAAGAACGCCCGGTCCGCATCCGGCCCGGTCAGGCTGAACCGCGAATTCTTCAATGAAAAGGGCGAACCCGTCACCTCGCTCAAGCATGGCGAACTCGCGTTCGTCCGCATCACGGTCGACGCCCCGGACGTGGTCGAAGACCTCGTCGTCTCCGACATCCTTCCCGCCGGACTTGAGATCGAGGACGAGGAGCTCACGACGCGCATGAGGACTTCCAGCCGTATCCCGAACAAGATCCGCCTCGAAAAACGTCATTTCTTCGACCGCACGGAAAAGCGCGACGACCGCTTCCTCGCCTTCGGCACGCTCTACGAGTCCGCGTACGCCATCTACACCGTCCGCGCCGTCACGCCCGGCAAGTTCGCCGTCCCCGCCCTCCACGCGGAGGCCATGTACGATCCCGATATGAACGGCACGTTCATCCCGTCCGCCGGACAGGATGTCTTCGAGGTGAAATGAGGGTTCGTTTCCGCACAGTCTTCAACAGGAAAGCCGTTCGCATCGCTGCGGCGGCTTTCCTCGTTTTTGCCGCGCTCGTCCTCGCGGTCTGGTTCCTTGCGCCCTGCTGCGTGGACGACCCGATGATCCGGCTCCGGCAGATCACGCCGTCGCACGCGTACCTCGACCGCAGCGGCGTCCCGATATTCTACGAGACCACGTACGACTACGAATGGCGGTTCCCGGTCACGCTGAACGAGATCGCCCCGTGCGCCGTCGACATCATGCTGTCGGCGGAGGATTATGCGTTCTACGAGCACGGCGGAGTCGATTACTCCGCGATCCTGCGGGCGCTGTGGCAGGACATCCGCAACCTGAAGATCATCTCCGGCGCGTCGACCATCACGATGCAGCTGGCGGGATTCGCCCTGCCCGACCACAGGCCAAGCCTGGTCCGCAAGTTCAAACAGGCCGCGATGGCGCGCCGTCTGGAACGGCTCTACACGAAGGACGAGATCCTGACCGAGTACCTGAACCGCATCCCCTGCGGCGGCAAGGTCTACGGCATCGAGGCGGCCGCGCGGTATTATTTCGGGCTCCACGCGTCCCAGCTCAACCGGGCGGAAGCCGCCCTGCTCTGCGGCATCCCGCAGAAGCCGAACCGCTACAATCCGAAGTTCTACCGCGAAGCCGCGAAGAAGCGCCAGAAGATCGTGCTCGACCTGCTCGTCCATCATGAACTCATCACCGCGGACGAGGCGAAGGAGATCTACAGCACCGAACCGCTCCGCTACCGCGACTTCGATCAGCCGGCGGATTTCGAGTTCAGGGCAACCCCGGACGAAACGATCTTCGCCGTCCGCCGGGCCCGTGCGGAGAAGAACGCCGCGGGCTGGTCTCCGGCGCAGGGCGAAGCGGTCGCGAGCACGATCGACGCGGAGTTCCAGCGGGATGTCCTGTCCATCCTGAGACGCCGCCGCGAATCCCTGCCCGGTGTCCGCGACGCCGCCGTGGTCGTGCTCGACAACGCCTCCGGCGAGGCCCTGGTGTACCTCGGCACTCTGGATTTCACCGCACCGGAGGACGGCCAGTTCAACGCCGCGACCGCGGTCCGGTCGGCGGGCTCCACGCTCAAGCCGTTCCTCTACGCCGAAGCCGTCGAAGGCGGGCTTGCCGTCGCCGACACGCGTCTGCTGGACGCTCCGGTCCGGTTCGGCGATTACGCGCCCGGCAACTTCGACGGTTCGTTCCGCGGTCCGGTGAAGGCGTCCTACGCCCTCGCCCATTCCCTGAACACCCCGGCGATCCGTCTGGCCGCCGCCCTCGGCGAGGGCCGCATGACCGATCTCGCCATCCGGCTCGGCATCCTCGCCCCGGAACGCCGGGCGGGCAACTACGGCCTCGCCATGGCGCTCGGCAGCGCGGGCCACACGCTCCTCGACCTGACCAACGCCTACCGCGCGCTCGCGTCCGGCGGCGTGCTCCGTCCGGTCCGCTTCATGCACGACGAGGACGCCCCGACACCAGCCGCAACGGACGGCAAACGCGTCTTTTCCGAAGGGACCAGCCAACTTCTTATGAAAATGCTGACCTCGCTCCCGCTCGCCGGATTCGAAGGGACCGCCGCATGGAAGACCGGGACCAGCAACGGACTCCGCGACGCATGGTGTTTCGCCTGCACGGAAACGCTCACGGTCGGCGTCTGGTTCGGCAACAAGGACGGCGCCC
>JAEEQO010000213.1 GCA_016285335.1 Victivallales bacterium | reverse complement strand
ATTCCGGCACGGGGGCTTCCACGAGACTCTTCACGCCCTCGTCGATGGCGGCGAGGTTGCGGTTCACCACGTCGTCGCCCTTGGCGAAATAGGTCTTCTTCGCGGCGGCCTTCATGAACGCGACCGCTTCGTCCACGGGGATCACGTTCGCGAGGCGGAAGAACGCCGCCTGAAGCACCATGTTGATGTGGCTGCCGAGGCCGAGGCGTTCCGCGATGGCGACGGCATCGATCAGGTAGAGCTTTGCATGGCGTTCGGCGAGTGTGCGCTTCACGTGCGCGGGGAGCTTTTCGTCGAGCTCGGCGGGAGTCCACGGGCAATTCAGCAGCAGCGTGCCGTTCGGCTTGAGCTCGCCCGCGACGTCGTATTTCGAAATGTAGGTGGCGTTGTGGCAGCCGATGAAGTCGGCGGCCTTCACGTAGTAGGAGGACCGGATCGGCTTGTCGCCGAAGCGAAGGTGGGACTTGGTCACGCCGAACGACTTCTTCGCATCGTACTCGAAATACGCCTGGGCGTACTTGGACGTGTGGGCGTTGATGATGTTCACGGTGTTCTTGTTCGCGCCGACCGTGCCGTCGGAGCCGAGCCCCCAGAACTTGCAGCACACGATGTGCTCGTCGTCGGGGTAGAGCGGGGCTTCGACCGGAAGCGAACGGCGCGTCACATCGTCCACGATGCCGATGGTGAAGCTGTTCATCGGGGATTCGGCGGCGAGGTTGCGGAACACGGCCTCGATCTGCGCCGGATCGACGTCTTTCGAGGAGAGGCCGTAGCGGCCGCCGTACACCGCGAACGCGGCGGGATGGTTCGCCTCGGCAAGCACGGAGCGGACGTCCAGGTACAGCGGATCGCCCGCCGCGCCCATTTCCTTGCAGCGGTCGAGCACGGCGATGCGCTTGACTGTGGCGGGGAGCGCGGCGAGAAGGTGTTCGGCGGAGAACGGACGGTACAGGTGCACCTGCACGAACCCGGTCTTGCCGCCGTGCGCGTTCAGCCAGTCGACGGTCTCGCGAACGGTGCCGGAGACGGAGCCCATGGCGATCACGACGTATTCGGCATCAGGCGCGCCGTAGTAGTCGAAGAGGTGGTACTGGCGGCCGGTCACGGACGCGATCTTGTCCATGCAGGACTGCACGATGCCGGGCAGCGCGTCGTAGAACGCATTGTTCGCCTCGCGGACCTGGAAGAAGATGTCCGGGTTCTGCACGGTGGCGCGGAGCATCGGGTGTTCCGGGTTCAGGGCATGCGCGCGAAACGCCTCGAGCGCCTTCATGTTCACGAGCGGCTTCAGGTCGGCATAGTCGATCGGCTCGACCTTGGAAAGTTCGTGCGAGGTGCGGAACCCGTCGAAGAAATGCAGGAACGGGATCAGCCCTTCGATGGCCGCGAGATGCGCCACGGGCGCCAGGTCCATCACTTCCTGCGCGTTTGCGCTGGAGAGCATCGCGAATCCGGTCTGGCGGCAGTTCATCACGTCCGAATGGTCGCCGAAGATGGAGAGCGCGTGCGTGCCGACCGTGCGGGACGCCACGTGCAGGACGCCGGGGAGGCGTTCGCCGGAGATGCGGTGCATGACCGGGATCATGAGCAGGAGGCCCTGCGAGGAGGTGAAGGACGTGGAGAGCGCGCCCGCCTCCAGCGAGCCGTGGATCGCGCCGATCGCGCCCGCCTCGGACTGCATTTCCACGAGGGTCACGGTCTGGCCGAATATGTTCTTACGGCCTTTCGCCGCCCATTCGTCGGTCTTTCCGGCCATCGGGGAGGACGGGGTGATCGGGTAAATGGCGGCGACTTCGGAAAACGCGTAGGCGGCGTAGGCGCACGCCTCGTTGCCGTCCATCGTGACAAACTGTTTCGCGGAACTCATCGGATCGGGTCTCCTTGTTCGGTATCAGTTCACTTGCAAATCAAAAACGTGTTCAGGGGCCGCGCGGATGCGGAAGCCCGGCGGAGGCGAATCTGAAATCGGCCTCCGCCGGGAACATGCCGCGGGCGCGGCGGAAAATAAGGTCACTCGGCGACGATGCCGTCGACCTTCTTGATCTTGAGGCGCTTCACGGCGTCCTCGCGCATCTTGTACTTGAGGATCTTGCCGGCGGCGTTCATGGGGAACTCCTTCACGAAGTCGACGTAGCGCGGGACCTTGTACTTCGCCATGTGGGAGCGCACGAAGTCCTTCATCTCCTCCTCGGTCATGGTCTCGCCTTCCTTCAGGATCACGCACGCCACGATCTCCTCGCCGTACTGTTCGTCCGGGATGCCGATCACCTGCACGTCGGAGACTTTCGGGTGCGTGTAGATGAACTCCTCGATCTCCTTCGGGTAGATGTTCTCGCCGCCGCGGATGATCATGTCCTTCAGGCGGCCGGTGATGCGGTAGTTTCCCTCGGGCGTCCGGAGCGCCAGGTCGCCGGTGTGAAGCCAGCCGTCCGCGTCGATGGCGGCGGCGGTTTCGAGCGGCATCTTGTAGTAGCCCTTCATGATGTTGTAGCCGCGGGCCAGGAATTCGCCGGGCACGTTGTCCGGTAGGTCCTTTCCGGTCGCGGGGTCCACGATGCGGCATTCGATCTCCGGCATTGCGCAGCCCACGGTCTCCACGCGGACGTCCAGCGGGTCGTCGGTGCGGCTCATGGTGCAGCCGGGCGACGCCTCGGTCTGGCCGTACACGATCACGATCTCGGTCATGTTCATCTTGTTTACGACATCCTGCATGACCGCCACCGGGCACGGCGAACCCGCCATGATGCCGGTGCGCATGTAGGAGAAATTCGTCTTCGGGAAGTCCGGGTGCTCCAGCATGGCGATGAACATGGTCGGCACGCCGTGGAACGCCGTGATCTTCTCCTGGTTGATGCAGGCGAGCGCGGATTTCGGGGAGAAATAGGGCAGCGGGCACAGCGTGGTGCCGTGCGTCATGGATGCGGTCATCGCGAGCACCATGCCGAAGCAGTGGAACATCGGCACCTGGACCATCATGCGGTCGGCGGTGGAAAGGTCCATGCTGTCGCCGATGCACTTGCCGTTGTTCACCACGTTGTAATGCGTGAGCATGACGCCCTTGGGAAATCCGGTGGTGCCGGAGGTGTACTGCATGTTGCACACGTCGTGGATGTCGACGGCGTCGGCGCGGCGGCGAAGCTCCTCCATCGGCACCTTGTTCGAATATTCAACCGCTTCTTCCCAGGTCAGACTGCCGGGCTGGCGGAATCCGACCGTGATCACGTTGCGGAGGAACGGCAGGCGCTTTGCGTGGAGCGGGTCGCCCGCTTTGGTCTGCGCGAGTTCGGGGCAGAGCTCGTTCACGATCCCGGCGTAGTCGGAGTCGCGGTAACCTTCGATCATCACAAGCGTGTGGGTATCGGACTGCCGCAGCAGGTATTCGGCTTCCTGGATCTTGTACGCGGTGTTCACCGTGACGAGTGCGGCGCCGATCTTCGTGCTGGCCCAGAACGTGATGTACCACTGCGGCACGTTCGTGGCCCAGATCGCCACCTTGCTGCCGGGCTTCACGCCGAGCGCGATCAGCGCGCGGGCGAAGTCGTCCACGTCGTCGCGGAACTCGGAATAGGTGCGCGTGTAATCCAGCGTGGTGTACTTGAACGCATACTGGTCGGGGAATTCGCGGACCATGGCGTCGAGCACCTGGGAGAACGTCTTTTCGATCAGGATGTCCTTCTTCCAGATGAACTTGCCGGTATGGCGCTTGTTTTCGTAGAGGGTCGCCTTGGATCGCGCGAGCTCGAAACGGCTCATGTAGCTCACGAACTGTGCGAAGATCACGTCCGGCGAGCTCACTTCGGCCACCCATTTCGGGTCCCATTCGATGGAGATGAACCCGTCGTAGTTCACAGAGTGAAGGGCGTTCATCACGCGGTCGAGCGGGAGCGAGCCTTCGCCGACGATGGCGTGGACCTCGGCGCTCTCGGAGTCTTTCAGGTGGATGTGGCGGATGTACGCGCCCAGGTTTTTGACCGTGGCTTCCGGGGTTTCGCCGCAGACGCGGTAGGGATAATGCAGGTCCCACAGCGCCGCCAGGTTGTCCGTCATGAAGCTTGCGAGCAGGTCGCCGAGCTTCTGCGTGTCGGCGTAGTAGCCGACCGTCTCCACGAGCAGGACCAGACGGGCCTGTTCGGCGAGCGGCAGGACGCGGCCGATGAACTTGCGCGCGGCGGCATCGTCGTCGGGCGTGGTTCCGGCGGTTTTCAGGCGGATGTAGGGCACGTGCAGGCGCCGTGCGGTCTCGATGCAGCGTTTGAGTTCGTCGAACGCTTCTTCCGGCTTCGCGGCGATGTCGTTCACGAGGTCGAGGCAGGAGATGCACAGGTCGTAATTGCGGAGTTTGTGCTGGACGCCGGCGAGGCGTTCCGGCTGGAAATCGCTCCGGAGCTTCGGCGTGTCGATGTTGTGGATCTCGATCCCGTTGAACTTGTATTCACGGGCGATCCTGATAAAATCGTCGAAACTGCACGATTCCCAACGATTGGTCGAGAACGACAGCTTCATTTCACACCTGCCTCATAACAGATCTTGTTCACGGCGTCGATGTAAGCGCG
>JAEEQO010000212.1 GCA_016285335.1 Victivallales bacterium | reverse complement strand
GCAAGCTCATCGACATCACCCTCCCGACCTTCATCGAGAAGGTGGTCGCCGAGACCGAACCCGGCGTCCGCGGCGACACCGCCAGCTCCAACGTGATGAAGCCCGCCAAGACCGACAACGGCTACGAAGTCATGGTCCCGCTGTTCATCAACGTCGGCGATACGATCCGCATCGACACCCGCACCGGAGAATACGCCGAACGCGTCAGCAAAGGCTGATGAAGGCGGCCTGAAGTGGATCCCCTTACCCGGCTCCAGCAGACCGTCGCGGCGCTGAAATTCCGCGCCCGCGTCCTGTCCGCCGTCCGTGCCGGGTTCGATTCGCGCGGCTTCACCGAGGTCACGACCCCGGTCCGCATCGCAGCGCCCGCGGCGGAGGAGTATATCGACGCTCCTCCCTCGGGCGCATTCTTTTTGCGCACGTCCCCCGAGCTCGAAATGAAACGGCTGCTCTGCGCGGGCATGGACCGCATCTACCAGATCGGGCCGTGCTTCCGGGCGGGCGAACGCGGCCGACTGCACCGCACCGAGTTCGACATGCTCGAATTCTACATGGCGCACGCCGATTATCTGGAGCTGCTTGCGGTCATCCGCGAGATCATCATCGAAGCCGCCGTAAAGTGTACCGGCGGCACAAAGATCAGGGCGCGCGGCTGTGAAGTCGAGCTCGGCGGCGAATGGACGCTCCTGCCCGTCCGGGAGGCGTTCCGCAAATTCGCCGGTGTTTCCGCCGACGAGGTCGCGGAGCAGGAATCCTTATTTGAAGAGATCCTGGTCGAGAAGGTCGAGCCGAACCTTCCGAAAGACCGTCCCTGCGTGCTCATCGACTATCCCGTGCGCTTCGGGGCGTTCGCCCGTGCGAAACTCGACGATCCGACCCTCGCCGAACGCTGGGAGGTCTACGTGGCGGGCGTCGAGCTGGCGAACACCTACAGCGAGCTCATCGATCCGGGCATCCAGCGGGAACGTTTCGCCGCCGCCCGCGCCACGCGGAAGCGTCTCGGCCTCACGGAATACCCCGAGCCGACAGCGTTTCTGGACGCGATCGACCGCGGGATGCCGCCCGCCGCCGGGTCCGCGCTCGGGTTCGACCGACTCGTGATGCTGCTCGCCGGGGCGGATTCCCTGTCGGAAATCGACTTCCCGCTTGACGACGAGCAGAAACCATGAAAATCCTTTTCATCATCGCCCGGTATTTCCCCTACAGCGGGTTGCAGACGGATTTCCTGCGTGCCGCCGAAGCCGCCGCGGACCGCGGGCACGATGTGACGTGCCTCGTCGGCTCATGGGAGGGCGAACGCCCGGTTAAGCTCAGAATCCTGACGACCGAATTGCCGGGAACTTCCGAAGCCGACGACCTCGACGCGCTGGAAACGGCGTTCCACGAGCTCACGGAACGCGAGACATTCGACCGGACGGCTGCGTTCGAACTGATCCCCGGCGTGGACTTCTATTTCGCCGGGTTCGACTGCCTCGGCAATAATCCCGAAAATGCCGATCCTCGTCTGCTTGAACGCGAAAAGGCAGTCTTCTCGCCCGAATCCTCCACATACATTTTCTACCTCGTTACGCCGCAGATCAACGCGTTTTTCCGCGTCTACGGCACACAGCCGAAACGTTTCCTGCGCCTTCCGCCCGGCATGAATCCCGCCTGCGGCCGCGTGCCGGACCCCGATGCCGTCCGCATCAAAAAGCGCGCCGAGCTCGGCCTGCGCGACGGCGAACGCCTCGCCATCACTGCGGCGCACGACATGCTTCTGAAGGGCGTCGACCGCATCCTGACCTCGTATGCCGAGCTTTCGCCGGAGCGCCGCGCCCGTCTCCGCCTGTTCGTCACCGGGTTTCTCGGCCGCGAACAGTGTGAAAAACTTGCATCCGAGCTCGGGATCGCCGACCGCGTGATCTTCGACGGCGGACGTCCCGATCTGCCGGAGCTTCTCTGCGCCGCCGATTATCTGGTTCATCCCGCCCGCCGCGAGGCCGCCGGCTCCATCCTGATCGAAGCCATCGCGTCCGGCCTGCCCGTGGTCTGCACGGAGGTCTGCGGATTCCAGGACATCGTGCTGGCGTCCGGCGGCCACGTGCTGAACGAGCCGTTCTTCTCCGGCGCCCTGACCGCCGAGCTGGACTACCTCGCCGGCGTCTCCGACGACGGCCTGTCCTACTGGCGGGAACAGGTCCTGACCTACGCGCATGGTCCTGCCGATTTCTACCGCCGTGCCGACGTGCTCGTGAACTTCCTGCAATCGCACTGCGCCGGAGCCCCGGCATGAGTTCCGACCCCCGGCAGATACGGCGTCAGGTCGCGCACATCTGGTCTGCTCTCCGCCTGACCGACCGCGCCCGATTGAGCAAACGCCGCCGCGCGTTTCTGGACCTGCTCGACAGCGATCCCGAGGCGGCGGAGGCAAAACGCGAGGAGTTCTTCCGCCTGCTCGAAACGGCAAAAAAACGTTCGCTCGTCCCGGTCGCTTCCCGTATCCGCTGCGAATTTCCGGACAACCTCCCCATCACCGCGAAGATCCCGGAAATCCGCGCCGCGCTGAAAGCTAATCAGGTCATCGTGGTCTGCGGCACCACCGGGTCCGGCAAGACCACCCAGCTTCCGAAGGCCGCCCTGCTGGAGGGCTTTGGCCGCGCCGGGCGCATCGGCTGCACCCAGCCCCGTCGCATCGCCGCATCCGCGCTCGCGCGCCGTCTCTCGATCGAGACCGGCTGCACCTGCGGGCACGAGATCGGGTATCAGGTGCGGTTCGACGACCGCACGGACGATTCCACGGTCATCAAGTTCATGACGGACGGCATCCTGCTGGCGGAAACGCAGAACGACCCGAAGCTGTACCAGTACGACTGCATCATCCTGGACGAGGTGCACGAGCGCTCCCTCAACATCGACTTCCTGCTCGGCTACATGAAGCTCCTGCTCGAACGGCGTCCCGAGCTCCGCGTGATCATCTCCTCCGCCACGCTCGACGCCGCCCGCATCGCGTCGTTCTTCGGCAACGCCCCGGTCATCGAGGTCGGCGGACGCGTGTACCCGGTCGAGGACGTTTACCTCGAGCCGCTTCAGGACGAGGAGCTGGCGGAATCCGTGGCGCGCGGCGTGGAATATCTGCTGGACGCTGGCGAACGCGGCGGCATCCTCGTTTTTCTGCCCGGCGAACGCGAGATCCGCGACTGCGCCGACATGCTGATCGGGCGCGACTATCCCCACACCGAGATCCTGCCGCTCTTCGGCCGCATGAGCGCGAGCGAACAGGAACGCATCTTCGCCCCGCAGTCGTCGAACCGCCGCATCGTGCTCGCGACGAACGTGGCGGAGACGTCCATCACGATCCCCGGCATCCGCTACGTGGTCGATTCCGGTCTCGTGCGCCTCTCCCGCTACAATCCGAAAAGCGGCATCCAGGAGCTCCGCATCGAGGGCGTTTCCCGCGCCAGCGCCATGCAGCGCCGCGGCCGCTGCGGACGCGAACAGGACGGCGTGTGCGTGCATCTCTGCTCCGAACAGACCCTCGCCGACGCCTCCGAGTTCACCCCGCCGGAAATCCAGCGCGCGTCCCTCGCCGGCGTCATCCTGCAGATGGCCGCGCTGAAACTCCCGCCCATCGTTCATTTCCCGTTTGTCGACCCGCCGTCGCCCCAGCTGATCCGCGAGGGCCTGACCACGCTCACCGACCTGCACGCCATCGACGCGGCCGGCGAGCTCACGGACGAGGGGCGGCGTCTGGCGGAACTTCCCGTCGGGCCGCGCCTCGGGCGCATTCTTCTTGACGGCGTCGACCGCGGCGTCCTGCCGGAGATCCTGCCGATCGCGGCGTTCCTGTCGATCCAGGACCCGCGCGAACGCCCCTTCGAGAAGGCGAAGGAGGCGGACACGGCGCAGCGTCAGTTCGATGTGCCGGAATCGGATTTCCTGAGCATCATCAGGCTGTGGCTCGCGGCGGATGAGGCGTTCCGCGTTTCCAAGTCGCAGTTCCGCAAGTTCTGCCGCGCCAATTTCCTGAACTTCCGCCGCATGTTCGAGTGGCGCAACCTGTGCGCCGACCTGCTCGAATACCTTCAGCCGGAAACCGAGCTCGAATCGCTGGAGATCGAGCTCCGTGCGGACCACTCCGACGCCATCCACAAATCGCTCATGGGCGGCCTGCCGCGCCGCCTGGCGTGCTGGGACCCGGAAAAGAAACTGTATTTCGACCGCACGGGCCGCCAGTTCGCGATCTTCCCCGGCTCCGCCCTCGCCAAGCTCAAAAAGTCGCCGGAATGGCTCCTGTGCTTTACGATCATGGAGACCAGCCGCGTGTTCGGACGCTGCTGCGCCGCGGTCGAAGGCGCCTGGCTGGAGGATATCGCGCCGGAGCTGTGTTCCCGCACCTACGACCGCATCGCGTGGGACGAGACGAGCGGATTCGTGTTTGCCCGCGAACGCGTCTTCGCAGGGGCGCTCCCGATCCATCCGGGCCGCCGCTGCCATTACGGGCGCATCGACCGGGACGCCGCCCGCGCGGTGTTCATCAAGGAGGCGCTGGTGCCGTGCCGGATCAAGGACCCGGCCGCGCC
>JAEEQO010000018.1 GCA_016285335.1 Victivallales bacterium | reverse complement strand
CTATCTGCTGCCGTTCCCACGGAGGGAGGACCGCTGCGCCCTCATGGAGTTCATCAACTCCCTGCCGTGCGCCCCGGAGGACAAGTCGGCGCAGTCCATGATCGAGATCGAGACGGCGATCTGGTCGCTTCGCGAGAAACGCGCACTGATCCTGTGGGGCGGGAAGGACTGGCTCTACACAAAACGTGCGCTGCGGAAATGGACGGAGTATTTCCCGTCCGCGAAAGTCGTCATGCTGCCGCTCGCCGGACGCTTCCTCATGGAGGACGATCCGGCGGAGTTCATCACAAACGTCAGGGAATTTTTCGGAGAAGGAAAGACAGGCAAATGATCAGGGAAGCCATTCAGCTGGAAATGAATTTTGACGGGACCGACGAGAACCGGTTCAAACAGCGCTTCGACCTGGGCGAGTTCCAGCTCATCGCGGAACTGCCCGTGCCATCCGCGGACACCCCGCTCGCCGACGCCGTCCGCCGCGCAGGCGATTTCGAATATCTGGTCCACTCGCAGGAAGGGCCGAAGGCATCCATCGCGTTCATCGACGAAGCGCCGTCCGGGTACGCGCTCGACATGGTGCAGTTCGCCACGGAGCTGTGCGAATACTCCCGCGACCGCCATATCCTCTATCTGCACGGACGCGACCATACGGTCAAGGACATCCTGGAATCCATCCGCCACGCGCATTCCGAAGGGTTCAAGAACTTCTGCGCGGTCACGGGCGCCGCGGTCCGGGGGGAGAGCGCCGCGCAGACACGCAGGCACGTGTTCCTGGAAAGCGTCAACATGCTGGAGGCGATCCGCGGAGCGGAACTCCCCTCGGTATCCGTCGGAGCGGTCGTCAACCCCTACCAGTACACGCCGGAATCCGCCTATGCACAGTCGTTCAAGATGTTCCGCAAGCTCGCCAACGGTGCGGACTACCTGGTCGCCCAGTACGGCTGGGACATGAAGAAGCTTCAGGAACTGATCTGGAACCTCTTCCACCGCGAGATCAACATCCCGACCGTGGCGCGGCTCATGTTCCTGACGCCCGACAACGCCGAACAGCTCTGCGCCGGAGCGTTCCACGGCGTCCATATCTCGGCGGACTTCGAGGCGCTGCTGAAGGCCGAACGCGACCATTCGTTCGCGCAGTTCGAGGCCGCCCAGCTCCGCCGCATCCAGATCCACGCCGCCGGGGCGCGCCTGCTCGGGTTCAGCGCCGTCCAGATCGCGGGCATCACGAACGTCGCCCTCCTCGATACCGTCTTCCAGAAGATCCGCGAGGCGTTCCGCGAATTCCAGTCGTTCCAGGACTGGCTCGCCGCCTATAAGGAATACTACTACCGCCTCGAAATGGCGCCGTATCCGAACAAGTTCTATCTCTTCGGCAAGATGCTGGAGACCGAACTCCCCGCGGACCAGCTCTCTCTGGCGCCCGGGATCCTCCCGCCGTCCAGGTCGGAACGCTTCCGCCACAACCTCGCGGCGACGCTCTTCGCAAATGCGGACAAGCTGCCGGCGCGGGAACGCCGCCTGACCAAGAAGCTCGTGGTCTCCTGCCGCGGATGCAGCCAGTGCAGGCTCCCGCAGACGGATTTCGTGTGCCCGGAGACCTGCCCGAAGGGGCTCGCGAACGGTTCCTGCGGCCGCAACAAGGCGAACGGCGACTGCGAGCTCATGGACGCCGAATGCGTCTTCGCAAAACGTCTGCGGCTGGCGAACAGCCGCCTCGACTTCTCCTCCCTCGAGGAAGGGATCGTCCCGCACGTCGGAAAACGCTCCTGATCCGCCTTTTTCCCTCCCCTTTCAGCTCAAAAAAGGCTGCCGTCCGCAAAGACGACAGCCTTTTTTCCGCAAATGCGTTTTTGAAACCGGCTTTTACTTTCCGAGCAGCGAGGGCAGCCAGTTCGAAAGCGCCGGGATATACGAGATCAGCAGCACCGAAACGACCATGGCGATCCAGAACGGAATCATTGCCGGGGTGACTTTCGCGATCGACGTCTTGCCGATGCCGCAGCCGATGAAGAGGCAGGTGCCGACGGGCGGGGTGCAGAGGCCGATGCACAGGTTCGCGATCATCATGACGCCGAACTGGATGTCGGTCATGCCGAACTCGCGGACGATGGGCCAGAAGATCGGGGTGAAGATCAGCACGGCAGGCGTCATATCCATGAAGGCGCCGACGACCAGGAGCAGGATGTTGATGAAGATCAGGATGACGACCGGGCTGGAGGACAGCGACATCATCCAGGCGCTCACGGTGCCCGGTATATCCGCCACGGTCATGATCCAGCTCATGGAGGAACTGACGCCGATCAGGAACATCACGACGGCGGTCGTGACGCCGGTCTCCTTCAGGATGCCGGGCAGGTCTTTGAACTTGACTTCCTTATACAGGAACACGCTCAGGATGAACGCGTATGCCACGGCGACGGCGGCGGCCTCGGTCGCGGTGAAAATGCCCTTCAGGATGCCGCCGATGATGACGACCATCAGGAAGAGGCTCAGGACCGCACGCCGGAACGAGGTCCAGAGGACGGAGAACGGGACGCGCTGTTCGAACTTGGCGCCCGTGCGAATCGCATGGACCACGCAGGCCGCGATGATGCACAAGCCCATCACGATGCCGGGGACGACGCCTGCCAGGAACATCGCAGCGATCGAGACCGAACCGACCGCCACGGCGTAAACGATCATGATGTTCGACGGCGGGATGATGAGCCCGGTCGTGGCGGACGTGGTCGTCAGTGCGGTCGAGAAGTTCCGGTCATAGCCTTTCGCGACCATTTCCGGGACCATGAAGCCGCCCACGCTGGCAACGGCGGCGCCGGCCGAACCGGAGATCGAGCCGAACAGCATGCACGTGATCGTGTTGGCGTACGCAAGGCCGCCGGGCAGATGACCGACCAGCGCCGAGGCGAAGTCGATCAGACGGCGCGCCATGCCGCCGCGTCCCATCAGGATGCCCGACAGAACGAAAAACGGGATCGCGAGCAGCGGGAACGAGTTGATGCCGAACATCATGCGTTCCGGAACGATGATCTCGGGGCGGAACGTGCCGCCCGCGACCGCCACGCCGAGCATAGTGGCGGAGCCGATCGCCACGGCGACCGGAACGTTCAGGAAGAGCAGAGAGAAGAAGATCAGCGCAAGGATCAGTCCTACAGCTTCCATGGTCACGCCTCCTTTTCGTCCGTACCGCGAAGATCGGCGGCGAAATTGCGGATTTCGAAGTAGATGATGAAGAGCCCGCAGATCGGGATCGGCAGATACATCACCGCATCCGGGATCTGAAGCGCGGGCATCACGTTCCGCGTGACGAACAGAGCCTTGTGCAGCAGGAAGCATCCGCCGTAGAGGAACGCCACGACGGTGAAGGCAAGCGTCACGAGGTGCGCAAGCGTCGCCGCCGTCTTGCGCGGAGCGTCGCCCATCATGTTCACGATGAGGTCGATGCCGAGGTGGGCGCGGGAATTGAACGCCAGCGCGATGCCGAAAAAGGAGGACCACACGAGCAGGAGGCAGGCGAGTTCCTCGGTCCAGGACACCTGATCTCCCAGGATGTAGCGGGAGAGGACGCCGAGGAGCACGTCCAGCACCAGCAGCGCCATGCTGACTTCCAGCAGGAAGCTCAGTGCCTTGACCATGATGTTATGAAAAAGCCGCATCACTTGACCTCCTTGATCCGTTCGGCCAGTTCGCGCAGTTCTTTGGGGAACGCGTCGTAGATCGGCTTCGAAAGCTCCATGAACGCCGTCCGGTCCACCGTGATGAATTCGACGCCCGCCTTGCGCGCGATCTCTTCATTCGCCGCCTCGGACTTGCGCCAGGCTTCCCGCTGGAACGCGTTCGCCTCGGAGGCGGCCTGTTCGATCCAGCCCTGCTGCTCCGGCGAAAGCGAATCCCAGATCTTCTTGCTCATCACGAGCACGTCCGGAACGCGCTGGTGTTCCGTGAAGGTGAAGTATTTGCAGACCTCGAAATGGCGTCCGGTCACGAAGCTGGGGATGTTGTTCTCCGCAGCGTCCACGGTGCCCTGCGACAGCGCAGTGTAGAGTTCGCCCCAGGAAATCGGGGTCGGAGACGATCCGAGCGCCTCCATCGACTCCATGGCGATGGAGCTCTTCTGCGTGCGGATCTTCAGGCCCTTCATGTCGGCGGCGGCACGCACGGGCTTCTTCGTGGTGTAAACGCTGCGGGCGCCGGCGTCGAAGTAGCAGATGCCCATCAGGCCGTCGATCTTCTTCAGGAGCGATTTGCCGATCTCGCCGTTCATCACGGCCCAGAAGTGGTCGGAATCGCGGAACAGGAACGGCGCGCCGACAACCTGAAACTCCGGCACGGAGCCGTCAAGCACGGCGGCGGAACACTTCGCGAACTCGATCTGCGCGTTCTGAGCCTGCTTGAAGCATTCGTCCTCCGAACCGATCTGCCCACCCGGATAGATCCGAAGCAGCATTGTGCCGCCGGAAAGATCCTTCAGGCGGTCCGCCATGTGGAGCATGGCCTGATGGACCGGGTGGTCTGCGGAAAGGCCGTGCCCCAGACGGAGCACCTGGACGCTGCCGGAGTTCCGTGCGGAGCGGATCGTGAACGCGGCGATGGCCGTGGCGATAAAGCACGTCGTCAGAATGTTGAGGATCCACCAGGAGAGGGGATTCGACATCGTTTTCAGTTTTTTTTGAGGCTCAGACATGATTCGGAAGTTCGTCCTTTCGCAATAGGAAGGTGATAAAATGACATTTTGAATTGTTATATTTTAGCATAAAAAATGAAAAAATCAAGCAGAAACGTGCGCGCGGGCGGGAAATAAAGCAAAGAAAAAGCCGCTCCCCCGGAAAGGGAAGCGGCGCGAAAAAACGATTCAGGCAGAGAATCAATCGAACGCGTGATGGGCGGAGCCGAGCACGTTGATGACTTTGTGCTTGTAGAGTTCCTTCAGCATGTCGCGGGCGGGGCCGAGGTACTTGCGGGGGTCGAATTCCGCGGGCTTTTCCATCAGGACCTTGCGCACGCCGGCGGTCATGGCGAGACGGCCGTCGGAGTCGATGTTGATCTTGCAGACGGCGGACTTGGAAGCTTCGCGGAGCTGGTCTTCGCCGATGCCGATGGCGTCCTTCAGCTGGCCGCCGTACTGGTTGATCATCTGCACGTATTCCTGCGGGACGGAGGAGGAGCCGTGGAGGACGATCGGGAATCCGGGGATGCGCTCTTCGATCTGCTTCAGGATGTCGAGGCGGATGCGGGGATCCGTGCCGGGTTTGAACTTGTAGGCGCCGTGGCTGGTGCCGATGGAGATGGCGAGGGAGTCGACGCCGGTGCCGTTCAGGAACGCCTGGACTTCTTCCGGACGGGTGTAGGTGTGCTGCTCGGCCTTGACTTCGTCTTCGACGCCGGCGAGGACGCCGAGTTCGCCTTCGACCGTCACGTCGAACTGATGCGCGTATTCCACGACCTTCTTGGTCAGGGCGACGTTGTCGTCGAAGGACTTGGAGGAGCCGTCGATCATCACGGAGGAGAAACCGAACTCGATGCAGCTCTGGCAGAGTTCGAAGGAATCGCCGTGGTCGAGGTGGAGGGCGATCGGGATGACCTTGCCGCCGCCGATCTCACGGGCGTATTCGACCGCGCCCTGCGCGAGGTAGCGGAGGAGCGTCTGGTTGGCGTAGTTGCGGGCGCCCTTGGAGACCTGAAGGATCACGGGGGATTCTTCTTCGGAGCAGGCGGCGATGATCGCCTGGAGCTGTTCCATGTTGTTGAAGTTGAACGCGGGGATCGCATAGTGGCCGGCCATCGCCTTTTTGAACATGTCGCGGGTGTTGACCAGTCCGAGATCTTTGTAGTTGACCATACGGTTGTCCTTTCCTAGGATTAGGGTTGAAAGAAATCCATCATATCAATATAGCACCGCATGGGGAAAAAGCAATCTGTTTTTCGCGAAAAAACGCGCCTTACGTTCAAATCTTTTTCGTGTTTTTCGCGGAAGACGGGTCGGGACAGAAAAGACGATGGGCACGGGAAGAGAAAACGACGACAGGCGGGTTGGGAAAGAAAGACAATGGGATGGGTTGGAACAGAAAAGACAATGGGCGGAGGGGGACAGAAATGATGATGTCGTCGAGGCTGGTAATCAGGCAGGAATCAGTCAAGTTTCAGTTAAATGGTATTCGATTTAACTGAAACTTGCGTGTGTGCGTGAACTTCCGCTTTTTCCGGCTTTTTTGCGGGAGTCCGCACCGATTGAGCAGCATCGGGTGGGGACAGAAAAAACGTGGAGAAGCATCAGTCGTCGAGGGGCAGTCCCATCGCTTTCCGTGCGGTCCGGAAGTGCATCTTTGCGAACTTCCGCAGGAGCGGTTCGCCGCCGGACAGGAAAAGCTGTTTCGCGACCTTGTCGACCTGCGTTCCCGCGCCTTTCGGCAGGGAGCATCCGGCTTCTTCCTCAAGCTTCGCCAGACGCCGCACGAATTCGGCCCGGGCGAGGATCGAGGCGGCAGCCACGGCGACGTCGCGTTCGCCTTTCGGGAACTGCTCAAGGCGGACGGCGCGCCCGTTTTTGAGCAGGGCGTTTTCGACGAGACGTTTGTCGCCGAACTGGTCGGAGATCACGTGGCGGCATTCCGGCGCGAATCTGAGCATGTTCTCAAGCGCGCGAGCATGGCCCCAGGCGAGAAAGCGGTTGAGGTTGCCGATGGATTCGTAGGTGCGGTTGTAGGCTTCCGGGCCGATGACCACGACGCCGAACTTGCCGCGGACGAGCGTCTTGGCTTTTTCTGCCAGTTCGGCGATCTTAGCATCGTCCTTGATCGCCTTCGAATCCCGCACGCCCGCCTTCGCCAGCGCCTCCGCCGTCGCGGCATCCGCCACGAACACGCATGCCACGACCAGCGGTCCGAAGAAATCGCCCTTTCCGCTCTCGTCGATTCCGGCATGGGGGTCCCTGAACTCCAGCAGGGGCGGCGGCTCCGACTCGTCCGGCGTGAGCCCGATCAGCGGCTCCAGCACGAATTCCACGAAATCCTGCGTCCCCGCGCCCTGGACGACGAGCTTGCCGGACCGGTAGGCGGCGACCTGCGTCTTTTCGCGGGAGGCTTTGAACAGCATATACGGCCCGGACGAGAACTCCCACGCGGAAATGCTTTCGAGATTTGCCCGGAGCGCGTCCATCTGGGCGGGGGTCAGGGTCGCGACGAAACAGGTTTTTCCACTCACGGCAGCGGCATCCTTCCTGAGAAACGGTGACATAAAAAGGGGGAAACGGACTTTTTTTTGAAAAAAAACGCCAAAACTTTTCTATTATAGCTTGAAAACTCGCAAGAATCAAATTAAAGTATGATGTTTCCCGAGATTTTTTCCGAAAATCGCCGGAAAATGCTCCATTCACCGAATCCATTAACCGCATATAAGGAATAACGAACATGAAGAACGCAACATGGGTTTTTGGAAGCGTGCTTGCCGCAGGCTGCATGCTGCTGTCCGTACCCGCGGCCGCACAGGGCGGTTTCCCGCAGGGTGGCAATTTCCCGCAGGGCGGCTTCCCGCAGGGCGGTAATTTCCCGCAGGGCGGTTTCCCGCAGCAGGGAGCAGGCCGCAATCCGGCGCTTCCCGGAGGCGCGGCCGCAGGCAAGGCGAACACCGCCGCGACCGGGACGAAGAGCGCGACGGCCGGCAAAACGAGTGCCACAACGACGAAATCCAATTCGAGCAGCAAGGCCGCGCTCGAAGCCGCGAAATACCAGCTTTCGAACCACCGCACCGACCTCATCAAGGCCACGATCGACGGCTATGCGTCCTCCGACGACCTCACCGATCCGGCCGTGGTGCGTTCCATCACGGAAGACATCGAAAAGAGCATGCCGCTCGTTCCGTCCGTCCCCCTCGAGCCCGTCGACCACCAGGCGCTGAACAATGTCGCAAAGAACATGGTCGAACAGGAATACGGCGCCGACGACAAGAAATACGCCAGCATCGTCGAGGCCGAGGCCGCGGCGGAATTCCCGCTCTACAAGGTCGGCGACACGGTCGTCGTCAACTACAACATGGGCCCGAAACACTTCTCCGTCAAGGGCAAGCTCTACCGCGTCACGGAAAACGCCATCACGGTCGAGGACAAGGTCATCAACCTCGTCGACCTCAGCGACGAAGTCCGCTCCCGCTTCGATCCGAGGAAGAACGAATACATGCGCGACCGCTACAAGGAAACGCACATCCATCTGCTGAACCGCATCAAGATCGAAAAGCGCAACGACTACTACGAGAAGCTCAAAGGCGAGATTTTCAAGCGCAACGAAACTGCCGGCTACATCTACGATTCGCAGACCGACCACTGGGCGACCGCACAGGAGATCTCAAAAAACTACATCGAACGTCTGGTCCGCGAAAAAACGAAGAACCAGCCGAAGACGAGACCGGCCGCGCAGAAGACCGATACCGCCGCGGACGATTTCGAGGAGACTGCGCCCGTGACGACGACCCCCGTCAGGACTACGGCCGCCGAAACCGCGACGGCCACCGTTCCGGCGGGCATCACCCCGGTCAACGACGCGATCAAGCTGGAAGACAACGCCGAATCCCAGGCCAAGTACAAGGCCGTCATCGCCAAGGCCGAAAAACAGAAGCAGGACGCCAACGAAAACTTCGCCGGCATCGACGCCGACTGCGGTTACAAGAACGCTTGCTGGGGATTCACCATCGCCGACGCACGCTACGCGCTCTGGCAGGAACCCGAATTCCCGTACATCGAGCCCGCCCTCGGACGCGACAGCATCGTGTTCCCGGACGAGGGGCTTGACGTCGGCATCGAAGGTTCTCCCGCCTCGATCGACCTCGTGTACGTTTCCAACAGCCTCGCGAAAGTCGTCTACATGATGAAGGACTGCTCCAGGCAGGAATTCATCAACTTCAAGGATTCCCTCTCCCAGCAGTACGGCCAGGCCGCCGAGGAAAAGAAGAATTCCGCCGCGTTCACCAACATCTTCTCCGGCAAGACGAAGCCGCAGCAGATCGCCGACGCCTCCGAGATCGCCGAAGCGCAGTCCGCCGTGAAAGACGCGGAAAAGGCGTTCAACAAGGCCGAGGCCGATCTGAAGAAGGCGACCGACGACGACCGCGCCGAGTTGCAGGAAACACGCGACCAGGCGGCATCCGCGCTGAAAGAAGCCATCGCGAAAGCCGAGACCTTTGAAAACGCCATTTCCTCCGACAGCCTCCCCTACGCGTTCTCCCGCATCACGCTCGCGAAGGACGCGGACGGAAACACCGTGCTCCCCTACGCTTTCAACTGGAAGGGCAAAAAAGTCAACGGCACGCTCATTTTCTACTACGACAAGGGCAGAGACAAAGTCACGAGCCTCGTTTTCGCCAAGGAATACAAAAAGTGATCCGGCTCCGGCGGTCTCCTGAACCGCCGGGTATCATCCTGAGCTCCATCCGGGCAGACCATGCGTCTGCCCGTTTTTTTGCGTCCGGCGGAGGACATGCGACCGTTTTTTTTGCACAAAGGAAGCCGGAGCCTGTCATTTATATTCTCCTGATTTCAAGAGCAATACAGCATTTTCGCGTCCGTTTCTCCATCATTCGGCTTATTTCTTGAGAGAAGGAACGATCCAAAAAAGGAGGGACCATGGGGCTGCCCAAACAGCACAAGAAACCGAAAAAAACGTCCCAGTTCGGACGCCTCCCGTTCCGGTTGCGATACCGGATCGCCTGTCTGCTCCTGGAGGGGGCGTCCGCCCGGGCCGTGCTCGACAATGCGGAAGTGGCGGGAACGCTGAGTTCGCTGGGACTGACCTTGACGCCCGCCGCCGTCACACGGTTCAAAACCACCCGTGAGTTCAAAACGATCGCCGGGGAGCGGGAAAAGACGTACCGGGCATACGAGGAGGTCCGGCTGTCCGCCGCGCTGCTCCGGGACTGCGAGGCCACGAGCGCCATTGCCGAGGAACTCAAGATCGATCTGCTGAAGCTCGTCCGGGAATGCACCGATGCCACCACGGACGATCCGAAGACGATCGAACGCCTCGTCCGCTCGGCCGTCACACTGTCGAAATCCGTGTCGGACGGACAGAACACCGTGCTCAGGAAACGCGTCGCCGCGCTCTCCGAGGAAAACGTCCGTCTGCGGGAGGCGCTGGAACGCGCACGATTGCAGTACAACGAGCTGCTCGACCGCCGCCGGGACGAATGGTCGCGCGTGGACGGCGCGGAAGTCGCCGACCGCCTGTCCTCGCTTCTCGGCATCAAACCGTGAAACCGCCACCTCAAATCTTCAAACATAAGGAATCCGAGCATGAAACTGAAACACGCATTCAAGACCGCAGTGCAGGACGGCGGCGCGCCCGCCGCCGGACGCTGGACCGCCGCCGAACCGGGAGACCGCAGCCGCTGGCTCCAGACCGCCGAATACACGCCGCTGAACGTCTCGCGGATCCTGGAGGCCGCAAACGAGGGCGACATCGCGGAACTCGCCATAGCCGCCCGCGAGGTTCTGGAGCGCAACTGGGAAGTGATCCTGGCGATGCAGGTGCGGAAAAGCGCGCTGACCGGCCTCGACTGGGGAATCGAACCGGGCGACGGCAGACCGGCTTCGAAGGAGGCCGCGGAGGCTTTCGAAACCGCGTTGAAATCCTGCGGAAGCGAACCAGGCCTCGCCTCGTTCCACGAGCTCGCCGACCACCTGATGAACGCCGTCGTGTCTCCGCTCGCGGCCGCCGAGATCATTTGGGGAGCGGGAGGGTCCCTCGCCGGATTCCGCCCCATGGGGGCCTGGCATTTCACGTTCCGCAACTCGGAGACGCCGCTCCTGAAGACGACGGACGCGCCGGAGGGGATCCCCCTGCCGCCCGCGAAATTCATCATCCACACGCACGGCGGCGCAGGCGATCCCGCTCGTGCGGGGCTGATCCGGACGCTGATCTGGCTGCATGTGTTCCAGAATTATCCGGTGAAGGACCTGGTGTCGTTCGTCGAACGTTACGGGATGCCGTTCGTGGTGGCGAAAGTGGACAGAAACGCGTGGGAAAATGAACGCGGCGTGATGCGGAACCTGATCCGCAGTTTCGGGCCGAACGGCGGCGGCGTGTTCACGAAATCGACCGAGCTGGAGCTGCTGCAGGCCTCGAACTCGGGCGGCGACGTGTACTTCAAACTGCTGGAATACACCTCGAAAGCCATCACGAAAGTCATCCTCGGCCAGCTTGCCAGTTCGTCCGAATCCGGCGGACTTTCCGGCGGCGACGCGCAGTCCCGCGTCCGCGGCGACCTGCTGGAAGCCGACGCCCGCGCCATCGAATCGACCGTCCGCATCCAGCTCGCCGCGCCCTGGACGAAGTTCAATTTCGGCGACGCGGCGGCCGTACCCGTCCTGAAATTCCGCAACTCCGCGCAGGAGGACCGCGCCGTCTTCGCCGGAATCGTCGAGACGCTGCACCGCGCGGGGCTCGATGCCGATCCCGAGGAGATCTCCGCACGGTTCGGGATCTCGCTGACGCGCACGGCATCCGTCCCGGAGGTGCGCCCATGACCGCCGTGACCGACATCGCCGATACGCTGAAGACCATCGTCGCGGAGGCGTTTTCCACCGTCGTACTTGTGACCGGAGATACGCCCGAACAGGTCGCCCTCGGCAGGTCCCTGCCCGCCGGGACCAGACCGCCCTGCGTACTCATCCTGGCAGGCGAAGAAATCTGCACGGACAGCACCCTTACCCGGCGTCGCCAGTTCCACCTGGTCCTCATCGACCGGCTGAACGGTTCCGGCGACGCCCGGGCAACGGCACTCTGGACCAAGTTCGACGCCCTGCTGGCACTGTTCCCCGCAGAAGGAACGCAGTCCGGTGAAGTCGTCTTCCTCCCGGAATCGTCGCGGATGCTGGAATGCACCGACGGACGGGCGGCCGCCTGCCTGACGGTCGCCGCCGTTTTTCCCTCCTGAACCTGAAAACAAATCCTGAAAGAATCAAGCGCACTGCCGTTTGCAAGTCGACGGCCGTGCGCTTTTTTTGCGCCCGCGAACGGGACCATTCCCCTTTTCCCTCCTCAAACGGGATCATTCCGTGCTCAGGATGTTTTCCAGGACCTCGATTTGCTCTTGTTCGGCCGCTTTCGCTTCATCCAGCGCGGCGGAGTTTCCGGCGGACCTTTTTTCCAGCAGGACCCGGGTCGATCCACGCCTCAAAAGCTCCTGCGCCGCGGATTCCGCCGCGTCGAGGCGTCCGTCTCCGGGCGGCAGTTCGTTGAGGCGGGCGGCAAGCTCGGGATAACGCCTGACGAACACGCCGAGGTTCCAGGTCTCGAGCACATCGGGGTTTTCGACCCGGATGCTCCGGATCGTTTCCGCCGCGTCGCCGAGTCCGCTCAGGACGCACAGATAAACGGTCCCGGCGGACGGAGCGATCTCCACGCTGCCGAGCAGAAGCCGCCCCTGTTCGCGGATCAGACGGAAATAACGCGGACGCAGGGCCGACACGACCACGAGCGTCCCGGGGCTCCCGCAGTGTTTTTCCGCCGTTTCAAGCACGGGCTCCGGGAGCTCGCCGAGCGTCTCCGGCGTCACGATCATGCACGGCACGGGAAGCGTGCAGTCCGCGAACTCCAGCATCTCGGGGATGACGCCGTACTCGGCGTCCTCTCCGGCGGAATGGCAGGACGCGGATGCGAGGCAGAGCAGAAAACAGAGGATGGTCAGGACAATATCGGATCTCATATCGGAACGGATGATTCAGGCGGACGGGAAGAATCCATGCGGAGCCGGAGGCAAACGCCGAAGGCTGCCAATAATATGCCCTGCGAAACGCCGGATTTCAAGCCGGAAACGGACCGGAGAAAAGAATTTTTGACTTTTTTATAAAAAAAGTCGGATTTCGGGTTGTACTGCCGGAAAAATGGATTAGGTTATCATATCGTATTTTTTCAGGACTTTTTCCAGGCAAGATCCAGACACCAGATGAAAACCCGTCAGCCAATCAAATCCCAGCCAGACGTCCAGACCGCGGAGCAGCCGCAAAAACCGGCCCTGCCGGAACTCGCCGTCTTTATCATTTTCGCAGTCGTGATCACATTCTTCGGCCTCATCATGCTGTATTCCACCTCGTTTGTCACGCAGGGCAGCTCCTACTTCAGGAAACAGCTCATGTGGATGGTCATCGGCAGCATCGGCGGCATCGGCGCGATCCTGCTCGGCAGCAAACGCCTCTCCGACTGGAGCCCGTTCATGATGATCGTGCTGGCGGGACTGCTGGTGTGGGCGCTGTTCTGCAAGCCGATCAACGGCGCCCGGCGGTGGATCCAGCTCGGGGGCATGACGCTTCAGCCGTCGGAGCTGGGCAAGGTCGTCATCACGCTCTTCATGGCGAAGTTTCTGGCGTCGCGCACGCGGGCGCTTGAAAGCGCGCCGTTCCGGAAAGTCCTGATCCCGTCGGGGATATGCGCCGGGCTGATCATCCTGCTGGTGCTGGCGGGCGAAGACCTCGGCACGACCGTTCTGCTGGGCTCGCTGTACCTGCTGATGCTGTTCGTGGCGGGCATGCGCCTGCGGTACATCCTGCCGTTCGTCGCGTTCTTCCCGCCCGCGGCCATCCTGTATATCAAATATCACGACGCGATGCGCTGGAAACGCCTTACGGTGTTCATGGACGCCGAGACGTTCAAGGAGACCTCGGGCTACCAGCTCTGGAATTCGCTCCTGGCGCTCGGTTCGGGCGGATGGACCGGCGTCGGGTTCACGGAGAGCCGCATGAAACTGCTGTACCTGCCGGAAAACCATACCGACTTCATCCTATCCATCGTGGGCGAGGAACTCGGGTTCATCACGCTGCTGATCGTCATTATCGCCTATCTGGTCCTCGTGCTCGTCGGGATCCGCATCAGCATGAAGGCACGCACGCGGCAGGGCATGCTGATCGCGTTCGGCATGAGCATCTTCATCGGGATGCAGGCGCTGATCAACATCGGCGTCATCAGCGCGGCCTTCCCCACGAAGGGGATGCCCGCCCCCATGATCAGCTACGGCGGCAGCAATCTGCTCGCCTGTCTCCTGGCGGTCGCATGCGTCGCCAGCGTGGCGATCGATTCCGCCGTCCCGGACTACCCGGACAAACTTCTGGCGTGGGCCCGGAACCGCCTCCGCCCCGGCCGGTCCGCCGGCGGGACGGAAACACAGCGATCTTCTTGAAACAGGAGGAAACCATATCATGCAGGAATTGAACCGGCTCATCATCAGCTGCGGCGGCACAGGCGGACATTTCAACCCCGGACTGAGCACGGCATGCGCATTCCGCGACGCCGGAGGCAAACCGCTGCTGATCCTCGGCGGAAAGCACTTCGACGAACAGTCGAAGACCGCGGCGAAGAACGGCATCGAGTTCCGCCGCGTCTCCTGCGCCCCGCTCTCGAAATCCCCGTCCGGACTCCTCGCGTTCTTCTCGCAGCAGGCGAAAGGGCGGCGCGAGGCGCGCGCGATCATCCGCGAGTTCAAGCCGGACGCCGTCCTGTCCATGGGCGCGTTCCCGTCCATCCCCGCCTCGCTCGCGGCGCATTCCTGCGGCATCCCGCTCTTCCTGCACGACGGCAACGCCCGCATCGGCAAATCGAACCGCCTCTTCAGCCGCATCGCCTCCGGCATCGCCCTCTCCTTCCCCGCGGTCAACGCCGACACGCTCCACTGCCCCTCCGCCGTGACCGGGCTCCCGCTCCGCAAGGCGCTGCTGGAGGACGTCCCCGCATCCAAGGCCGAGGCCATCGCCCGCATCAACGCCACGCGCGGCACGGCGTTCGCGCCGGACCGCCCGGTCGTGCTCGTATTCGGCGGTTCCCTGGGCGCGGCGGCAATCAACGAGAACTTCACGATCCCGATCGACCACCCGAACGCAAAATTGCTTCAGGTCATCCACCTCTCCGGCCCCGGCAAGTACGACGCCATCCACGACAAATACTCCGCGTGCGGCATGAACGCCCTCACGCTCGAATCCGCCTCGGACATGCAGAACCTCTACATGGCGGCCGACCTCGTGGTCTGCCGCGCCGGAGGCAGCACCGTCTCCGAGCTCGCCATCTTCGGACGCTACGCAGTCCTGATCCCCTACCCATACGCCGCCGAAGGCCATCAGGACGACAACGCGCGTCTGCTGGCGAAGACCGGGGCGGCCCGCATCGTCCCGAACGCCGAATGTTCGCCCGGGCTTTTCCGCGGCATCCTCGCGGAATTCCTGGACGATCCGGACAAGTTCCGGGAGGCGGGAAAAGCCGCGCTCGCCATGGCGCAGCCGCGCGCAGCCTCCAACGTGATCGAATTCATCGACACCTCATTGCAAACGATCCGCCCGAAAGCGAAATAACAAGCCCCGGACGCCGCCGCCATGAAGATACGTTGCCCGCACTGCATGAGAATCAGCGAGATCCCCCATGTCGACCATGGGCGGATCGCCGTCTGCTCCTGCCAGGCCACGTTCCGCATCGACGACGCCACCGTGACGGAAGAGTTTTCCCTCCCCGACCTGCCGCCGCCGGAAACCATCGGCCGCTACCGCATCCTGCGCTACGTGGGACGCGGCGCCTCCAGCTGCGTCTACGAGGGGACCGACCCCGAAACCGGCGCCCACGTGGCGATCAAGACGCTCCTCCCGGAATACGCCGGGGACAAGCCCTCGCGCGAACAGTTCCTCCACGCCGCGAAGATCTACGCGAAGGCGGTCCACCCGAACATCGTCAAGGTCTTCGAAACGGGCAGAAACGCGGACGGCGTGCCGTTCCTCGCCATGGAATTCCTTTCCGGCGGAACGCTGGCCGACCGCATGACCGGGAACAGGCATGTTTCCGCACGGGAAGCCGCGGAGATCGGAGCGGCGGTCTGCCGGGCGCTGGCGGTCACTTCGCAGCTCGGAATCGTCCACCGGGACATCAAGCCGGACAACATCATGGTCTCCGCCGACGGGCAGTACAAGCTCACGGACCTCGGCCTCGCCAAATACGACGCATCGGCCGGCACGGGAAACGCCGCCCGCATCCTGGACGAGGCCGCACAGTCGAAACCGCCCGCGAGGACCAGTTTCGGCACGCTGGAATACATGTCGCCGGAACAGTACATCGACGCGGAAACGTGCGACATCCGCTCGGACATCTATTCGCTCGGCGTGACCATGTACTGCCTCGCCGCCGGACGCCTCCCCTTCGAACCGCAGACGCGCTCCGAACTCCGACACATGCACCTGTCCGTTGAACCGGTCGTCCCGAGCACGTTCGCACCGGAGATCCCGCTCGATTTCGACTACATCGTCCTGCACTGCATCCAGAAGAACCCCGGCGACCGTTACGGGACCCCGGAGGAACTGCTCGCCGACCTGGAGGCGTTCCTCGACGGGAAGCCGCTTCCCTCGACCACATGCGGAGCCGTTCCCGTCGTCCACACGATCGACAAAAGCCTCGCCCGGACGCCGAGGAAGGAGCGCCCGTGGTTCCTTCCCGTCGTGGCTGCCCTGCTCGTCCTGCTGATCCTCTGCGCGGCCGGGCTTCTCTTCCTGACGGAAAAGTCGAAGCGGGGGCCTCAGCCCGCCATTCCGCAAACCGGACAGGAACCCGTGCAGGAAGAACTCGACGCGGATGAAGTGTCGCCCGATGCAGCAGCCGAAACGCCGTCTGTCCGCCCCTCCTCGAAGGCGCTGGACGACGCCGGGATCACGATCGTCGACCAGCAGGCAGACGCTCAGATCGCCACGTATTTCGAAGATGCCAGAACGGAAGCGGCCCGGGCGCTTCAGGACGGCGTCGGCTACAGAAAAGCCATGGACGACCTCGAAAGCTTCACCAATTCGCCCGAATACTCCATGGAGGCGCTTGAACTCATTTCCGGGCTCAAAAAGGCTTCGGACGCCGCCGTCGCGGAGCTTATGGCCGAGCTCGAAAAAAAGGCCGCCCCGCTCATCGAGGCGCGGGAATGGGACGGCGCCGCCAACGTTTACCGCACCGACATCGGACCGCTTGCGCCGGAATCCCGGACGCTCCGCGAACAGAAGATCGCCGAGATCGAACGCATGAAGCGGAACGACGCTCCCGACAATACGGACTCTCCGCAGGAAGGACCCCGGCAGCCATGATCTCGCAAACAGACAATCTCCCGCTCATCCTCATCTGCGGCCCCAATCCCGCCTGGCAGAAGACGCTTGTCTTCGACGAGTTCAGGCCGTGCGAAGTCAACCGCGCGCGGGAATGCGATTTCCGGGCCTCCGGCAAGGGCGTGAATTTCGCCCGCGCCGTCCGCACGTGGAGTCTCGCCCGCCCCGTCGTCCACCAGTTCTCCGGCGGCGCGAACGGCGGCGCCCTCACCGCCTGGCTCAAGGCGGAGGGCATCGAATTCGTCAACCGCGGCATCGCCGGGTCCACCCGCTGCTGCACCACGGTCCTGTGCGGAAAGACCGCCTCCATGACCGAGCTGATCGAGCCTTCGCCGTCCGTTACCGCGGACGATGTTAAAGCCATGAAACAAAGCGTTCTGGACGCGCTCCCGGACGCCGCGGCGCTGGCGCTCTGCGGAACGCTCCCGAAAGGCCCGCTCGAAAGCTTCTACGCCGAACTGACCGCCGCGGCCGTCCGTGCGGGGAAACCGGTCCTGATGGACTCCGTGGAGTTCTTCCGCGAAACGCTCTCCGCGGGCGTCCGCTACCTGAAGATCAACAACGGCGAACTGCTGTCCGTGACCGGCGCGTCCGATCCCGAGGCCGCCGCGCTCGACCTGCTCGCCCGCTATCCCCTGGAATGCGCAGCCATCACCGACGGTCCTTCCCGCGCGTTCATCGCATGGCGGGGCGCAGTACGCCGCATCTTCATCCCCGAGCTGCCGGGCGTATGCAATCCGCTCGGCGCGGGCGACGTCTGCTCCGGCGTGATGCTTTCCGAGCTCGCCGCGGGGTCCGATCCGGTCCAGGCGTTCACCGCCGGGCTTGCCGCCGCATGCGCCAGCTGCCTCACGCGCTATGCCGCGGATTTCGACCGGGCGGAAGCGCTCCGCATCCGTGCGGGAATGCGGATCGAAGCCTCGATACCCCGCCAACCGTAAAATCAGATTTTTATCCGAAAATACCAAACATACAGAAAACACAAGAAAGGAACCTTTCACCATGAGCTCCAAATCCTCCAGCGGATTACTCCGCGGATGCCTGATCGCGGTCGGCGTCCTCTTCCTGCTCGGCGCCGCCTTTTCGCTCGTCATGGTCGTTGCCGTCGCCACCATCGCGTCCTCTTTCGAGGGCAGCTCCGCGATCGCCGAATCGGACAACTACACGACCGAATTCGTCAGCGGCAATCCCAAGGCCGACAACAAGATCGCCGTCATCGACGTGAAAGGCACGATCACGAGCGACTCCGATTCCTTCGGCACGTCCGTCGCGAACTCCACCGCCATCGTCAAGCTCATCCGCGCCGCCGTGAAAGACGACAGCGTGAAGGCGATCATCATTGACCTGGACACCCCCGGCGGCGAAGTCACAGCCTCCGACGAGATCTACCACGAGCTGAAGCTCTGCGAGAAGCCCATCGTCGCCATGATGAACACGATGGCGGCCAGCGGCGGCTACTACGTGGCGTGCGGCGCGGACAAGATCGTCGCGAACCGCAACACCATGACCGGCAGCATCGGCGTCATCATCTCCACCGTGAACGTCTCCGAGCTCCTCGAATGGGCAAAGGTCAAGCCCGAGTTCTACACCTCCGGCAAGATGAAGACCATGCTGAATCCGGCGAAGCCCACGACCGAGGAGGAACAGAAGGTCATCAAGGCGCTCGTGATGAACGCCTACGAGGATTTCGCCGGCATCGTCGCCGCAGCCAGAAACATCCCGCTGGAGAAGATCACGAACGGCGAACTCGGCGACGGCCGCGTGTTCGACGGCAAGCAGGCGCTTGAAAACGGCCTCGTGGACGAACTCGGCTACTTCTCCGCCGCCGAAGACGCCGCCCTCAAGCTCGCCGGGCTCACCCGCGACGACTGCCGCATCGAACGCTTCAAGACCAACGCCTCCCTCGCCGACATCCTCGGCCTCTTCGGCGTGAAGGCGCAGCCCGTCACGTTCAACTCCCTCCTCTCCGGCACGAACGTCGTCCTCCCGAAGGCCGGCTGCCCCTACTACCTCGTCACGGGATTCTGACCGCCAACGCCGTTTTGTCCGCACCATGAGAGATTTTGAACGCGAAGTCATGAACGCCTCGGGGCCGCTCCCGCCGATCCGGACGGAAGAGTTTTCCTGGTCCCTCGCCAGGCATTACCTCTTCAACTTCTGCCGGCGGGGGTACTTTATCCGCTACTACCTGGCGCAGGGCGGCTGGGACGCCTATTCCCACACCCTCGCCCGCGAGGCGTACTTCAGCAAGTACCTGATCCCGTTCGACACATGGCTTTCGCGCACGCTCCGCGACTCCATCCGCGACTCGTTCGCCAAGATGAGCGCGATCGTCCCCGGCCACAAGCGCCGCGGCTTCGGCTTCTATCTCCTGCGGCAGATCGGCAAGGCGACCGCCGACCTTCAGCTCAGCCTGAAGAACCGCGAATACCTCTACGACGCCAAGCGCCCCGCGATTCTGGAGTACCACCTCGGGATCGGCGACTTCGCCGACGTCGACAAGCTCACATCCATGGCAGTCGCCATCCTTGGCGACGCCTACGCCGCGCTCTCGCAGTCCGACCTCATCGCCGACGTCTCCGGCCTCAGCTTCGTCGACCTCCGCACCGACGACGTCTTCATCAGCTTCGGCGGCAAGGGGTTCCCCGTCTGGCTCGTCCCCGGCCTCATCTACTTCCGCGAGGGCGTCGCTTCCGCCATCAATGCCGAGGTGAGGCTGACGGAACAGGAGGACTCCTCCGATTTCTTCGCCCGGATCGGCCGCCAGAACTCGCTCTTCACGCTCTACTGCCGCGAACGCTACCCCGGATTCCCCGTCAACACCACCACATTCACGTTCTCCCAGGGGCTCTCCAGCGTCGTCTACAACCTCTTCGAGCCGGACGTCGAGCAGATGATCGAACGCAGCAGCGCGGAGATGCTCGGCCTCATCGACAAGGACGGACTCGCCCATCCCGAGGACTTCCCGCCCTGCGAAAACGCAAACGCCTGCCGCAGGTGCCGCTACCAGTCCGCGTGCCGCCTGCTCGAAGACGCCATGCACGGGAAACACGCCTGAGGCGAGCCATGATCCAGGATTCCGGCGAACAATTCCACGTGGTCTCCGACTACGAGCCCGCGGGCGACCAGGCGGAAGCCATCCGCCAGCTGAAGGCGAACCTCGACCGCGGCATCCGCCACCAGACGCTCCTCGGCGTGACCGGCAGCGGCAAGACGTTCACGCTCGCGAAGCTCCTCGAATCCGAGCTGAACCGCCCCGCGCTCGTGCTCTCCCACAACAAGACGCTCGCCGCCCAGCTCTACAGCGAGTTCAAGGCGTTCTTCCCCATGAACGCCGTCGAGTATTTCATCAGCTACTACGACTACTACCTGCCCGAATCCTACATCCCGCAGACCGACACCTACATCGCGAAGGACGCGAGCATCAACGACAACATCGAACGCCTCCGCCTCAGCGCCACCGCGTCCCTGCTCGAACGCCGCGACACGCTCGTCGTCGCCAGCGTCTCCTGCATCTACGGCCTGACCTCGCCCGAGGACTACGACTCCATGAGCCTCCGCCTCGCCGCCGGCGACGAGCTCGACCGCGACCTTTTCCTGCACATGCTCGTCGCCATCCAGTACGAGCGCAACGACGTCGCGCCGGAGCGCGGCCAGTTCCGCGTGCGCGGCGACTGCGTGGACGTCTTCCTGTCGCAGAAGGAAGAGTTTCTCCGCGTGGAATTCTGGGGCGACACCATCGAATCGATCTCCCGCCGCGACCTCGTAACCGGGCACGTCATCGCCCAGTGCCGCAAGGCGCTGATCTTCCCCGCGCGCCATTTCGTGCTGCCGCAGGAGAAGATCGACGCCGCCATGAACGGCATCCTGGAGGAAATGCGGACCTGCGTGCACAACTTCGAGGAGCAGGGCAAGCTCGTCGAGGCGCAGCGGCTCTTCCAGCGCGTGAACTACGACGTGGAGATGATGAAGGAGATCGGCTACTGCCCCGGCATCGAGAACTATTCGCGCCACCTCTCCGGCCGCGCGCCCGGCTCCCGCCCGTTCTGCCTCGTCGACTTCATGCCGAAGGACTACCTGCTCTTCATCGACGAATCCCACGTGACGCTCCCGCAGCTGCAAGCCATGTACAAGGCCGACCGCAGCCGCAAGCAGACGCTCGTCGACTACGGGTTCCGCCTGCCCTCCGCCCTCGACAACCGCCCGCTCACGTTCGAGGAGTTCCTCGGCCTCACCGGCGACACCGTGTACGTCTCCGCCACGCCCGGCGACTACGAGATGAAGATGTGCGGCGACGCCGTGGTCGAGCTGGTCGTGCGCCCGACCGGGCTGCTGGACCCGCCGGTCGAGGTGCGCCCCCTCGGTTCGCAGATCGACGACGTGATCGCGGAGATCAAGGCGACCGCCGCGGAAGGTGCGCGTTCCCTCGTCGTCACGCTCACCAAGAAAAGCTCGGAACGCCTCGCCGACTACCTGTCCGACGTGGGCATCCGCGTGAAGTACCTGCACTCGGAGATCGATGCCATCGAACGCGTGAAGATCCTGAACGAGCTCCGCCGCGGCGACTTCGACTGCATCGTCGGCATCAACCTCATCCGCGAGGGCATCGACCTCCCCGAAATCCGCCTCGTCGCCATCCTCGACGCCGACAAGGAAGGCTTCCTGCGCTCCCGCCGTTCCCTGATCCAGGTCGCGGGGCGCGCCGCCCGAAACGCCGACGGCAAGGTCATCCTGTACGCCGACAACATGACCGACAGCATGAAGGCGCTCATCGAAACGACCGAAGCCCGCCGCGCCAAGCAGAACGCCTACAACACCGAACACGGCATCGTCCCCCACACCATCATCAAGCCCCCGCGCGAGACCATCGCCGAGATCATCGGCGCGACCCAGCCCGAATCCGCCGCGCCCGCCGCCTCGTCGAACTCCGGCCGCGCCTACACGTTCCACGAACCCGGCGCACCCTACAACACCGGCCTCAAGACGCGTCCCGGCAAGGCGAAGAAGGGACGCGGCATGAAGGGGCAGAGCATCACGCTCAGCGAGACCGAGGAGATTTTGCAGCAGACCGGTGCGTCCAGCATCGACGAACTCGTGCTGGAACTCGAATCCCAGATGCTCGAAGCGGCGCAGGCGCTCGAATTCGAACGCGCCGCCCAGCTCCGCGACCGCATCCGTTCCCTCTCGAAAGACCTCGACGCTCCGCCGTTCTAAGTTCATTCGCGACTTAATTTAATGACGAAAAACGTCTTTTCGCGTTTGAAATCTCTCCGGCGCAGTATTATATTAAACAAAAAGCACTACCACATTTCCTTATCAAGGGAAACTCCGCTCATGAAACCG
>JAEEQO010000211.1 GCA_016285335.1 Victivallales bacterium | reverse complement strand
GCGGGCTTGGTCTTCATGTCGGCGCGGACGTTGTACCACGCCTTCGGCAGTTCGTCCTCGGCGAGATAGATCTTGTACGGGATGTGGTCGCAGTTTGCGGCTTCGTTTTGCATGGTTCGTACTCCTGGTGAAGGTAAAGATGGAAAAACAATTTCATAATGTAGCACAAAAATGCCAAAAGACCAGTCCGAACGATAAGAAAAGAGAGAAAAAGTCTTGCAATCGGGAAAAAACACGCTATATTTTCGGGGTGTTTTTCAATTATGGATGCGAACCGGACGCCGGATGTCCGGACGAACCGAACGGAGAGGATTGCCGTGGACGCCGAAAACGACCTGAAATTTATGCGCGAGGCGCTGCTTGAAGCGGAACTGGGCGCGGGCTATACCAGCCCGAACCCGGCGGTCGGCGCGGTCATCGTGCGCGACGGCCGGATCGTCGGCCGCGGCCACCACAAGCGCTGCGGCGGCCCGCACGGCGAGATCGAGGCATTCATGAGCTTGAAGTCCGAATCCGACGCCGCCGGAGCCGACCTTTACGTCACGCTCGAGCCGTGCAGTTCCACGGGCCGCACGCCGCCGTGCTGCGACGCCATCATCCGGCACGGCATCCGGCGCGTGGTCGTCGGCTGCCTCGACCCGAACCCGAAACACGCCGGCCGCGGGATCGAACTCCTGCGAAACGCCGGGATCGAGGTCGTGACGGGCGTTCTGGAAGAGGAATGCCGTGCGTATCACGAGGCGTTTTTCAAGTGGATCACGGCGGGCCGTCCGTTCGTGCTGCTGAAAATGGCGGAAACGCTCGACGGGAAGATCGCGACCGCGAACGGCGATTCCAAGTGGGTCACGTCCGAAACGGCGCGGGAACGCGTGGCGCATCTGAGGCGGCTTTCCGACGCCGTGCTCGCGGGCGCGGAGACCTTCCGCACCGATTCCCCGCGTTTCACCGCCCGCACCCCGGACGGGACCGTGCTGAAAACGCCGCGCCGGTTCATCGCCACGCACCACCCGGAGATCCTGGCAGGCGCGGGCGACGGCTGGGAATCCGTCGTGCTGGATACGCCGGAGGACTGGCGGGATTTCCTCGCCCGTCTCGGCCGCGAAAACGTGACGATGCTGCTGATCGAAGGCGGCGGCGAGCTGGCGGCCTCGGCGATCCGCGCCCGCGCCGTCGACAAGATCGAATTCCACATCGCGCCGAAACTGCTCGGCGGACGCGGCAGCCGTCCCGTGCTGGGCGGGCCCGATCCCGCCGCGCTGTCGGAGGCCGTCGCGCTGGACCGTCTGCGCGTGTCCCCGCTCGGACGCGACCTGCGGATCGAGGCGTATCCGATGTATGCTGAAATTGAATCCTGAGGAGATTGTTACGATGTTTACAGGACTGATCGAGAAAACCGGGATCCTGACCGGACGCGAAGCCGGAGCGAAAGCCGGACGCCTGACCGTGAAACCCGACGCCCCGTGGACCGACCTCGAAGCGGGCGAGAGCATCGCCGTGAACGGCGCGTGCCTCACGTTCGAGAAGGAAGCGGGCGGGAACCTGACGTTTTTCGTGATGAAGGAGACGCTGGACCGGACGAACCTGGGCGCGATCCCGGTCGGCGCCCGCGTCAATCTGGAACGCGCCCTGAGCCTCGGCAGCCGCCTCGGCGGGCACCTGGTCAGCGGGCACGTCGACGCCGCCGTGAAGGTGGTTTCGTTCGGGAAGACCGGCGACGACTACGAGCTCAGGATGCAGATGCCGCCGGACCTGCGCCTTTTCTTCGTGACAAAGGGCAGCGTGTGCGTGAACGGCGTTTCCCTCACGATCACGGACGTGAACGACGAGACGTTCGCCGTGCGCCTGATCCCGACGACCAGCCGGGAAACGAACCTTGACGGATTGAAGCCCGGCGATCTCGTGAACATCGAAACCGACCTGGTCGGCAAGTACGTCTGCGAACAGCTCCGCCTCATGGACGGCGCTCCGCGGGGAGGCCGGAAGCTTACTATGGACGATCTGACGGAGGCCGGGTTCTGATGGAAAAGGCCGACCTCAAAAACGTGCGGTTCGGGCTGGCGCTCGGCCATGCGGGCATGGACCCGGCGTCCGTGCCGGACTTCCTGACGCCCGGTGTGTTCGACGCGATCGAAATGCCGGCGGAATGCTTCCTGCACCGGGACTACGATTTCCAGCGGCGGCTCGCCTCGTGCAAGTTCAAGCTGGTCCGCGCCGGACACCTGATGGCGCCCGACCTCACGCTGAACATCCCGTTCCTGGAGGAAAACTACCGCCGCGACTTCATCGCACAGGCGTCGATCATGGTGCGGACTCTGGCCGCCGCGGGCGCGTCCGGCGCGTTCTTCGGGCTCGACATGCGGCGGATCCTGGGCGACGCCGAGGCGGAAACAGCCGCGCTGGACATCATTCACAAGCTCACGCCCGTGCTGTTCCGCGAGAACTTCGAACTGCTGATCCCCTACCGCGTGCCGTTCCGCAGCGAACGCGACATCCTCACCGCTCCGCTCATGGGACGGTTCCTGCGCGGGACGCTGACCCCGCTGGTGAAGCTGAGCCTGGAGATCCATCCGTTCGAGGTCAAGCCGGAGGAGGACAAAGCGGACCTGCTCGGAATGCTCGCATGCGAGGCGCATCAGGCCGTGCTGGTCTACGACGCCGACAGCGGGCTCCACATCGCCCCGGCGCAGCTGCGGCCGTGGGCGGAGCTGCTGGAACGCCGCCTGTTCCGCGGTCCGTATCTGCTGTGTCCGCGGTCCGTCCGCAACCGCATGGCGATCCCCGAGGCGGATTTGTTCGCAAAAATGGTTTCCGACTTGCGAAATGAATAAAACGATGCTACAGTATTAGATTACCTTTTTCTTTTTTGGAGAGTTTTTGATTATGCCCAGAACATTGAAACTTGGCGTCAATATCGACCACGTCGCGACGGTCCGCCAGGCCCGTCTCGCCTCGCAGCCGTCCCCGCTGGAAGCCGCGCAGATCTGCATGGCCGCCGGAGCGGACGGCATCACCGCACACCTTCGCGAAGACCGCCGCCACATCCAGGACGCGGACGTGATCGCGCTTTCGCAGGCGGGTCTCCGCCTCAACATGGAAATGGCTCTGACCGAAGAGATGGTCCGGATCGCCAGCACGCTGGTGCGTCCGCAGAGCTGCTGCCTGGTGCCGGAGAAACGCCAGGAGCTCACGACCGAGGGCGGCCTCGACGCCGTCGCCAGCCTCGACAACCTCATGCGCTGGGTGCCGGTCCTGCGGAACGCCGGGATCGCGGTCAGCCTCTTCATCGCGCCCGACTTCGCACAGATCGACTGCGCCAAACAGTGCGGCGCGGAATTCGTCGAGCTCCACACCGGCTCGTTCGCAAACGCCGTTTCCGCGGCGGATCAGGCCGCCGAGCTGGACCGTCTGGCGAAGGGCGCGGAATACGCGCATTCGCTCGGGATCGGCGTGAACGCCGGACACGGCATCGACTACGAGAACATCAAGCCGCTCCTCGCCGCGGTCCCGTATCTTCACGAACTCAACATCGGTCACAGCATCATCGCTCGCGCCATCATGAAAGGCGTCGGCGCGGCGGTCGCTGACATGCTCGACCTCATGAACGATTATCCGGGCGCGTGACGCCCCCTCCCCTGTTCAATTCAGCAGAAAGGATTTTCAGAAAATGGCTTCGGAAACCGTTGAGACCTTCCATCAGATCCTCGCACAGTGCGTGGAACACGGCGCATCGGACGTCCTGCTCAAAGAAGACGCCGCCGCCAACCTCCGCATCGCGGGCGCGCTCTATCCCGTCGACTTCATCACCACGCACGAATTCCTCGACACGCTTCTCCACGAGATCATGGACGAACGCATGATGAAGGAATACGACCAGAACGGCGACGCCGACTTCTCCTACTGCGTGGAGGATCTCGGCCGCTTCCGTATCAACGCGCACAAGCAGCGCGGCATGCACGGCGTGACGCTCCGCTACGTGAAGAGCAAGATCAGCTCCATCGAGGAGCTTTCCCTGCCGCCCGTACTCCGCAGCATCGCCGAGACCCCGCGCGGCATCATCCTGGTCTGCGGCACCACCGGCAGCGGCAAATCGACCACGCTCGCGGCCATGATCCAGCACATCAACGAGAAGTTCACGAAGCACATCATCACCATCGAGGACCCGATCGAATACGAGTTCCGCGACGGCAAATCGTTCGTGGAGCAGCGCGAAGTCGGCCTCGACTGCCCGTCGTTCTACAGCGCCCTCACGCACGCCATGCGCCAGGCCCCGGACGTGATCATGGTCGGCGAAATGCGCGACAAGGAAAGCTTCGAAGCCGCGCTTCAGGCCGCCGACACCGGCCACATGGTCATCAGCACCGTGCACGCCGCCGACGCCTCGCAGGTCGTCGGCCGTATCCTCGACCTCTACCCCATCCAGGAACAGGACACCATCCTCGAATCGCTCGCCGCCAACCTGAAGGCCACCGTCGCCCAGCGTCTCCTCCCGAAGGCGCTCGGCAAGGGCGTGGTCCCGGTCGTCGAGGTCATGATCTGCGACCCGGTCGTCCAGCGCTACATCTCCAAGAAAGAGTTCGAAAAACTGCCCGAGGCGATGGAAAGCGCCCGCG
>JAEEQO010000210.1 GCA_016285335.1 Victivallales bacterium | reverse complement strand
CCCGCACGGTCAACAACTACGCGAAGAACGCCAGCCTCATCAAGGGCGACAAGCCCATGACCGGACAGGACATGAAGGAGGGCCTGACCGCCATCGTGAGCTGCAAGGTGCCCGATCCGCAGTTCGAGGGTCAGACCAAGACCAAACTCGGCAACAGCGAGGTCAAGGGCATCGTGGACTCCATCGTCAGCGAATGCCTTTCCACCTTCCTGGAAGAAAACCCGGAAGTCGCCCGCCAGATCGTCGAGAAGGCCATCGTGGCCGCCAAGGCACGCGAGGCCGCCCGCCGCGCCCGCGAAGAGGTCCAGCGCAAGGGCGCGCTCGAAGGCTTCTCGCTCCCCGGCAAGCTCGCCGACTGCGAATCCAGCGACCCGGAGATCTGCGAACTCTTCATCGTGGAAGGCCAGTCCGCAGGCGGTTCCGCCAAGGGCGGCCGCGACAGCAAGTACCAGGCGATCATCCCGATCCGCGGCAAGCTGCTGAACGTGGAGAAGGCGCGCACGGACCGCATCTTCGAGAACAAGGAGATCCAGTCCCTGATCGCCGCCATCGGCTGCGGCGTGGGCAACGACGAATGCCACCTCGAAAAGCTCCGCTACAACAAGATCGTGCTCATGACAGATGCCGACGTCGACGGCTCCCACATCGCCACGCTGCTGCTCACCTTCTTCTTCCGCCAGCTCCGCCCGCTCATCGAAGCCGGGCACATCTACCTCGCCAAGCCCCCGCTCTACAAGGTCACGAAGCGCAAACAGGAGAAATACATCGACAGCGACGAACAGCTCGACCGCTATCTCGTCGAACTCGGCTGCGGCGACGTCCGCGTGTCCGACATGGCGGGCAACGCGCTTTCGCAGGACGACATCATGCGGATCTTCTCCTACGTGGCTCGCGCCCGCGCCGTCACGCAGGGACTCCACCGCCACGGCGTCGATCCGCAGAAATACTTCACGCTGGCCCGTGACGGGGCGTTCCCGTTCGATCTGGTGATCGTGCACGAGAACGACGGATCCGTGACGGAGACGTTCGTATACACGCCGGAAGAGGAAGCGCAGGTCATCGCCGACGCGGAGAAACGCCTCCCGCCGCGCGAAATCCCCGAAGACCTGCCCGAAGGCACCCAGCTGGGCCTCCACCCCGCCATCGACGTGGTGCGCCTGTACGAGTCCAAGGAATGCGAGGAGCTCGGCCGCGAGATCGCCGCGTCCGGCGCCGATCCGAAGAACATCTTCTACGGCACGGAACCGCTCTACACCATCCGCACCGGCTCCGCCGACGATTCGGAATCCGCCGAAACCCCGGCCTCCGCGCAGAACAACGTCAAGACCGTGAACTCCATGGAACAGCTCTTCGAGGCCGTCAAGCTCCAGGGCCGCGAGGGCCTCGCGCTCCAGCGCTACAAAGGCTTGGGCGAAATGAACCCGGAACAGCTCTGGGAGACCACCATGGACCCCGCCCGCAGAAAGAGGGTCCGCGTCACGATGGAAGACGCGGTCGAGGCCGAACGCATCTTCACGCTCCTCATGGGCGATGCGGTCGAACCCCGCCGCGAGTATATCGAACGCCACGCCGCCGGCGTGAAGGACCTTGACATTTAACATTTTCACACCGAAAGGAATCCACCAGCCATGGCGGACAAAGAAACAAAAAAGGCCGCGGCGGCATCCGCCGCATCCGAACGCGATAAGAACCTGAATGTGGCGCTCGCGCAGATCGAGAAGGAGTTCGGCAAGGGCTCCATCATGCGCCTCGGCGACAACCACACGGTCGACGTCCCGGTCATCAGCACCGGCGCGCTGTCGCTCGACATCGCCCTCGGCATCATGGGCCTGCCGCGCGGCCGCATCATCGAGATCTTCGGCCCCGAATCCTCCGGCAAGACCACGCTGTGCATGCACGTGATCGCGAACGCCCAGAAGGCGGGCGGCACCGCGGCGTTCATCGACGCCGAACACGCGGTCGATCCGGCATACGCCAAACGCATCGGCGTGAACATCGACAACCTGCTGATCTCGCAGCCGGACTGCGGCGAAGACGCGCTGAACATCGCCGAAATGCTCGTCCGCAGCAACGCCGTCGACGTGCTGGTCATCGACTCCGTCGCCGCCCTCGTGCCGAAGAACGAGCTCGAAGGCAACATCGGCGACTCCTTCATGGGCCTGCAGGCACGCCTGATGTCCCAGGCGCTCCGCAAGCTCACGCCCGCCATCAGCCGCAGCCGCACATGCTGCATCTTCACCAACCAGATCCGCGAGAAGATCGGCGTGATGTTCGGCAACCCCGAGACGACCACCGGCGGCAACGCCATGAAGTTCTACTGCTCCATCCGCCTCGACATCCGCCGCATCCAGGCGATCAAGAACGCCGCCGGCGAATCCGTGGGCGCCCGCACGAAGGTCAAGGTCGTCAAGAACAAGCTCGCCGCGCCGTTCCGCGTCGCCGAATTCGACATCAACTGGAACGAAGGCATCTCCCGCATCGGGTCCATCCTCGACGTCGCCCTCGACATGGGCATCATCGAAAAGCGCGGGTCCTGGTTCTCCTTCGAAAACGAACAGCTCGCGCAGGGACGCGACGCCGTCAAGGCGCTCCTCACCGACAAGCCCGAGCTCGCCGACAAGATCTACCAGAAGATCAAGGAAGTGCTCGCCGCCAGAAAGGCCGGCGACGCCTCCGCCGACGAAAACGCCGCGGCGGAACAGCCCGCCGCCACCGACGACCAGGTCAATGCGTAATCCTTCCCAGGCAGACCGCCGGGCTCCGTTCCCGGCGGAAATCCTCCACGGCAGCCGTGCCGGGACGTTCCTCGTCTGCGCGGCCGCCGCTTCGCTGTTTCTTGTCTCCGGCATCCCGGCGGCATTCGCACAGACGGCTGCTCCCGTGACGGAAAGCGTTCCCCAAAACACGCCGGATGCGACCAGAACGGATGCACCGGAAACGGACGCGCCAGAAAGCGTGACAACAGCCCGGGAACCGGAGAAACCGGCGGATCTTTACCCGGACAAGGAATCCGGCGACCGCGCCCGCGCCGACATGGAATACGGCACGGCGGCAAGCTTTTACCGCCAGTACCGCGCGAAAGCGGAACTGAACGGCGATGCGAAAGCGGTGAAGGATGCCTACGCGTGCGAGCTGGACGCCCTGATCCTCGCGAACCTTGCGGATTCCGCGCAGAAGCTTCTGGACGAATACCGCGGCAAGATCCCGCAGCAGGACGAAAAATCCGTCAGCCTCTGGCAGGCGGAGATCTATCTGATCCGGCGGAAAGCGGACGAGGCGGACAAACTCCTGCAAAAGCTGATCCCTTCGCTCGAAAACCTCGATCCCGTCCGCCTTCGGGCGCTCTCCTGCGCCGCTTTCGTCGCCGAGCTCAAAGGCGACCAGGAACAGGCGGCGAAATATTACGGCGACCTCGCCGCGGCGCCCGATCCGCTGGGCGTCCCGGGCGTCAGGACCGCATTCGGACGCCGTGCGGCGGAACGCCAGGCGCTGGCGCTGGCCGCCCTTGGCAGGTTCATGGACGCGTACGATCTGCTCAAAACTCTGCCCCAGGCCGACAACAAGCGCGACGTGGACGCGCACAGGCTTCTCTCGTTCTACCTTTCCCTCGCGGAAAAGGGCGAAGAGGGGTTCGAATCCCTCGCGGACACATGGAGCGAGATCCGGTCGATCTCCACGCCCCGCAAGGACAATTTCTTCTTCCTGGCGGCATGCCGCATCGGCGACGAATTCCTCCGTCGAGACGAAACCGTCCGCGCTGCCGAGGCGTTCCACCTTGCCTACGGCTTTGCCGCCGTGCGCGAAGACGCGTTCACCGCCATGAAACGCCTGATGAACGCATTCGACCGCCTCGGGCAGAAAAAGGAAGCCGCCGAACTGGCGATGCGGATGGTGTCTTTCTTCAAGGATGTCCAGCTTTCGCCGGATTTCAAGCTCAGGATCGCCTCCGTCCTGTTCCGCGCCGGACGCACGGACGATGCCTTCGACGTGTGCCTCTCGTGCATTTCGGACGCCTCGGCCCCCGCCGCCGAACGGGAAAAGACCTACCGCGACACGCTGGACGTGATGATCCGTGAAAAGGCGTTCGAGTCCGCGCACAAGTTCATCGACGCATTCGACACGGTCCCCGAAAAGAAGGCGGCCCGCGCGATGGACCGTGCGGAAGTCACCTGGCGCGAGAAAAAGCCGGCGGAAGCCGCGAAGCTTTACCGCGCCGTCGGCGAATCCTCCGGAGAATTCCGGCAGGAGGCCCTGCTGAATGCCATGCGCTGCTGCCAGGACGCCGGACAATACCAGGACATGCTGGACATCGCCGCACTGCTCCGCAAAGATGACCCGGCGCATCCCGTGCCGGACATGCTGCTGCTCTCCGCCGTCGCGCAGTTCCATTTGCGCGACATGGCCGCCGCGGCGCAGAATTATCTGGACTACGAAGCGTCCGTCACGAAGACCGATGCCAACAGGAAAAACCGCGAAGACGCGCTGTTCCAGGCGGGACAGCTTCTGAGCGGCCTCGGGCAGCCCGCGAAGGCGGCGGAAGTCTTCCGGCGGCTCTGCCAGAATTACGGCAGGAACGACGGGACGCCCCGCTACTGGCTCATCCACTGCCTGTATGCGTCCGGCGACGAGATCGGCGCGGAACGCGAG
>JAEEQO010000209.1 GCA_016285335.1 Victivallales bacterium | reverse complement strand
TGGCGGCGCGCTTCTTCATCCAGGCGTCGTCGGTCCACTGGAACGGTTCCGCCTGCGGGACGATGCCGGCGTTGTTCGGCCGCAGTTCGGTCCTTCTCGCGTACGGGTCGAGCTTCAGCACGATGGAACCGTCCGAACCTTTCACTTCGAACTTGTATACATCGCCGGGTTTCAGCCCGGGGATGAACAGCTCCCAAATGCCGGAAAGCCCGAGCATGCGCATCGGATGGCGCCGCCCGTCCCAGCAGTTGAAGTCGCCGACCACGGAAACCCGCTGCGCATTCGGCGCCCAGACCGCGAACGAAACGCCCTCGACTCCGCCGAGGTTCCGGACGTGCGCGCCCATCACGTCGTAAACGCGCTGGTGTTCGCCCTGATTGAACAGGTAAATATCCATTTCGCCGAGCGTGGGCAGGAAGCAGTACGGATCGGCTGAAACGAACTTGCTGTCCGCGTATTTCTTTTCGATCTTATAGGCGAAAAGCTCTTTTTTCTTTCCGAAAACGCAGGAAAATATCCCCCTGTCGTCAGTTTTGATCATCGGGTAGCGGTTCTTGCCGACGATGACCGTGACTGCTTTCGCGGCAGGATCGTACACGCGCACCGCCACCCCGCCGGATTCCAAGTGCATGCCGAGGTAGTCGTGCGGATTACGGCAGGAACCCTCCAGTATTTCATTCACGATATTGTTTTCCCGGGCTCCGGAAAGATTGCTCATAGGACACGTCCTCCTGAAAACGGATGGTCACTGTGCATGAAGAAAGAACAGGATGAAGTAGAAAACGAACGAGTTGATGATGAGGCTGTCGACCAAATCGAAAAGGCCGCCGATCCCCGGCAGAAAATGACCGGAATCTTTCACTTCGCAGGTGCGCTTCAGGCTGGATTCCGCCAGATCGCCCACCATGCCGCCGAAGAACAGCAGAACGCCGATCACAGTCATCTTGAAGTAGCCGTAGCCGTCCCACCACTCGTAGCCGTTGCGCTGGTTGGAGAAGATCGTATAAATGGCGAGCGTGATCGCAACGGAAAACACAAGGCCGCCGACGAGACCTTCCCACGATTTCGCCGGGCTGATGGACGGCACGAGCTTATGATTTTTCCCGTGCGTGATCGCGTTGCAGAGCGATCCTGTGAGGTAGGCGCCGATGTCGCCGCCTTTCGTTGCAAGGATGAACAGCAGGAACGTCGCCGGATAATTCCCGTAGAAATTATAGGTGTAGTAAATGCCGGAGATCAGCTTCAGCGCCAGGGAAAACAGGAGAAACACGGCAAAACCGTTGATCACGGCCCGGAGCGCTTCCTGATTCTTGTTCGTTGAAAGGACGATCATCCAGAAAAGAAAAGCGAAAAGCGCGAGGTCGAAGGAGATCCCGGGCCAGAACGGCATGTACCGGTTCTGGAATGTCGGGAAGAACACGACGACTACGAGCGCAAGCGAAATGAACCACTTCAAACCGTTGAACTTTTTCGGGCCGTTCAGCATCCCGAGGCATTCCCACGAAGCGCCGAATCCGAGCAGGGCGCAGAGGGCCGTGAAGAACCATTTTCTGATATCGTAGTCAAAGAAAACCGAGCCCGCCAGAAGGGAAAGAAGAATGATCGTGCTGAACGTACGTTTCGCAAGGGTGGACATGAGTTATCTGCCTCCAAATCTGCGTTTCCGGCCGTAAAAAGCCTGAACCGCCTTGTCGAATTCATTGATATCAAAATCCGGCCAAAGGGTTTTTGTAAAATAAAACTCGCTGTAGGATATCTGCCACAGCAGAAAATTGCTCACGCGCTCCTCGCCGCTGGTGCGAATCAGGAGATCGGGATCCGGCACTTCGGGAAGATACAGATGGTCCGCCACGGTCTTTTCCGTGATATCGTCGAGGGAAAGTTTTCCGTCCTTCACTTCGGCGGCGATCGACTTTACGGCATCGGTGATCTCCATGCGGGAACCGTAATTGAGCGCGAGGATGAATGTGCGGGTAAAATCTTTTGCCGTCTCCCGCTTCACCTTGTCGAGGCGGACGCGGCACGCTTCCGGCAGTGCGGAAATATCGCCGGTCGTAAGGAGGCGGACCTTTTCCTTGAGCAGGACTTCAAGGTTTTCGTCCAGAAAACGCGCCAGAATGTTCATCAGCGCATCCACTTCATCCTTGGAGCGTTTCCAGTTCTCCGTGCTGAACGCATACAGCGTGACATATCGGATAGAGTCGTATTTTCCAATATAATTCATGAAGTCCACCACGCGGTTCGCACCCGCCAGATGGCCTTCCTTGCGCTCGACTCCGTGCTGCGCGGCCCAGCGTCCGTTGCCGTCCAGGATGACGGCTACATGCCTGAGTTCATTGGCCTGATCCATAGAACCTTTCCTCCAGCATCATCGCCAGGGCATGATAGATCGGCAGATGGTATTCCTGCACGAGATAGGCCTCGCGCGCCGGAACATCCAAGATAAAGTCGGCATATTTTCTGCACGGACCCTCTTCGTTGTTTCCAGTCAGAAGATAAGTGGAAATCCCGAGCACACGGGCGACCTTGAAGAGGTTCAGGATATTTTTCGCGTTGCCGGAGGTCGTGATGCCGAGCACTGCATCGCCCTTCTGTCCGAAAATGTACAGCTGCTGGGCATAAGTCATAAGCGGATCCACGTCGTTGGTGTACGCGGATGCGAGCGCCGGATGTCCGTTCAGCGAAATCGCCCGGAATCCCCGCTGAAGCCGGACCGGATAGTTTTCGCCCGGATAGGCGGCTTCCAGAGCTTCCGCCAGCTCGGACGGGATATGCCGGCGGCTCAGGAACCCTTTTCCGAGTTCGGCAATAAAATGTTCTGCGTCTGAACAACTTCCACCATTTCCGCAGATAAATAGCGTTTTGTTCTTGAAAAATACGTTTTCAAGGTTAAAATATAATGTATGGATTTTTTCCGCGACGCCCCGGAGATCGGGATAACGCCGGAGAAGGTCATCCATGTGCTTCTTGACATTGTTGTTCATATCCATGTTCGTCACCTGCCAATGGGGTTGAAACAAAAATCCACCTTGTTAATAGAACACCGTTTCCGTACAAAGTCAAACCATTTTGTAAACAAGTTCCGAAAAAAGTGTTTGAAGCGGGAACGAAGGGTTGTTGACACTGTTGACACCCCCTACTTCTATTACGTTTGCTCATTTCAGGTTAAAATTATCTTAGTAACCCATCTCAATAACTTTTTCCGCACACTCCGGCGATCAAGCCGGAACGCGGAAAGATCGGAGGCTATCCCACCATGAAAATCAAGATTTCCAGAGAGACCATGCTCAAAGCGCTGCAGAGAGTCGGAAACATCGTCAACACCCGCAACACTCTCCCCGTGCTTTCCAATATTCTGTTCGAAGCCGCTGACGGCAAGCTCAAGCTGACCGGAACCGACCTCGAAATCCGTATGGAAACGGTCGTCGACGCCGAAGTCATCGAAGCCGGTTCGACCACCCTGCCCGCCAAGAAGATGCTCACGCTCGTCTCCAAGTTCCGCGGCGAGTTCATCGAAATCGAAAGCGGCGACAATTTCCATTCCACCATCAAATGCGGCACCGCGTCCATCATGCTGCTTGGCCTGAATCCCGCCGACTATCCGAAGAAGGACGAGGTCAGCTTCATCCGTTCCTTCTCCATGAAACAGACCGACATGGCGGTCGTGATCGAACGTATCTCCTATGCCGCCAGCCTCGAGGATTCCCGCAAAGTCCTGCAGGGCATCCTGTTCTCCGTCCGCGACGGCAAGTTCACGGCGGTCGCCACCGACGGCAAGCGCCTGGCCCTTTGCGAAAAGGTCTTCGAAGAGCTTCCCGAAGGTTCCGAAGGCGAGATCATCATCACGCAGAAAGCCGCCACCGAGCTCAAACGCCTCCTCGAAAAGGAAGGCGACGTCGTGATCAACATCGCCGAAAACCAGGTCGTTTTCGTGGTCGGCGCTTCGGTCATCACCTCCAAGCTCATCGAAGGAAATTATCCGAATTACCGCCAGGTCATCCCGACCTCGTTCAAGCAGACCGTGACCGTTTCCTGCGAAAGCGTGATCTATGCGCTCGAACTCATCTGCGTCACGCTAGCCGAAAGCGGTTCGCCGAAAGTTTCCCTCACGTTCAAGAAGGACTGCATGCTTTTCGAAACGAACAGCAACATCGGCGAAGGCCGCGAGAGCGTGCCGATCCAGTACGACGGCGAGGAAATGTCCGCTTCGTTCAACTCGAATTTCTTCCTCGATCCGTTCAAGCACATCCAGACCGACAACGTGTTCATCAAGGTCAATGACGTCATGAGCCCGATCGCCATCGAAAGCGGCGACGGATTCCTGTATGTCATCATGCCCATGAGGAACAAATAAGAACAACAAGTCGGGAAAATGTGTATGTCATCCTGCCGTAAGCTCAAAAAAGCAAGCGGCAGGATTTTCGCATCCTGATTTTCAGCTTTTTTTCGTTTCATAAGCAGAAATATTCATGGTCAATTCGCTGTTCCTTCAGAATTTCCGCCTGTTCGAATCGGTGTCGCTTCAATTTGAGGCGCCGTCCGTCTTTCTCTGCGGATCGAACGGACAGGGTAAGACCAGTCTGCTGGAGGCGTTGTTTTACCTGGCGAATCTGAGGTCGTTTCGTACATCCCGCGCCTCGGAAATGATAAAAAT
>JAEEQO010000208.1 GCA_016285335.1 Victivallales bacterium | reverse complement strand
AGGCCATGACCATGGGCGACCGCATCTGCGTCATGAAGGACGGCGTCATCCAGCAGATCGACACCCCGCTGAACATCTACGACAAGCCCGCGAACACCTTCGTCGCCGGCTTCATCGGCACCCCGCCCATGAACATCTTCAAGGGCACGCTCGCCTCCGAAGACGGCAAGCTCGTCTTCAAGGCCGGCCCCATCTCCATCGCCCTCCCCTCCGACTGGAACAACTCCATCGAGTCCTACGTCGGCAAGGAGATCCTCTTCGGCATCCGTCCCGAGGACATCGGCTCCGAACGCGCCACGAACGACGCGAACGCGCCGACGATCACCGCCAAGGTCGAAGTCCGCGAGCCCATGGGCGCCGAGATCTATCTCCACCTCGACACCGGCGTCGATGCAGCCTGCATCGCCCGCGTCGAACCCCACCTTGACGCCAAGGTCGGCGAGACCATCACGCTCAAGCTCGCCATGGTCGGCGCGCACATGTTCGATCCCGCGACCACGAACCTCATCGTCTGATCCGGCTTCGTTTTTCCGGTAATCTCAGGGCAAGGCATCATTCAGGTGTCCTGCCCTTTTTTTCAGGAAGCAAGGTAAAAAACCATGAATGACGCGACTCTAAAGAAACTCAGACCGTGCCTGTGGATATTTGCCGCGCTTCTGCTGCTTTTCGATGTCATTGATTGCACCCGCTCGGTCATACATCAAGCTCAGCAGAACTTCTGTTGGGGCTGGTGGAGCTGGATAACCTGTTTCTACAACGTTTATCTGCTGATCGAAGTCATCGTCTCAAAAAACAAAAAAGCCCTGATCGCGGCGTGCGCGCTCCTCGTCCTCGAATTCGCGGCTGACATCCTCATGTTGTCCGGGGGATTCGATGCTCCTCTGTTCTGGCCCTATGCGATTCTTTATCTGGCGGGGATGATCGCCCTGCTGGTGTACGAAGACAAAAGTTTCCTGAAGAAGCTGAACCTCATCACGCTCGGGATCATCATCGTCGCCAATTTCAGCATCCACCTCTGAAGCGGGGCATCGGCTTTTTCTCCCCATCCTTTTTTTGAGAAGAACGCTCAGAATCCGCCGCCGTTGCGGAAGAAGCCTTTTTCCTTCATCTTCCGGCGGAGGTCCTCCAGCACGGCTTCGAACGCCGCGCGCTGCTCGTCTTCGTTCATGCGCGGGATCAGGTCATCCTGCGTCTGGAACCGGTTCGCAAGGCCGTCGGGCAAGTCCTGAAGGAACCGTGACGGCTTGTGCATGACGTATTCGCCGTACTTGAAGCGCTTGCGGGCGAGCGTGAGCACGAGCTGTTCGCGGGCACGGGTGATCGCCACGTAGAACAGGCGGCGCTCCTCCTCGACCCCACGCGACGACTCCTCCAGAGCGCGTTCGTGCGGGAAAAGCCCCTCCTCCATGCCGATCACGAAGACGATGGGGAACTCCAGCCCCTTCGCGGCATGCACGGTCGAGAAGACCGGCGCGTTGCGGTTGTCGTCGTCATCGTCCTTCGTGCGGTCGGAATCGTCCAGCAGCGAGAATTTCTCGAGCCAGTCGGCGAGCGTCATGGGGTCGCTGCCGGGCGGGGCGTTGTGCTCGAAATACGAAATGGAGTTGATGAATTCGTACACGTTCTCCTGACGCGATTCGGCCTCCTTGCTGTCGCGGTATATCTTCAGGAAGCCGTTCAGATAGCCGACGTCCTCCAGGTAGTCCGTGACCTTTTCAGCCAGGCCGCCGGGCGAGGCGAACTTCTCCCGCGCCTTGCGGATCGCCTCCGCCAGGGTCGCCGCCGATTTCGCCGCTGGCTTCGAGACGGAGTCGGAGAACGCGGATTCGGAGAGCAGCTCCTGCATCGGGCTCGAGGCCGCCTTCCGCAGGTCGCGGAGGCGCATGACAGCCTTGTCGCCGATTCCGCGCGGGGGCACGCCGATCACGCGCAGCAGGCTCTGGTCGTCGCGCTTGTTCACCACGAGTTTCAGGTATGCCACGGCATCCTTCACTTCCTTGCGCTGGAAGAACTCCTGGCCGCCGATGATGCGGGGCCGGATGCCGTGCGCCCGGAACGTCTGCTCCAGCACGCGCGACAGGTAGTTCGAACGGTACAGCACGGCGAAATCGCGGTAGCAGTAATCCGGGTTGGCGGAGATGATGTGCTCCATCATGTTCACCACGAAATCTGCCTCGGCGTCGCCGTCCTCCACCTGCGCCAGCTTCACTTCCTCGCCTTCGCCCCTGGCAGACCACAGGCTCTTGTCGAACCGGGCCCCGTTGCGGGCGATGACGCTGTTCGCGGCGCGGAGGATGTTGTTCGTGGAACGGTAGTTCTGCTCAAGCTTGATCTCGCGTGCACCGGGAAAGTAGGTCGGGAAGTTCAGGATGTTTCCGACGTCGGCGCCGCGCCACGCGTAAATGCTCTGGTCGTCGTCGCCGACCACGCAGATGTTCTGGCGGAACTGCGTGAGGTACTGGAGCAGTTTGAGCTGGGCGGCGTTGGTGTCCTGATACTCGTCGACCAGCAGATAGCGGTATTTGTCCTGATAGATGGCGAGACGTTCCGGGTGCTCCCTGAATATCTTCAGGACCAGCAGCAGAAGATCGTCGAAATCCAGCGCATTCTGAAGCTCGAGGATCTGCTGGTAGCGCTCGTAGATCGCCAGGAACGCGCTGTTGCCGCCGGACGGCACGTCGGCGGGAAACAGCATCTGGTTCTTGCAGTGCCCGATGAACGCCGCGACTTCCTTCGCCGGGATTTCGTCCTTGCCGAAGCCGAGCTCGGCGGACGCCTGTTTGATGATGCCGGTCTGGTCGCTCTCGTCCAGGATGCTGTAGTTGGAGTTGTAGTTGCCCGCGTACGCCACGTCGCGCCGCAGGATTCGGGCGCAGAACGCATGGAACGTGCCGAGCGTGACCCTGTCGGCGGCCGCGCCGGGGACCATGCCGGCCACGCGTTCGCGCATTTCCGCCGCCGCCTTGTTCGTGAACGTCATGCCTGCGATGTGTTCCGGGGGGATGCCCTGTTCGATCATGTAGGCGATGCGGGACGTGATGACGCGCGTCTTGCCCGTGCCCGCGCCGGCAAGCACAAGCAGCGGTCCCTCGATCTGAAGGACCGCCTCCTTTTGTTCCGGGTTCAGGCCGGACAGGCAGTCGCGCACGAGCGGCACGTATGGGATCCTTTACGATTTACGCTCAGGCGTCCTGCGCCGCCAGCTGGAACGTGAGGCCGTCCCACACCGCGGAGGCCGCCGTGACGGCGTTTTCGAATTCGGCGAAACGTCCGCCGCCGATCACGTAGGAGCAGATGGCAGGGGCGTCGGCGGCGTCGAACTTGTCGTCGACGTTGTCGCCGCAGGGATGGTCCAGCGTGTAGGTGGAGACGAAACGGAGTTCGCCGGGGACGCACGGATATTCGCGGACCAGGATGGCGTCGCAGCGGACGATGCCGAGCACGAGCTTGCCGGCCTTCGCATCGACGGCGGCCGCCACGCGCGGGGTGTTCAGCTGGTCTTTCTCATAGTCCATGGCGAGCAGGCAGGACGCGAACGCGTCGCGAAGCGGCACGCCCATGGCGATCTTCTCAATGATCGGGTCGGTCTGCGAGCCGTTCGTGGCGAGCGCGACCGCGCCGGAGAGCCGGATGCAGTTGTAGGCGATGTAGGGGTTCTTCGCCAGGTCGCTTTCGAAGCCCGCGCGCGGCAGGATGGCGATCTTGCCGGTGATGAGCTTGGCGCTGCGGTTCGGGAAGGAACGGGAGGAGACGCGGTAGGCGGCGCAGGGTTTGCCGTCGCGGGTCATGCCGGCGCAGACGATTCGTCCGAGATACATGGTCGTGGTCCTTTCGGAAAAAGTATTGAGAAAAAGGTTGGAAAAACGCGGGGAGAAACGGGGTCAGTTGCGCGGTTTGAGCTGCGGGAACAGCACGATGTCGCGGATGGATTCCGTGCCGGTCAGGAGCATCACGAGACGGTCCACGCCGATGCCCATGCCGCCGGCCGGAGGCATGCCGTATTCGAGCGCGGTGAGGAAGTCCTCGTCGACGGCCTGCGCGGGGTCCTTGCCGGACAGCGTGACTTGTTCCATGAAGCGCTTGCGCTGGTCGATCGGGTCGTTGAGCTCGGAGTAGCCGGGGGAGATCTCCTGGCCGTTGATCTCGAGCTCGTACACATCCACGCTTTCCGGGTCGTCGGCGCACTTCTTGGCGAGCGGGACGAGCTCGGCGGGGAGGCGCGTCACGAACGTCGGCTGGATCAGCGTGTGTTCGATGAGCTTTTCGTAGATCTCGTGCGTGATTTCGAGGTCGGTCCAGTCGGGCATGACCTGCGCGCCGAGTTCCTTCGCGAGCTTGTATTTCTCCTCGCGCGGGAGTTCGAACCAGTCCTGACGCCCCGTGCGCTCGCGGATGAGGTCGCGGTACGGCGCGCGGCGCCACGGACGCTCCAGGTTGATGACCTTGTCGCCGGGCAGCTTGACCTGAAGCGTGCCGAACACCTTCTGCGCGATGCTGGTGACCATGCTCTCGATGAGCTCCATCATGGTCTCGCAGTTGCCGTACGCCTGGTAGATCTCGATCATCGTGAACTCGGGATTGTGGCGGCGGTCGATGCCCTCGTTGCGGAAGTTGCGGTTCAGCTCGTACACCTTCTCGAACCCGCCGCCCAGCAGGCGCTTCAGGTAA
>JAEEQO010000207.1 GCA_016285335.1 Victivallales bacterium | reverse complement strand
TAGTGGATGGGCGAGGCGGGGCAGGCGAGGTTGTAGATGGCGTCGACTTCAAGCTCGATCGGGATCGTGACGTCGTGCCGGATGAGCTCGAACGACGGGTTGCTGAGCAGATGCCGGATGTTGTTCTTCGACCCCGTGAAGAAGTTGTCGAGGCAGATCACGTCGTTGCCGCGTGCGAGCAGGTATTCGCAGAGATGGGAGCCGATGAAGCCGCCTCCGCCGGTGACCAGGATCGTTTGTTTATGCATGGGCGCCTTCCTTTTTGGGCGGGGCCGCGGTCCGTGCGGTCAGCGGCCCTTCTTGGTTGAAGTGTTTTTCGCGGAGGAAGAAGTCTTTGAGGGCGAGGATGCCTTTGTGGACGTGGAAGCGGCCTTCGAAACGCCGATCTTCTTGTAGCCCCAGTCCAGCAGGACGTGGACAAAATTGTCGCGGTCGGCGGCGGACGGGAATCCGGTCACGACGGCCAGCAGATGCCGTCCGCTGCGTTCGCACGTGGCCGCCACGCAGAAGCCGGCGCGATTGGTGAATCCGGTCTTGATGCCGTTCACGCCCGTGGCCGCGGTCTTCGCTCCGGGGAGCAGGTTGTTGTGGTTCTGCAGCAGCATGTAGTTCGGCGAGCCCTTTTCGCGGAACGGCGCGGTTCGGAGCGCGGCGAGTTCCATGAGGTAGGGATACTGGCGGAAGACGAGGCAGAGGCGGGCGACGTCCTCGGGCGAACTCTGGTTGTCGAGCGCCTTGGATTTTCCGGGCAGGCCGTGCGCGTTGAAGTAGGTCGTGTGCGTCAAGCCGACTTCTTTCGCGCGGCGGTTCATGTCTTCGATGAAGTTGTCCGCCTTGCCGCCGCCGAGGTGCTCGGCCAGCAGATGCGCCGCGTCGTTCGCGCTCTTCACGGACGCCGCGATGAGGAGTTCGCGGATGGTGAACATCTCGCCCTTCCGGAAATCGACCTTGCTCGCGGCGGTGTTGATCGCCTCCGTGGTGACCGGGATCAGCGATTCGAGCGTGTAGGGCGAGGAATCGTCCATGGCGATCTCGTAGGCGAGCATGATGGTCATGATCTTCGTGAGGGAGGCGATGGGGACCGGCTTGGACGGGTTTTTCGCCCAGAGCACCTTGTTGTTGTCCATGTCGACCAGGATGCCCGCCGTGGCGAGATTTACGAATTTGAGCTCGGAAAGGTTGTCGCGGGCGGCCCCGGAGAAATCCAGCTTCGGGACAGCCGTCTTCTTCGGTTTGCGGACATAGGTCGTCGAGGGAACGGACGGAACGGGTTTGTCCTTCGTTTCGGGCAGGATCGCGGGCAGGTCGCCCGTCGTCGGCGGCAGGACTGCCGAGGCCGTCGACTGTCCGCCGGACGGCTGAGGCTGAACGACCTCGGGCGCGGATTCGTCCTGCGTTTCGGACGGAAGGACTTCGCCCGCCTCCATGGCTGACCGCAGCGCGTTTTCCTCTGCGAGTTCGCGGCGGGTTTCTTCGAGTTCGCGTTCGGCGGAGCCGGTGGCAAGGAAAAGCCCCAGCAGCACGCCGTGCACGGCGACGATCGCGAGGATCAGGATGATCATAGCGCGGCGGCTCATAAATGCCCGGCCTCCGCCCCGATGTGACAAGCTTTATCTGAATGGACTGGCATGGTGGATTCCCGATTTTCAAGATTGATGTAGATACTATACCACAGTTTCCCGAAAAAGAAACACCGTTTCCCGTTTTTTCCTGCAAAAACTCCTGCAAAAACACGCCGCGTGCGCCGTCACGCCGGACGAATGGCACGGTTTTGCCCCCGTTTCCCCTTGACGAATCCTTGTTTTTATGCTATATTAGAATGATATGCCAAATATGCGGACCGCCGGACAGGGGCCGCCCGCACCCAAATCATTTCATCCGGAGAGATTCAATGACGACCTATGAACCCGTGATCGGGATCGAAGCGCACGTGCAGATCCGCACGAAAAGCAAGATGTTCTGTTCCTGCCCCAACACCTACGGCGCACCGCCGAACACCGATACCTGCCCCGTCTGCATGGGCATGCCCGGCGTCCTGCCGGTCGTGAACAAAGAGGCCGTCCGCAAGGCCGTCGTCGCCGGCATGATGTGCGGCTGCGAGATCGCGAAGTTCAGCAAGTTCGACCGCAAGAGCTATTTCTACCCCGACCTCGTGAAGGATTACCAGATCACGCAATACGATCTGCCCATCTGCAAAAACGGCCGCATCCACATCTTCGGCACGGGCTTCTCCGGCGAACCGCTGCCCGACAAGTGGATCGGCATGACCCGCATGCACCTGGAGGAAGATCCCGGCAAGTCCACCCATTTCTCCAACTGCACCGGCCTCGATTTCAACCGTTCCGGCGTGCCGCTGATCGAGATCGTGAGCGAGCCCGACATGCGCTCCGCCGACGAAGCCTACGCCTACCTCTCCTCGCTGAAGGAGATCATGCAGTACGCCGACGTCAGCGACTGCGACATGGAGAAGGGCCAGATGCGGTTCGACGTGAACATTTCTCTGCGGCCGCGCGGCACCGAAAAATTCGGCACCAAGGTCGAGATCAAGAACCTGAACAGCTTCCGCGCCGCCCACCGCGCCATCCTGTACGAGATCAAACGCCAGCTCATCGAGCTCGAGAACGGGCAGGAGATCGAACAGGACACCCGCGGCTGGAACGACGAACTCGGCGAGACCGTGGTCCAGCGCACCAAGGAAAACGCCAACGACTACCGCTACTTCCCCGAGCCCGACCTTCTGCCGATCGTGTTCACCGACGCCGAACTCGATGCCTTCCGCGCCGGCCTGCCGGAGCTCCCCGCCGACAAACGCCAGCGCTACGTGCGCGACTTCGGCCTGACCCCCTACGACGCTCAGGTGCTCACCTCGGACCGTTCGTATGCGGAGTATTTCGAGGCCGCGGCGAACGGCTCCTCCGCTTCGAAGATCATCGCGAACCTTTTCACCTCCGAACTCCTCCGCAAGCTCGGCGAATCCGGCGGTTCGCTTCAGGACTGCAAGGTCCAGCCCGCCGACCTCGCCAAGCTCGCCGCGCTCGTGAACGCCTCCACCATCAACTCCAAGACCGCCAAGAAGGTCTTCGAGGAGATGTTCGAGACGGGCAAGGACCCCGATTCCATCGTGAAGGAGAAGGGCCTCGTGCAGGTCTCCGACGAGGGCGCCATCCTCGCGCTCGTCGACCAGGTGATCGAGGCGAACCCCGCCCAGGTCCAGCAGTTCAAGGAAGGCAAGACCGCCGTGCTCCAGTACCTTGTCGGCCAGCTCATGAAACTCAGCCGCGGCAAGGCAAACCCGAAGCTCGCGATCCAGATGTTCCAGGAGAAGCTGAAATAAGTTTCCCCTTTATCCGAATCTGTTGCTATACGCCGGATCTCCCCTGTCGGAGGTCCGGTGTTTTTTCGTCTCTCATGCTCAGATTTTAAAGGTTATCAAAAAAGTAGAGAATATTTTCCGATTTCCGCTTGACTTTTGCGAAATCTGTGGTATAGTATAATCATAACGCGATTGGTAGAGAATAAAAAAACAAGAAAGGAGACCCCTGCCATGAACATTGCAAACAACATCCTCGAAAAGATCGGCGGCACCCCGCTCGTCCGCATCAACAAGCTCAACGAAGGCGGCGCCGAAGTCATCGTCAAAGTCGAATCGTTCAACCCCGGCGGATCCGTGAAGGACCGCATCGGGTTCGCCATGATCCAGGCCGCCGAAGAGTCCGGCCAGCTGAAGCCGGGCGCGCTCATCATCGAGCCTACCAGCGGCAACACGGGCATCGGCCTCGCGTTCGTGGCCGCCGTGAAGGGCTACCACCTCATCCTCACCATGCCGGAGACCATGAGCATCGAGCGCCGCAAGCTCGCCCAGGCGTACGGCGCTGAGATCGTGCTGACCGAAGGCGCGAAGGGCATGAAGGGCGCGATCGCGAAGGCGCTCGAGCTCCGCGACGCCAATCCCGGCTCTTTCATCCCGCAGCAGTTCGAGAACCCGGCGAACCCGGCGTACCACAAGGCGCACACCGGTCCGGAAATCTGGACGGACGCGGGCGGCAAGATCGACGCGTTCGTGGCTGGCGTCGGCACCGGCGGCACGCTGACCGGCGTCGGCGAATACCTCCGCGAAAAGAACCCCGACGTGAAGATCTTCGCGGTCGAGCCGAACACCAGCCCCGTGCTCGCGGGCGGCGCGCCCGGTCCGCACAAGATCCAGGGCATCGGCGCGGGCTTCGTGCCGAAAGTGCTGAACACCGGCCTCATCAGCGAGGTGATCGGCGTTTCCGCCGAGGACGCGGGCAGGACCGCCCGTGCGGCCGCCGCGAAGGAAGGCCTGCTCGTCGGCATCAGCTCCGGCGCCGCGCTCTTCGCTGCGCTGGAACTCTCGAAACGTCCCGAGTTCGCCGGAAAACGCATCGTGGCGCTTCTGCCGGACACCGGCGAACGCTACCTCTCCACCTGGCTTTTCGCCTGAGTATTTGATCTGATTTGAACAGACCGCCTTGTTCCTTCCCGGTTTTCGTTCCGCCGGGGAGGGACTTTCATTTCTGACACAACCTTTCCTTATCCAGAGGTGAAAAACGAACACGATCACCGTTGCATCCACGCTGGACGGCACGCTTCAGCCGTCACTCTTCCACTGTCCGGAAACCGACACGCCCGTCCCGCTCGTCGTCGGGCTCCACACCTGGAGCTACGACCGCTCCAACCAGCTCGAAAACTATCTCCCGCTGTGCGA
>JAEEQO010000017.1 GCA_016285335.1 Victivallales bacterium | reverse complement strand
CCCCGAAGGTTTCGTCCCCTCTGAAACCACCATCTTCTGCGAATCCTATCCCGCTGTCAATCCCGAAACCGGCGAAGTCATCTATCGACTCAACGCCCCCGGCGCTCAGGATGTGACCATCTCCCAGGGTCTCCGCGACGGCAGCGGCGACAAGCTCTATCACCTGAAGAAAGTCGAAGGCACCAACGGAACGTGGGAAGTCAAGACTGATCCGCTCGTGGTCGGCTTCCACTACTACTCCTTCCGCGTCGACGGCAACGTCGTCTCCGACCAGAAGACCGGCGCCTACTTCGGCAGCAACGCCATGCAGTCCGGTATCGAAGTGCCCGAATCCAAGGAAGAAGGCGCTTACCACCACTTCAACAAGGACGTCCCGCACGGACAGGTCCGTCGCTGCCAGTACTGGTCCGAGATCAACGGCGGCATCGAACGTATCTGCAACGTCTACACGCCTGCTGAATACGAGACCAACACCGACAAGCGTTACCCGGTCCTCCTCCTCATGCACGGCTGGGGCGAAGATGAAAACGGCTGGATGATCCAGGGCCGTACCGCCAACATCATGGACAACCTCATCGCGGCCGGCAAGGCTGTTCCGATGATCATCGTCATGGATTGCGGCGACATGAAGGCCAACTCCTACGTCGGTCGCGGCGGTGGCGGCGGCATGATGGGCGGCTTCGGCGGCATGATGGGCATGGGCGGCGGCGGCGTCAACGAGATCTTCGTGAAGGAACTCATCCCCTTCATCGACAAGACCTTCCGCACCATTCCGGATCGTGATCACCGCGCCATGGCGGGTCTCTCCCGCGGCGGCGGCCAGACCTGGAGCACCGTTACCTCCAACCTCGACATGTTCGGTTGGCTCGGCAGCTTCTCCGGCCTGTTCGGCATGAACGGCGCCGTCGAGAACGCCTACAACGGAGCCCTCAAGACCGCGAAGGAAGATCCGGCCAAGAAGCTCCACCACATCTTCATCTCCCACGGCGAAGCTGAAAACGCCGACGGTCCGCGCAACATCGCGAACCAGATGAAGGAATACGGCCTCCCGGTGACGTTCTACATGTCCCCCGGCACGGCCCACGAATGGCTGACCTGGCGTCGCAGCCTCCGCGAATTCGCCCCGCTCCTGTTCAAGTTCGACAAGTGATTCGGCTTTTCGCGTGAGACAATTCGGCTGAGAAATCAGCCAATCGACTCCCCGGCCGGACACCGCCTCAAAACGGTGTCCGGCCTTTCTTTTATTCCCGGCAGGGGGGATGGGCAGGACAGTCGGAAGGAGCGGATCACTCGGGGGAATGGGGCAGTCAAGGGAAAAGGGGCCGTCGGGAGGGAAATGGAGCAGTCGAGGCGCAGCCCATAATCAAGACCAATAAGAAGAATAAGACCAACAGGACACCTATACCGTATCGGTCGGTCCTATTGGCCCTATTGGTCCTCTTGGTCCTTACTGGACAGAGAGATGTTTTCTGGCCGCGGAGATCTTGAGCAGAAGATCGGTGATATTTTCCGTGCGGAGCGGCTTCAGCAGGATGCCGGTGAACGGCGCGGGATTCTCTTTCTTCTGCATTTCCACGTCGGCGGTCAGCGCGTAGATGGGCAGGTCGCGCCATGCCGGATTGCGGCGGATTTCGGCGGCAAGCACATCTCCGTTCATATTCGGCATCCAGACGTCGGTGAGCACGGCGTCGAACACGGCGTCGTTCATCTTCGCGAGGGCCTCCTGCCCGGAGCTCGCGGTCTCGACCTTTCTGACGCCGAGCTTGCGGCAGAGCGCCTCCAGCACTTTCAGGTTCAGCGCGGCGTCGTCGACCAGCAGCAGCGCGAGGTCGAGTTCGGAGGGCAGACTCTCACTCTTCTGTTCGCCGGGCTGTTCGACGTCGGCGGGCGCGTCGGTCTGGTATTCCACGTGCGGGAGCTCGACGGAGAAACTGCTTCCGACGCCGACTTCGCTGTCGATCCGGATCCGGCCGCCCATTTTCGCCGCCATGAGGTTGCAAATGGAAAGGCCAAGCCCGGTGCCACCGGTCGGCGTCTTCGTATGGATGCGGACAAACGGCTGCAGCAGGTCGTCGAAATGCTTTTTCTCGATGCCGATGCCGGTATCCTGAACGGTGACGACGAGCATTCCGGTCTTCTTCGCCTTCGCATCGGCGTCGGTTCCCGCATCCGGCGTGAACCGGATATGCAGCGTGACGCCGCCCTTTTCGGTGAACTTGACGGCATTTCCGATGAGGTTGAAGAGAATCTGGCTGACGCGCTGGGCATCGAGGTTCAGCCACGGGAGATCGCCCGGAGCGTCGAGCTCCAGGAAAAGCGCTTTGTCGCGCGCGACGTCGCCGACGACGGTGAGGACGGATTCCGCGAGGCGGCGGAAGTCGCACATGGCGGGGTAGAGCTTGAGCTTGCCGGCGTCGAGCGCGGCGAAGTCGAGCACGTCGTTGATGAGCTGCATCAGGGTGTTGCCGCTGAAGATGATGTTGCCGAGGTACTCCACGGACTTTTCCTGCGAAAGACCGCCCTGGCGGAGCAGTTCGGAGAACCCGATGATGGAGTTCAGCGGCGTGCGGATGTCGTGGCTGACGCAGCTGAAGAAGAAGCTCTTCGCCTTTTCGGCGGAGATCGCCTTGTCGCGTTCCATCTTCAGGTTCTGCGTGAGCTCGTATTTCAGGAGCATCATGTTCGCGGTGTGCTGGAAATTGCCCAGCATCTCGTAGTCGGTCTGCGAGAACGAGCGCCACGGATCCTTGAAGTAGAGCGAAACGGCGCCCCAGACACGGTCGCCATGCGTCAGGCGGAAAGAACAGCGCGTCCCCATCCTGGTGGCGCGTACGATCTGCGAGAGGTAAGGGTCCTCGATCGGGTAGTTCTGAATGTCGTTTTCGACCGTGATCTCGCGTCCGTCCAGCCGGGACATCCAGTCGTTGTCGGTGCTGGTGTATTCGCGGTCCTTGGGCATGTTCCGGAAAAACGACTGGTCGCTGTCCGCGAAGCCCCAGGAGGCAAGGAGCTCCATCCCGTCCGGCCTGAAGTGGATGAAATTCCCGCCGTCGGCCGAGAAGTAGCCGGCGACGACGCGGATGACCTCCTGGAATGCGCGGCTGTCCTCGTCGGCCTCGGAGAGGATCGCCTCCATGCAGGCGGAACTAGCCTCCTGGCGGCGGATGCGGCGGACGGATTCCGTGGTGTCCACGGCGAACATGAAGATATACGAAAGCCTGTTCGAATCTTCCGTGACGCCATGGGCGTCGATCTGCCAGATCTTGCCGTTGATCTTCCGCTGGATGGAAGACGTGCGCAATCCGTTCATGATCGACTGGAGAAGCTGCGGCTTCACTTCGTGTTCGACCGGTGCGATCGACTCCTGGTACGGCCTGTTGCAGCGGAGAAGACGTCCGGCGCCGTCGAACATCGCGACGGGGATGATGGTGTTGTCGACGAGAAGCTGGTTCTCGCGTTCGCGCCGCTGGATTTCCTTTTGCGCGAGACTGCGTTCCATTGCCATGGAGAACAGAGAGGCGGCGACCTGAAGCATCTGGATGTCGGCGGCATCGAACCGCGTCCTGCTGTTGACGTAATGGACGGCAATGCCGCCCCAGAACCGCCCCCTGACCGTGATGCGGGCGATCATGGCGGATTTCGCCTTGCAGGAGAGCTCCGGGGCATCCGCGTAAACCGCATCCGCATCCTCGAACGCCAGGACCGGCTCGCCGCGGTTCTCCCGGCAGCGCGTCAGGAGCGGGCAGGCATGGCTGTGCTCCCCGACGCGCGGAATGCCCTGACGCGCCCATTCTTTCATGAAAGCGGCGTTGACCTTGGCGGCCGGGAGCAGCAGGATCCGGTCGCAGTGCATGGTCTCCAGCATCTGTTCTGCCATGTAGTCGCAGAACTCGTCGATCCCGTGGTCGTCGTTCAGGAACGAAATGAGGTTCATCTTCAGCGTTTCGGTACGGCGCAGCTTGTTTTCCTCGGTCACGTCGTGGTTGAGGCCGATGAGCATCCGCCTGCCCTGTTCCGTGCGGAACGGCAGCAGCCATTTTTCGAACGCGTGCCAGCCGACGCCGGGGATTTCCTCTTCGATCTCGGCATGCGACATGGTCTCTGCCGCTGCAACGCGTGTATGCTCCCCGGCAATCATATCCGCGATCTGCTTCGGGAAGAAGTCGTGGTCCGTCTTGCCGACGACCTGCTCCTTCGTGCGGCCGATCATGCGGCAGAACCGCCGGTTGCACATCGTGTAGCGGAAGGAATCGTCCGCGTCCTGCACGAAGAACGACATGGGCAGCGCGTCGATGATCTGCTCCAGCAGGCGCTTGGAATCAGCCAGGTTCTCCTGCTCGCGGATGCGGTACAGGATGGCGCTGAACGTGTCGACCAGCATGAGGCGCGGTTCGAGGTTGTACGCGGGGAACGGCATGCGCTCAGTAAACTGGATGAGCATGGTGCCGATGTAGCGTTTCTGGTTGAAGATCTCGAACGCGAGCTGGCACCGCGGATAGCCGGGGCACTGCTCGGAAATCGCAGCCAGTTCCGGCACATAGGCGATCTCCGGGATCTCGCAGAAATGCTTTTCCTTCAGGATGGGCCGCATGTAGCCGACCAGCTTGTCCCTCAGTTCGGGCGTGAGCTCCGGCAGTTTCCCGGCCATGTCCTGACGCACGAAATCCATCTGCGTATCCATTTCGCGGTTCATCCACACCATCCGGCAGCTCTTGAACTCGCGGAAGATGATCTCGGTGATGACCGACAGGACGGTCTTCATGTCGGTCTCCTGCTGCGTCCGCCGCAGGATCTCGGCGTTCGCCGCATCGTATTTGTGGAAGAACGTTTCGCCCGTGATGTCCTCGGCCGTGCCCAGGATCAGGCGGCGTCCGTTCGCAGGATCGACGTACAGGCTCTCCGTGAAATGCACGAACTGGGGGAAACCCTTTTCGTCCAGCATCTGCAGGCGGAACGTCCGCGCCTGGCCGCCTGCCTCGGCCGTCTTCAGGGATTGCTCCCGCCATTGAGCGGCGACCGGGGGCGGCAGGATGTCCGCCGGAGTCTTGTTGAAAACATCGGGATGCGCGACCCGGAACGTCTGCGCGAAGTACTGGTTCGCACGGATAAACCGGAAATCGTCGTCGACATCCTGCACATAAATGCCGAACGGGATGTTGTTCGCGATGGTGAGCAGGAGCTCGTGCTCATGAAAAAGATCGTCGGGAATGGTGGCGGGACCCGCGGGACGGCGGCGGAAAACCAGCATATCGCATTCCGTCCCGTCGGCGAGCGTGACGGGCTGCAGGAAGGAATCCGGCCAGACGCAGGCGGATCCAGCATCGGCGTGGAAAGCGAGGATGGATTCCGGCAGGCTGACATGGCACACGCCGTCCGCGATTGTCACGGCGGACGCCGGGATCAGTTCGTCCAGCGCGCGCCCGGCAAGTTCGCCGCACCCCACTCCGAACGCCTTTTCCGCAGCGGGGTTGCCGTACAAAACGATTCCGTCCCGGCCGCGGACGATCACGCCGTCCGAAAGATGACGGCACATCGGCTCCAAGGCGCCGGAAACGAGGCTGAATTGTCCGTTCTTCACGTTCATATTTCGCGCATCCTCAATGCTCTATAACAAAATTTAAAAATAATCATTTAGTTTAGCACATATTTCTATAAAATTCAAATATAAAACAGCTTTTCCGGATGGAAAAATTCGCTTTTTTTGTTGTCCTGCCCGTTAAGAAACGCCGCTTCCCGCTTTTTTTTCCGCTTTTTTCCCGCACACGGTTGATTTTTGACTCAACGGCTGTATGTTATACGAAAACGGCGGCTGCCCGCTACATCCACTCACGCCAACAAGAAAGGATTTGCCCCGTGAACATGAAACATCTGACCCTCGGGATCGCCCTGGCGGCGATCGTCGCGACGCCATCCTGCATCAGCTCGAACGGAACGGACGGCAATACCGCCGCATCCGCGCCCCCGATCCGCCACGTCTACCGGGGCAACCCGCTCGAAACGCGTTCAGACCTCCAGCGCGCCGCGGTCGACGTCCTGCGCCCCCTGCTCCCGTACTACTCGGAAGGCGGGGCGCGCCTGCATCAGGGATTCACCGGGGCGAGCTACCCGGACAGCACCGCCGAAATGGAGGCGTTCTCGCGTCCGGTGTGGGCGCTCGGTCCGCTCTGGGCGGGCGGCGGCGACGATCCCGAGCTCCGCGACGTCTGCGTGCGCGGGCTGATCGCGGGCACGGACCCGGCGAGTCCCGAATACTGGGGCAATGTGGGCGACTACGACCAGCGGATCGTGGAAATGGCGTCCATCGGGCTCGCGCTCGCCATCGCGCCGGAAAAAGTGTGGGACCCGCTCACGCCGGAGCAGCAGGACAACCTCTACAACTGGCTGAACAGCGCGAACCTCCGCAAGGCGTGGCCGTGCAACTGGGAGATGTTCCGCGTGGTCGTGAACCTCGGATTCCGCCGCGTGGGCCGTCCGTACGATAAGAAATCGGTCGAGTCCGCGCTCAAGTCCATGGAGGCGTGGTACCTCGGGAACGGCTGGTACACCGACGGCGAAAACGCCCACGCCGACCACTACAATTCCTGGGGCATGCACTTCTACTGCCTGCTGTACGCCGCGCTCATGAAGGACGAGGACCCCATCCGCGCCGAACTCTACAAGGAGCGCGCCCGCATTTTCGCGAAGGATTACATGTACTACTTCGCCGACGACGGTTCCGCCATCCCCTACGGCCGCAGCCTCGCCTACCGGTTCGCCGAAGCCGCGTTCTGGGCCGCCTACGCCTACGCGGACGCGGGCGGCATCGAACCGGGCGTGCTGAAGGGGCTTTTCCTGCGGAACATGCGGAAATGGTTCAGCCGTCCGATCTTCGACGCGGGCGGCGTGCTGACGGTCGGTTACGCCTACCCGAATATGAGCATGGCGGAAAGCTACAACGGCTTCGGCTCCGTCTACTGGGGCATGAAGTCGTTCCTCGTGCTCGCGCTCCCCGAAGACCATCCGTTCTGGGCGGCCGAGGAACTCCCGATGCCGGAGCTGCCCGCCTCGCGCCGCATCGACGGCCCGCACTTCATCGCCCAGCGCGACGGCGGCCACAGCGTGTTCTTCGCCGCCGGACAGAAGCCGCGCATGCAGCACACGCACGGCCAGGCGAAATACGAGAAGTTCGCCTACTCGAACCTGTACGGATTCGGCACGCCGAAGGGCCCCTACGGGCTTTCGCAGATCGTCCCGGACTCCATGCTCGCCGTCGCCGACGCCGGCAGCGACCGCTACGCCGTCAAACGCGAAACGAAGGACTACAAGCTCACCGACGACTGGATCCGCACCGACTGGTCGCCCCTCATGGGCGTCACGATCCGTACCTGGATCGTCCCCGCCCTGCCCTGGCATGTCCGCATCCACGAGATCACCGCCGACCGGCCGCTCCAGACCTTCGACGGCGGATTCGCGTTCCCCGCGGACGGCGTCTCCGTGAAGACCGACAGACGCTCCGTCTTCGCCTCGCAGCCCGGCGGCGCGTCAGCCGGGGCCGTGGACCTCTCCGGCGGCCGCACCGCGGTCAACCAGGGCACGGAGCCGAACACGAACCTGATCCTGCCGCGCGCGAACATCCCCGGACTTCAGGGCAACGTCCCGAAAGGCACGACCACGCTCGTTTCCGCGTTCTTCTGCGGCGAAGGCGAACGCGGGGAAACGCCGACCGTCGTGACCTCGGCCGACGCCTACACCGTTCGCATCGGCAGCAGGACCGTCGTGATCCCGCGCGAATAAAACCATAAATTTTATTTAAGGTTTTTACGTTTTTCCACTTGACACTTCCGTTTTTCTGTGTATATTTAGCTTTTGACGAAACATTATTCCCGAGTTAAGCTCAACTCCAACCACCCAAGGAAACACAAAATGAACCGTAAAACGACCGGAAGCATGCTCCTCGCCCTGATCGCCATGACGCTCGGCGCCACCGCCTGCCAGTCGGCCCCCGTGCCGGAAGCAGATCCCGAGGCAAACGTCAAGGGCACCATGACCGTGAACCTGTCCGACAAGCTCAAGATCTCCGACACCATGTTCGGCATCTTCTTCGAGGACATCAACTACGGCGCCGACGGCGGCCTGTACGCCGAACTCGTGGCGAACCGCGACTTCGAATGCACCCCGGCCGATGCGCGCGGCTGGAGCTCCAAGAAGTTCTGGGTCGTCGACGGCAACGGCTTGACGTTCGACGTCGCCACGGACGATCCGATCCATGCGAACAACCCGCACTACGGCGTGCTCACCGTCAGCGAAGTCGGCCCCCGCCTCCTCAACGAAGGCTTCGGCGGATTCCGCTACGAAAAAGGCGCGAAGTACGACTTCTCCATGTTCGCGCGCCAGCAGGGCGACAAGCCCGTCAAGTTCGAGGTCGGCCTCCTCTCCGACACCGGCGCGGTCCTCGCCTCCAAGACGGTCGACGTGAAGTCCAAGACCTGGGACAAGGTCTCCGTCACCCTTACCGCCTCCAACGGCAACTCCACCGCCGACGCCTGCGGCAAGTTCTACCTGAAGCCCCTCACCGCCGGAGCCGCCGCGGCCGTCGACATGGTCTCCCTCTTCCCGCAGGACACCTTCAAGGGCCGCAAGAACGGCCTCCGCAAGGACCTCGCCCAGGTGCTCGCCGACCTGAAGCCGCAGTTCGTGCGCTTCCCCGGCGGCTGCGTGGCGCACGGCAACAGCTGGCAGGACGACTGCTACTACTGGAAGGATTCCGTCGGCGCGCTTGAGGAACGCAAGCCCATCAAGAACCGCTGGGGCTACCACCAGACCCGCGGCCTCGGCTACTTCGAATACTTCCAGTTCTGCGAAGACATCGGCGCGTACGCCCTCCCGATCATCACCGTCGGCGTCGACTGCCAGTTCGCCGGACGCCAGCAGGCCGTCCCGATGGACCAGATGGGCCGCATCGTGCAGGACGCCCTCGACCTCGTCGAATTCGCGAACGGCGACACCTCCACCAAGTGGGGCGGCCTCCGCGCGAAGATGGGGCATCCGAAGCCGTTCGGCCTGAAATACATCGGCCTCGGCAACGAGGAACAGATTACCGACGCTTTCGAGACCCGCTTCAAAATGGTCAACGACGCCCTCGTCGCGAAGTATCCCGACATCGTCGTGGTCGGCACGGTCGGCCCCGGCGCGTCCGGCGGCGATTACGACCGCGGCTGGAGATTCGCCCGCCAGGAGAAGCTCCCGATCGTCGACGAGCACTTCTACATGAACCCGAACTGGTTCGTGGACAGCGCCCAGCACCGCTATGACAACTACGACCGCACCGGCCCGAAGGTCTACGCCGGCGAATATGCCGCCCACGCCCAGGGCAATCCCCGCCCGAACACCATCGAGACCGCGCTCGACGAGGCGATCTTCCTGACCGGCGTGGAACGCAACGGCGATGTCGTCGTGATGTCCTCCTATGCTCCGCTGCTCGGCAAGCACGGCAACATGCAGTGGACGCCGAACATGATCTACTTCTCCAACACCAAGATCGACAAGACCACGACCTACGAGGTCCAGAAGCTCTTCGGCGCGAACGCCGGCACGAACTACCTGAAGAATACCCTCAGCTTCGGCAACGCGCTCAACCAGCGCCAGACGCTCCGGGTCGCCGCCTCCGCCGTTCAGACCAAGGACGGCGACACGGTCCTGAAGTACGTCAACACCCTCGACCAGGCCGTCTCCATCACCGTCACGCTCGACAATGCGAAGAGCCTCCCCGCCTCCGCCAAGCGCACGGTCCTCACGGGCCCGGCCTTCACTGGGAAGGAATACACCCTGACCGACAACTACATCAAGCTCGGCCAGACCTTCAACGTGAACCTCCCCGCCCACTCCATGACCGTCATCCGCTTCAAATAAGCGGAAAGCGGTCCGCATGAGCGGACACATGAAGCCTGTTCCCCGCATCGGTCGCCACGACCCGGGAACAGGCTTTTTTCCCGCGGTTCGAGGCAGAAAGTGTAAGGTTCAAAACTTTTTTGAATATTTTTTATTCGATTGATACAACATTTCGTTTTACCGAATCGTTAATTGAGTAGTTGACAGACATCCGGGGCCGTTTCCGAAGAAGAATTGACGCCGGACGACACCCACCCCCGAAGACAACGAAAAAAATACGAAAGGAACTGGACTATGAAGATCTCGACAGCATTCTTTCTCGCGGCATTGATGATCCCCGCAACAGCTCTTTATGCTCAGGGCCGAGGAGGCGGCCGCCCCGGTGGAGGCGGCGGCGCACGCCCGAGCGGCGGAAGCGTCTCCAGACAGCCCGGCGGACGTCCGGGCGGCGGTTCCGTTCCCGGCAGTCGTCCGGGTGGCGGCACGTTCAATCCCGGTCAGTCCGGCGCACGTCCCGGCGGTCCGAATGTGGAACGTCTCGGCGGCGCGGTCGTCATCCACCGGAATCCCGCCCCCGTGATCCCCTCGCCCAATCCTCCGCCCCCGCCCTCCCCGTTCGGCCCCGGTCCGGTGATCGTGCGTCCCGGATATCCGGTTATCGACCCGTGGCCCGGCCGTCGCGTGATCGTGGTCCCGCGCACGGTCGAGATCGTCACGCAGCCGCAAGTCGAAATCGTTCAGCCGGTCGTCGTCACGACCGAGCCCGCGACGACGGTCGAAGTGAAGACGGAGGAAACGGCAGTCGTGAAGTCGACCCCGGTCAAGGCGGGCGACTACCAGCTCGTGCTGCTGGAGGATACCGCCGAGGACGCCACGCCCGCGATCAGCTACAAGGCCGGACAGGACATGAAATTCACGTTCTCCGTGAACAAGCTCGCGCAGACGCCCGTCGAAGGAAAGCTCTTCCTGAAGTGGAAGCGGTCCGGCGACGACGGCAGGACCGAAAGCGGCCGAACCGAGATATCCGCGGACCGGGCCGTCTCCCTCGTCACCAGCATCGACCGTCCCGGATTCGTCCGCATCGAAGCGTCGCTGGAGGACGAGGCCGGACACGACCTGAAGAGCAAGTTCGACGGCGGCGCGGGCGCGGAGATCGAAAAGCTCACGCAGGCCGTGCCGGAACCCGAGGACTTCGACGAATTCTGGGCGAAACAGAAGAAGGAACTCGCCGCCGTGGAAGCCGTCCCCGAGCTCAGAAAGATCCAGGCGAAACAGGCGGGCTTCGACGCCTACGAGGTGAAAGTGCCGTGCTCCGGGCCACGTCCCGTGACCGGTTATCTGATCATTCCGACCGGCGCGGAGGCGAAATCCCTGCCCGCGAAGGTCCATTTCCAGGCATACGGCGTGCGTGACCAGTCGGTCCCCGACGGCGTGGAAGGCATGATCTACTTCGACGTGAACGCGCACGGGATCGAGCTCAGTCAGCCGCGCTCCTACTACGACGGCATCCGCGCCCAGCTCGGCCACTACGCCTACAACAACGCCGAAAACAAGACCCCGGACACCTCCTATTTCCGCTACATGGCCGCCCGTGTGATCCGCGCGTTCGACTTCGTCAAGACGGTCACGGCGTGGAACGGCAAGGACCTGGGCGTGATCGGCTACAGCCAGGGCGGACTTCAGGCCGCATGGGCCGCGGGGCTTGTCCCGGAGATCACCCACGCCGAGATCGGCATGCCGTGGTGCTCCGACGCCGGCTGCGAAAAGGCCGGCCGCCAGCGCGGCACCTGCCCCGACTACCAGCCCGGACTCGACTACTACGACCCGGTGAACCACATCAGGCGCGCCGCGGAGACCTGCCTGGTCGACATCGTCCGCGCGGGCCTCGGCGATTACGTCGCACAGCCGTCCGGCGTCGCCGTGCTCTTCAACAACGCCCCGGCGAAAAAGCGCGTGATCTACTACCAGAACTGCGCCCACGCCGAGCCGAACGAACTCTCCACGGCGATCGTCATGCAGACCGAGGACTGGCCTGAAGGAATTTAAAAAAAAGGAATGAAGAACAACCGGGAGATTCAAAACAGAATTCAGCTCGAGATTGTTTCTAAAGAAGAACATACGACTCCGGAACACGTTTCCGGAGTTTTTTTCTAAAAAACGGTTGATCTCGAAACTTTTTTGTTTGACAAAAAGAATTATGTCTGTATATTATAAAAAACGAAACAAACAACCTTCCTCCCGGTTAGATTTTCATGGCGTTCTCACAACCACCGGAATCTCGCTGAGGAACAATCTTCCGCCTCAAAAAAAGAAAGGCCCCGTAGAAACATGAAATTCTATTTCCCCCTCATTTCCGCATTGTTTGCAATGATCGCTTTCGGTCCCGCCGCATGCACGAAAGGTCCGGAATCAGGAATAAAAGCCGAACTGCCAGCGGACTGCCGCCTTTCCAATCCGTCCGCCAGTGAAAAGACAAAAGCAGTTTACAGTTTCCTGTGCGAAAACTACGGCAAAAAGATTATCTCCGGCCAGCAGGAATCGACCTGGATGGGCACGCCGGACTATGAAATGAACCTGATCCGACGGGAGACGGGAAAGACGCCTGCGATGCGGGGACTGGATTTCATGAACAATGATTTTAACGGCGTCACAGCGCGGTCGAAGGAGTGGTGGAACCGGGGCGGACTCGTCACGATCTGCTGGCATACTGGAATCTACGGGGGAGCATTCCGGGAGTCCCAGAATGATATACCCGATTTCCGTCTTCTTCTGGACGAAACGACCGGGGAACACCGGAAAATGATCGCGAACTGGGACCGTGCCGCGCGCGCCCTCTCGGAGCTGCAGGACGCCGGCGTGGTGGTTCTGTGGAGGCCGTTCCATGAATTCGACGGCGGATGGTTCTGGTGGGGCAAAGGTTCGCCGGAGGATTTCATCCGCCTGTGGCGCATGATGTACAAACGGTTCACAGATGACTTCCACCTGAACAACCTCATCTGGGTGCTGGGATATTCCGGCGAGGTCCGGGAAGGCTGGTATGTCGGAGACGATTTCTGCGATGTGATCGGATCGGACACCTATGACGGGTCCGAACACAAAAACGGCTGGGACAAGCTGCTTCGGATCGGCGCGAAAAACAAGCCGTTCGCGTTCCATGAATGCGGAAGAATCCCCTCAATTCAGGCGTTCCTTGAAAAAGATTGCCTGTGGTCCTGGTTCACGATCTGGCATACGTCCTGGGCGGAGGCGAACAGGGGGTCCCTGCTCCGCGAGTTCTACAACGACGAACACGTCCTCTCGCTCGAAGACATCCAGGGGCGTTTCCGCTGAACTCGCATCAGAAAAGGCGCTCCCGGCGGCCCGGGCGTGACAACCGGTCCGCGACAGAAGGGTGCTCCTCTGTCATAGGCATAGGGGAAAGCCCCATTGGCGGCGGTTTTCGGCCGTTCGGCTTCCTTTTCCACAAAAAAAGCCGGAAATAATTTGCATAATCCGGGTTTTGGAGGTATTTTAATAGGATATGCCGGACGCAATTCTGTTCCGGCCGTCCGCCTCAATCAACCGAAGATCTCCGCATGAGCATTTTTTCCGAACCGCTTTCCACATGGCGTCTGCCGCTGCGTTTTCTCTATCCGGCCAACTGGTGCGCCGAGGGCTTCGAGGAGGATCTGGCGTGGATTCAGGCGCACCCGGAGGCGCGCAACGCCGGAAACCTGCTGACGGACAGCAGCGGCAAACAGGTCTGGAAGATCGAACTGCCGAACGGACACGGCGCCGTGGCGTACAAGTACTGCGAAGGGAAAGCCGCCAACCGCTACATCCTGCATCTGTCGCATCCCGGCCGCGAATGGCGCAACTACCAGGCGATCCACCAGATGAACATCCCGTCGGGCGAAGTCCTGGCGTTCGGCGAGACGCGCAGACATCACTGGCGGCTCCTGCATTCCTACATCATCACGCGGTTCATCGAGAACACGCGCAACGGGACCGACTTCATGCCGGGCGGCGCATTGCGCGACAATGAGGCGATGCGGCGGCGGTTCTGCGAACTCATCGCGCCGCATATCGCCACCATGCACGAACACGGGTTCTTCCACAAGGCGCTGCACCCGCGGAACATCCTGTACCGCGGCGACACGCCCGAAACGATGGAGATCTTCTTCATCGACGTGGCGCGCTGCAAAACGAGGTTCCTGTGGACCATGAGGTGGTTCCTGCTCTTCGACCTGTATACGCCGCTGAACGACCTGAAACTGCCCGCGGACGAATCCCGCGCGTTTCTGAAGCTCTATCATGCCAATTACCCGCACAGCCCGTTCACACTGGCGGAGCTCGAACAGCGTCTTTCCAACTATTGCCGCCACGGCAAACACTACAACGTCGTGGACGCCGCCGCGGGGACAAATAAATGAAACCGCCGCCCGGAACCGAACCGAAACGGCGGAATCGCGGCAATCATTCGAACTTGTTTTTTACCCCTGTATCTCGCGAATGCGGGCGATGAGCTTCGCGGCATACTCGCGCGCCTGTGCCTGCTGACGGGCAATCCCCGCCGCGTCGGCCGCGTAGCTCATGCCGTTCACCCACATGGACCCCAGGTAGTTCAGGCCGCACACTTTGGCGATGGAATCGAACACTGCGGTGAGCGCGCGAATGTCGCCGACGGAGCCCGGCTTTCCGGTGTACGCCGCCTCCGGCGCGCCGGTTGTAAATGATACGAGGAGTCTCTTTCCGGCGAGCTTCGCGCCGGTCCCGTGCGCGAATCCGTGCACGAACACCTCGTCCAGCCATTTCTTCATGAGCCACGGCAGGGCGTACCAGTGGAACGGGAACTGCCACACGATGAGGTCCGCCTCAGCCAGCGCGGCCTGTTCCGCCGCGACGTCGAACTTCCCGTCCGGCGCGGCCTCGCACAGTTTGCGGATGGTCAGGTCGGGGAAAGCGCGTCCGAGTTCATCGAGGATCGCGGCGTTTGCGACGGAATGCGCGAGGTCGGGATGTCCGGCGATAATGATCGTTTTCATGTGGCATGTCCTTTCTTGACTGGTTCGAAATGATGCGTTCCGGGCGTAATATACTCCGCTTCCGCCCGGTTTGCAAGCCGTCCGGGCGTTTTTTCTGCTCCGTACGCGAGCGTCAGCCGCGCACTGTATCGGCACCGCTTGCGGTGTTACGCCAGCTTCGCGACGTCCTTCCAGGCGGAACTGTCGTCCGTGATGGAATCGAAACCTGCCGCCGCGGAGACATTGGCAAGCACATCCGAACCGCTGCCATCGTACTGTCCGAAGCTCAGGAGGTCCTGCGCGGGATTCGCGGCGGACGAAGAAGCGTTCCATGCGTCGAGGCCGGCAGAGGCTTCCGGCATGGACAGCGCGTCTTTTAAGGATATATCGTTCGGAAGAAGGAATACGGAATACTCCGCATTTCCGCCTTTTGACGCATTGGTCGACTTCACGGAGAAGTAGTAATTCTTGCCGGCTTTGAGGGTGATACTCATCTTGTGATCCACATAATTTCCGGCTCCATTGTTTCTTGGCGTCCAGGACTTCTTTTTTTTCAGGGAGTGCGTGGTCTTACTGCCGGACGTCTTCGATACAAGTTCATATATCGTGAACTGCACCCGGTCTGTTGCCTGGATGCCGAAAGTCAATGTCTTTTCGTTCTTGAGCGAGAATCCCTTGTAGTCGATCGTGTCGCCGTATCCGACCCAGCCGGACGCGAATATGACATAGGGAGTTGCATTGTACAAATCTCCGACGTTGCCGACGGAGCTGTTCACATAGCTTTGGCCGTCGAATTTAAAGATCACCTCGTTATCGGAGGTGCTGCTGTCGGAATGATTGTAGAACACGCTGTTCGAGGAGATGTTCAAAGTGTAGTTCGCGTTCTCGCTCTTCGCGGGGGCGGTGGACTTCACGGACAGGACATAAGTAGTCCCGCCTTTGAGGAGGCCCAGCGCGGTCGCGCCCGATTTCCCCTTGCCGGCAGACACGCTCTTGACTGTCTTCAGAGAAGATTTGGATCCCTTGGTCACGACCTTGTAGAGCGTAAATTTCGCGGCGTTTCCGGCGTTGAGGATGAAGCTCAGCTTCGCCGCCTTGGCGAGCGTGAACTTCCTGTAGTCGATCGTGTCGCCGAAGCCGACCCAGTCATCGAGCAGTTTCGCGCCCGGCGAAGCGACGCTGACAGACTTCATCGAACTGAGCACAGATGAGTCGTCGCTGTTGTTGCCCTTCGTGAAGAACACGCTGTCCGAATCCACCGTGACGTTGTAGTAAGAGCTTTTCTTGGTGCCGGGGGACTTCATGGCGACATAGTAGTCGCCCGCGTTGAGCATGACACCGTCGAGCTCGCCGGTATAGTCCGAAGCGCCTTTTTTCTTTTTGAGCGAGACGGTCTTGATCGTTTTCATCGAATAGACGGCGACGCCCTTTTTGTTGTACTTGGTCGTCACGGCGTAGACCGTGAATTTCGAAGCGCCCGTGGCGACGGTCGAAAGACTCAGCTTCGCGGCGCTGTTCAGCCTGATCTTCGCGAAGTCTGCCTCATCGACGTAACCGACGAAATTGTGCTTGCCGCTGACGGAGACCGACTTCGTGTCGAGTTTGATCTCCCCGGAACCGGTCACCGTCGCCGAAACGAGGTTGGAATCCGAATTCCTCAGCGTTTTCCCGCTCTTATCCTTTGACACCAGCCAGTCGTTCTTGCTGTTGTCGCATGCCGACGTGTCGTAGGAAGGGTCCGTGGGCGTGGGCGCGGGCGAGGACCCCTTGATGTTCGAGATCGTGTAGCTCGCGACCGCAGAAACATTTCCGGCGGCGTCGGTGCCGCGGAAATACACGTTCCCGTTCGATTTGAACGTGAGCGTCCCGGAATAAGACTTCCATGTCTTGCCGTCTGTACTGTATTCTTTCTTGGAAGAGTCACTGCTGAACTTGGCGGTGACCGTGACGGGATTGGTGGTCGATTTCTTGGTGCTGACGCTGATGGTCGGCTTCGACGGCGCGGTCGTGTCGATGTTCGTGACCTTGTAGCTCGCGACGGCGGACTTGTTGCCGGATGTGTCAACCGCCTGGAAATAGACGGTCGAGTTCTTGGAAACGCTCACGCCGCCGGACGGATAGGCTTTCCAGCTGCCGCTGGTGCCGATCCTGTACAGCGAGGACTGTATGGCGACATTGTCGGAGAACGTGGCAGTGACCGTGACGGCTTTGTTCGTCGGCGAAGTCGTGCTGACTTTGAGGTTGGAAACGGTCGGCTTGGTGGTGTCGGTCGTGCCGCTGCCGCCTCCGCCGCCACCTCCGCTCACGTTGAACACGATGGTAATAATGGACTCGATCGGACGCGACGCGCCGGAGTAATAATACGTGCTGCCCCATTTCATGCGCTGATCCGCGTCGTAGCAGTCGTCGAAAATGATCTCCTTCGTGCTCGCGTTGTACCCGTAGGCGACCATGGCGTGCCCGGTGATGGAGACGACGACGGGGCGGCCCGCGTCGATCTCTTTCTTGAAGTCTTCGAAGGTGAAGCTGCCGCCGTTGGTATCAACCTTGAAGGACCCTGTGTTCTTCCTGTCCAGCGAGTAGCCGCGCGACTGCACATAGAGGTCGAGCCCGTACTGCATGGAGATATTGCGCCAGAGGATCGTCCGGGTGGTCGAACCGTACGTGATCGAACCGCTGGTATAATTCTTCGTGTAGAGATCGTTCACGGTGTCGGAGGTCTCCGTGGTGGCTTTGTCTCCATTGCCGCGCCAGTACTGTCCGGTGCCCAGATAGTCGGCGATGCAGTCCCATTCGGACGTGTTCAGTTCCGTCGTACTGCCCTTGTATGTATGGGGAAGCTCTTCCTCCGGAGTCGTTCCGTAGAAACGGCTCACATAGCCTTTCGAGGCGATCGCCTTGCCCAGCACGGTGTCGAACGCGTCCATGTCGTAGGCGTTGCCGTCCGTACCGCGCGAATTCACAGCCACGGTGCCGCTGATGAGATTGGACAGGCTCTTCCCGTTGTATCCGTAGAGGTCGTAATACCCGAGGATCATACCTACGGAGGTCGGCATGCAGCCATACATGTATTCGGCTTTCGGCATGGTGTGGGCGAGCATGACGTCGCCGTTGGATTTCGTGACGGTGTTGGCCATTGTGTGTTTCCTGTTTCAAGTCAGAAGTGTTAAGAATTTGAAATTCTTAGTTAGTATACAACGCATTCTAAAAGAATGCAAGCGCATATCCAACAAATAAAAAGTTTTTTTTGGGAGAGGGATTTTTGAGAAAAAAAAGGATGCGAAGACGACAAACAAGGTCACCCCTCCACCCCGTGTTCGAGCGGGAGCCGCGCACGGCAAGCCGTGTTGTCGTAGTGCGCGGCTAACGCTCGCGCACATTAATCAGGCAGAATCGCCGGACGGCCTCCGCAGTCGAACCGCTTGAACGGGCAGCCGTAGACGGGCTCCAGCGTTTCCGGGGTCAGCACGTCGGCGGGAACCCCGGCGGCGGCGATGCGGCCCGCGTGCAGAAGCATCACGTAACCGGCGCAATCGAGCGTGAGCTGAAGATCGTGCGTCACGATCAGGATGCCGACCTCGGGCGCGAGCGTGCGGAGAAGCGACACGATCTTCCGCGTGACGGCAGGGTCGGCGGCGGAGGTCGGTTCGTCCAGCAGAAGCAGTCCCGGCGAACGTACCAATGCCGCCGCAGTGAACACGCGCTGGCGTTCGCCGCCGGACAGCGTACCGCACGGACGGTCCGCCAGTCCGGTCAGGTCGAGCAGTTCAAGCGTGCGTTCGAGGCGGTCCGACTGCTCCGAAGTCAGTGCGCCGGAGAGGCGCGACACGCCGCCGAGGCCCATCGCGACCGTCTCCCGGACCGTGTAGTCGGTCAGCGGCACGGGCACATGCTGCTGGACCACCGCCAGACGCCGCACGCGTTCCGCGGGGGACCAATCGGAAACGGGGCGTCCGTCGAGCGTGACGGACCCGGAATCGGGCTTCAGGTAGCCGGAGAGGATGCGCACGAGCGTGGACTTGCCGGAACCGTTGCGCCCGAGCAGCGCGGCGATCCGGCCCGGCGCGATTTCGAGCGAAATGCCGTTCAGAAGCGGCTCCCGCGCCCCGGGATGCGTGTATACGATCTGTTCCGCGGTCAGCTTCATGATCCGGCCCTGCTCCTGTTCAGAAGCCACAGGAAGACCGGACAGCCGACCGCCGCAGTGACCATGCCCACCGGGAGTTCGCGGACCGGCGAGACCACGCGGCCGAGGATATCCGCCAGCATCAGGAAGGCGGCCCCGGCGAGCGCGGCGGGGATCAGGATCTTCCGGTGGGAGCCGCCGTGCAGACGCCGCACGATATGCGGCACCACAAGCCCGCAGAACCCGATGATCCCGGCCATGGACACAGTGACCGCGGCCAGAAGCGAGGCGAGCGCGAGCAGGAGGACCGTCATGGTCCGGGCGTTCACGCCGTGGTTCCACGCGTATTCCGGCCCGAACGTGAGCAGGTCGATGTCGCCCGACTTCGCGAGCAGGAAGACCAGCGCGGCGGCGAGAAGGACCGAGGCGGGGACGAGCTGGCGCGCGGGATCGACGTTCTGCACGCTCCCGAGCATCCACCAGATCACGCCCGCCATGTCGTGCGAATGCGAAAACGTGATCAGCACCATGAGCAGGCTCGAAGCCAGCGTGCCGATCATCACGCCGCCGAGAAGAAGCTCCTCCGCGCTGCGCTTGCGGACCGCCGCGAAGACCAGCAGGTTCGCGACCACGGCGCCCAGCAGGGCGAAAAGCGGCACGGACATGAACCCCCATGCGCCGAAGCCGAGGATGATCGCGCACGCCGCGCCGAGTCCCGCGCCGCCGGACACGCCCAGCAGAAACGGTTCCGCCAGCGAGTTGCGGAGCACCGCCTGGAACACCAGCCCGGAAACGGCAAGCGACGCCCCGACCACGGCGGCCGCGGCGGTCCGCACGATGCGGAGCTCCACGATAGGGTTCAGCGCGCCGTCCTGAATGAATTCGTTCAACGGGATGCGGGCGGCGCCGAACAGCACGCCGCAGACCGCCGCGGCGAGCGCGGCGGCAAGGTAGATCAGGATGATCCGCGCGGTCTTCATGGCGCGGCGGCCTCGTTGCCGGGGAACATCTTCCCCAGATCGGCTTTCAGGTCGGCGATGCCGTCGAACATGCGCGGACCGGGCCGGAGCAGTGCGGAATCGTCGCGCGGGATCAGCACATGGTTCGTCTGCACCGCCCGGATTCCGTGCCACGACGGGTTCGACTTCCAGTCCTTGCCGTGCGCGAACCACACGATCACGTCCGGGTCCTCCTTCAGCACGAATTCCAGCGAGATCGACGGGTAGCCCTTCTCCGTCGTCACAATGTTTTCCAGCCCGGCGAGACGCCCCACGGCGTCCGGCAGGGAATCCGCGCCCGCGGTCAGAAGCGGGCTGTCCCAGATCACATAAAGTGCGCGGAGCGGCTTTCCCTTTGCATTCTTCAGTTCAGCCTCGAACTCCGCGATGCGGGCGTCGGCGCGTTTGAGTTCGGCATCCGCCTCGTCCGGGCAGTCCAGCAGACGCCCCATGCGGACGACCCATGCACGGTAGTCGTCGAACCCGTCGCACGGATGCAGCTCGACCTCGATCCCCGCCTGACGCAGCGCGTCCGCGTCCTTCGGGTTCACGAATTCGTTGGAGACGACCAGCGCGGGCTTCATGGCGAGGATGCGTTCGAGCTCCGGCTCGGCGAAATCGCCCGCGGTCGGGAGCACCTTCACGCTTTCCGGCCAGTCGCAGGCGGTGCTCCGCGCGATCAGACGCTCTTCGCCTCCCAGCTGGCAGATCAGCTCGGTCAGCGCGGGCGAAAGCGACACCACGCCGCCCGGCGCGGATTTCCGCTCTTCCGAACATGCGGCCAGCAGGCAGACGGCCAGCAGAAGAAGGAATCGGAACAGGCGGCGCATCTTATACCCTCGGAAAAAACAAAAACGGTTACGGCTTCATCACGGCGATGGCGGTGTTGACGTTGCCGAACGGCGCGCTCACGTGGATGCCGCGCACGGCGGACCGGACGGCGTCGACGGCCTCGCGGGCAATGGCGATGCCCTCCTGACGCTGTTCCTCGCGCGTTTCGGGGCGTGCCATGCGTTCCATCACGCTGTCCGGCACGACCACGCCCGGCACCTCGTTCTTCATGAACTCGGCGTTGCGGAGGCTGGCGAGCGGCCAGATGCCGGCGATGACCGGGACGGAGCCGTTCGCGAGCTCGGGGACCGCTTCGATGAAGCGCAGAAGCGCGGCAGTGTCGAAGACCGGCTGGGTCACGACCGCCTCGGCGCCCGCGTCGATCTTCTCGCGGATGCGCCGGAGCTCGCGCGCCATGTCGATGGCGTTCGGGTCCGCCCCGACGAGGCAGAACGCGGCGGTACGCTCGCCGATGGACTTGCCGCCGAAATCGACGCCGCGGTTCAGTGCGGCCTGCACCTTCACGGCGGCAATGGAATCGAGGTCGAACACGCCGGACGCGAACGGGTAGTCGCCGAGCTTCGGCGGGTCGCCGGTGATGAACAGGATGTTGTGGATGCCCATGGCAGCGCAGCCGAGGAGGTCCGCCTGAATGCCGATCACGTTCTTGTCGCGGCAGCAGCAGTGCAGCACGGTCTCAATGCCTGCCTCCTGTTGGATCTTGATGGCGGTCACGATGGTGGAGACGCGCGAACTGGCGCGCGGGCCGTCCGGGATGTTGATGACATCGAATCCGGCCTCGGCGCAGACTTTCGCCTTCGCGATGGTGGCGTCGAGCAGGTAGCCCTGCGGCGGCACGATCTCGACGGCATTCACCCATTTGCCGGCAGCGAGCTTGGCGGCAAAGGAGCTTTTCTCCGCCGTCGGGACGGGGTCCTGAAGCGGCACGGACGGCGCGGACGGCGCGATCTCGACCGCATGGGCGTGCTTCGCCATCGGGCTGATGCTCCGCGCCATGTCGGCGATGTGCTCGGGCGAGGTGCCGCAGCAGCCGCCGACGCCGCGCACGCCGAGCTGGACGTAGCGCATGGCATAGGTCGTGAAATATTCCGGGCTGCACATGTAGAGCATGCGGTTGTCCACACTGCGCGGATTGCCCGCGTTCGGCTGGGCGATCACGGGGAACCTGCCGTCGACGAGCGGGACGACGGTCTCGAGCGCATGGAGCATCGCGCCCGGGCCGCTGCAGCAGTTGAGGCCGACCGCAACGGGCTTGAGCGGAGACGCGGCGATATGTTCCAGAATGGCGGAGGCGGGCTCGCCCTTCGCCGTCATGGCGTTCTCGTCGAGGGCGAAACTGAGCACGAACGGCATGCCGCCCGCAGAATGGACGGCTTTTAATGCGAGGTCGAGGTCGGCGAGGCTGGCGAGCGTCTCGAACATCAGAAAATCGGGCGAGGCCTTCGCGAGCACGGCGACCTGTTCGGAGAGGATTTCAAGCGGGTCGAGGAAGGACGGCAGTTCGCCCGCGGGACCGATGGACGCGGCCACCATGGCGTCGTCCCCGGCGACCTCGCGCGCGAGCTTCACGGCGGCCTCGTTGATCGCGGCGGTCTGCTCGGCAAGCCCGAATTTCATGAGCTTGGCGCGGTTCGCGCCGTAGGAGTTGGTCGTGAGGACTTCGGCACCCGCGTCGAGGTAGGCGCGATGGATGGACCGCACCACGTCCGGCCGCGCGAGGCAGAGGTTTTCAAATGAGATGTTGACGAAGAAGTTCCGCCTGTAGATTTCGGTGCCCATGGCGCCGTCGAACACGACGATGCGGTCGTGAAGAGCCTGCTGAATGGTCTGTGGCATGGATGGTTCCGCCTGATTTGAAGTTAAAAACACATTGATTTCAGATATTTAATATGCCGTAAGTTCCGATTTTTTCAAGTCGTTTTGACGGGGAAATCCGGCCGGGCGAAGAGTTCTTTCATGCGTTCGGGCGGGAAATCGCGGGCCGCGGCGAGCGCGGCGAGCTGGTCGTCGCCGATGGGACCGACGGCGCGGTAATCGGCGCGCGGGTCCGGGATCACGAACGCGCAGGTCGAGGAGGACGGCGACATCATGAAATTCGAGGTGAGTTCCACGAAATCATCCTGAATGTCGAGCAGATGGAATATCTCGCGTTTGAGGCTGTGGTCGGGCAGTACCGGATAGCCGGGCGCGGGCGCAATGCCGGACGG
>JAEEQO010000016.1 GCA_016285335.1 Victivallales bacterium | reverse complement strand
TTCGGCTTGGCCGTGTACGACGCGGGCAGCAGGATGGGGCCGCCGACGAACAAACCGTTCATCGGGATGATGTTGCCGGAGGCGTCCAACAGTATCTTCGAACCGCCGGAATTCGGGGCGGTCTTTGCGGCAACCGTCGAAGAAGCGGATATCGCTCCCGCGGAGGCGGTTGCCGTATTCGTTTTCGGCTGAGCGGACGACGCTGTGGCCGTCTTTGCGGTCGAGGTGGACGTCTTTGACGTCGAAGTGGACGTTTTCGTTGTCGAAGCCGATGCCGGTTTCTGCTGCGAGGATTGTGTTGTCGCGGGCCTGGTTGAAACCGTCTGTTTCCGTGCGGGCGGCGGGTCGTCCGCGGCGGGCGGCGGGATCGGATGCGGCAGCGCCAGGTTCGCGGTCTGGGCGGAAAGGCAGAAGCAAAGGGAGAAGGTCAGGAGCAGCGTCGGCAGAAGAAGCGCGCGGAATCCGGCAAGCGGAAACCGGAGACGGTGCAAGGTTCTGCCGACGCGCGTTTCCATACCTCACGCTCCCGGAAAAGTACGGATGGGTTTCGGGTCGACGAAGACCGCGGGCCGCAGATAAATGAGCTCGGTGGGCGGCATGTCGCAGACGCCGGGCGGGATGGATGCCAGGACGGCGGCGTTCACGTGCGGAGAGAGGACAACGGGGAGCGCCGGATCGAAGAGGCGGACTGCCTCCATGTCGTTCGGGCTTGCCGTGAACGTGTCGTAGGAACCGCGCAGGGCGGTGAGCTTGTCCGGTGTCTCCAGCACGCCCTGCCACCCGTCCGGGATCCAGAACGCGCCGCTGCGCTTCAGGCCGAAGCCGAGCAGTTCGTGCTTGCGGCCGTCGTACAGCACCAGCACGCGGTCGCCGAACGGCGTTTCGCCCTCGAATCCGCAGGCGGACGGGATCCCGCGCACGAATTGATCCTTGCCGTGGGCCGCGCCGAGCACGAATGCCGCCGCCACGCGAAGCGCGGTGAAGGAGCCCGGCCCGGTCCCGACCGTCCAGCTCCCGATATCGTCGTAGGTGAGTCCGGCATTCTTCAGCGCATCGCCCACGAGGACCGGGAGCGAGGAGGAGTCGCGTCCGGGCAGATCGACCTGGAACGACGCAAGCGTCCGTCCGTCGCCGTCCACGGCGGCAAACGAGAGTTCGCCGCAGGAAAAATCCAAAGCCGCGTTCAGCATGGGTCAGCTTTCCTTTCCGAACGTCAGCACGAGTTCCGCGCCGGATTTCCGCAGCTGGCGGTTTGCCCAGCGGGCGAATTCGCGGAGCGCGGGCAGGTCCCAATGCGGCAGGTCCTTCTTGCGGCCGCGGTCGAGGTGGCCGGCGCGCCGGCAGAAATGTCCGCCTCCGACCGCCACGGCGAAGACGTCGCCTTCCTTCGCGGAAGACAGACGGGCGCGGACCCATTTCTTCAGGTAGTTTTCGGTGGCCTGGGCGCAGGCGCAATCGGCGCATTCGGCGCGCAGGTCCAGCACGTCGGCAAACTTGCTGTCCGCAGGGGCTTCCTCGCCCCACTGAAGCGACCAGGTGATGTTCCAGTTGCGACCGGGAGGAGGCGGCGTGTCCGGTGACGACGGCGCGAAGACGTACAGGCTCCACGTGCAGATCAGGTCGCCGCCTTCGCTTCGGACGATGAACTTGGAAACGCCGTCTCCGATGCGGGCGGCATTGGCCCAGCGCCAGATGTCCTTGCCGGTCTCGAACCGCACGACGCGGCCACCGGCGAGGCGGAAGATGATCGCGAGCGGAGGCGTCGCGCCCTTGTAAAGTTCAGCATTGGAGGAAGCATCGAACGCCTTCATCTCCGGTTCCTTCACGATCCCTTCGGCGGAGGGCGTCTTCACAATGGAATACGTCTCGATCGCGCCATGGAACCGCAGGCCGCCCGCGGTCAGGCTGCGGAGCTCGAACGCGTGCGGCAGTTCGAATCCGGTCTGAACGGCAAGCGAGGCGGCGTCCAGCTTGTAGTGATGCGTGATCGTCATCGGGATACCGAACGGGATGCGGCTCTCGCAGTCGAACGAGACTTCCGCGCCGTCGTCGGAGTGGTGCGGACGGCGGAGTCCGGCAAGCGCCATGGATTCCGGGTATTCTCCGGGGACGGCCTCCAGCGAGGTCACGGCCAGGCCGTCGAACGGGGTCAGCGTGAAGAGTCCGGCGGCGGGCTTGTCGAGCTCGAACCCGACGCCTTCGCCGCCGAGCCGCCAGAGCCCGTCGGGCGTCTGTTCAAATTGACGGTAGTTCATCCGATCACCTTCACGAGTTCGTCCACGGGTTTCACGTTGCGCGGACGGCAGGCGTTTTCCCTGCCGAATCCGAGCGGTGAGATCGCTACGGACCGCCACGGCGCGGCGATCCCCGCGGCGGCATCCACCTGGGCGCGGTCGTAGCAGCAGATCCAGCAGGTGCCGAGCCCTTCCGCCGTCGCCGCAAGCACGAAATGCTCCATCACGATCGACGCGTCGACGTCGACGATGGACCCGCCGTCGGGGCGCTCCCACGCGGCGGAGGCGTTTCCGGCAAGCACGGCCACGATCGGCGCTTCTCTCAGCCACGGGAAGAACGTGACCTTGTCGCAGATCTTCGCGCGGATCGCGGCGTCGCGGAACAGAAACAGCTGGAACGGCTGGCGGTTGCAGGCGGTGGGGGCGAGCTGGACGGCGCGCGAAATCTTCGCGATGGCTTCGTCCGGGACGTTTTTGTCAAGATAGCCGCGGACACTGCGCCGGGCTTCGATCACATCGTAAAATTCCATGAAAACCTCCAAAAGCAAATCGGTTTCGATTCAAAACGGAACAGCGCAAAAACGCTTTATCTTACTATACAGGCGGAGCGCTTTTTTTCAACCGGAAACCGGTGTTTTTCAGAGAAGAAAGTCGGGAAGCTCTTTTGCGCATTGCCGCAGCAGGGCGTCGCGGTCGCGCCAGTCCGGGCACAACTCGTCCATTTTCTGCTTGAAGCGTTCGGAGTGGTTCATCTCGAACTTGTGGCAGAGTTCGTGCAGGATCACGTAGTCCACGACGTCGGGCGGGAACAGGATCAGCATGGTGTTCAGCGTGACTTTCCCCGTGTGGGAGCAGCTCCCCCAGCGCGATCTCTGCGGATGCACCAGCACGCGGAAGTCCGGCAGGTTCAGCGGCGCGGCAAGCGCGCGGATGCGGCTTTTCAGCACGGGGTCGGCGAGCTGCGTCAGGATTTCCAGAAACGCGCGGGCGAACGCCTTCGCATCGGCGGGATCGCCCCGCATCGTGATCTGGTTGAACAGCGGATCGAACCAGCAGCGGACCTCCTCCGCGCCGGGCGTCTCCTCCACGGCGATTTGCAGATGCTCCCCGGTCAGGCGGAGTTCAAGTCCCGACGGAATCCGACGGGGCACATCCGGTCCGCGCGGCATCACGCCGGGTTCGGGCGCCAGACGGCGGATCGTCTCGGCAAGCCAGGTGGCCTTGCTCTCGGCGAACGCCTTTGCGGACGCCACGGACCGCCGTTTCGGGATCACGAGATGGACGGAAAACGGATGCGGGCAGACGCGCAGAAAGAAGCGTTTCGCCTTCAGCGACCGGCGGACGGCACAGCAGACGGGCGGCATTCCGTCCGGCAGATCGAGCATGATGTATTCGGGGTCCGGCTGCATGTGGTCCTTTCTGAAAAAAACGACAAGGCGAGGTTAAAAACCGCCTATTGCAACCATTTGAAGAATTCGACCAGAAGAAGGAACAAAACGACCAGGACGAGCACGATGAAGTTCATCCACCCGAAGGTGATGTTCCTCCAGAATTTCCACCAGTAGTCCTTATCTTTCTTTTCGTAAAGCAGATAAAGATACTTGTCGTCCTCGTGCTTTTCTTCGTCTTTCTTCATGAAACATTCTCCGTGCGCGAGCATAAGCCGCGCACTTTTTCAGTGGAGACTTTGTCTCCCCGTGTCCGAGCGGAGCCGGACACTGCAAGCAGTGCTGTCACAGTGCTCTGCTCCGCGAGAGCACAAACCTCAGTGGAGGCTCTGCTTCCCGTGGCGGTAGGCGGCGTAGGCGAGCGCGGAGCAGACCTCGGCCGAGGTGCGTCCGAAGACGGCGATGGACTTGGGAAGCAGGCTGGACGCCGTGAATCCGGGCAGGCTGTTGCCCTCGAGCATGAAGACGGCCTTGTCGGAATCGCGCACGATCACGTCGATGCGGATGAGCGTGGTGTTGCCGACGGCCTGGGCGAACTTCAGGGCGGCGGCGGCGATCTCCTTCTGGACGGCCTGGTCGATGGTGGCCGGCGGGCAGAAGTATTTGGTCTCGCCCTGCGCGTGGGTGTACTTCGCGTCGTAGTCGTAGAGGGTGCCGGGATGCTGGATCTCGACCACGGGATAGACTTCGCCGAGCACGACGCCGACCGTGGCCTCGGTTCCGGCGATGAACTCCTCGACGAGCACGCGGGCATCGTATTTCAGCGCGTTGCCGATCGCGTACTTCCATTCGGATTCGTCGCGTACGAGCGAAAGCCCGAACGTGGAGCCCTCGGAATTGGGCTTTACGATGAGCGGCAGGTTCATCCCGGCGGGGATCTCCGCCTCCGGGTCCTCGATCACGGCGTAGGCGGCGTTGCGGATGCCCGCCTGGTCCATCACGCGCTTCGAGGCGAACTTGTCCATTACGATACGGCAGGCTTCGGCAGAACCGCCGACGAACGGGATCCCGGCCTGTTCCATGAGCGCCTGGATCGTGCCGTCCTCGCCGAATCCGCCGTGGAGCACGGGGTAGACGACGTCGGCCGCGCGCATCCGGTCGGTGATCTCCGGTTTCGTGATGTCGTACGTGTCGACGTTGTGTCCGGCGTCGCGGAGCGCTTTCGCCACGTTCGCCGCGGACTGAAGCGAGATTTCACGTTCGGAACTGGCTCCGCCCATGAGGACGAGGATGTCGAGGGGAGTCTGCTGGCACATGGCCGCCGCCTGTTCTTTCATGTTGATCGATTTGACCTCGGGTTGAAGGATGATGTTGGAATGCCGGAAAACCGCGCTTCGCATGGCACGGATGAGCTCGTAGCAGTCGTGGCCGGAATGCTCCAGGAGTTCCGGCGAGGGGGACGCGTCGCGCACGATCCAGTTCGCGTGAAGCGGCGACACCACGAACGCGCCCGAGCGCTTGCCCTTCATCCCGGCAGACTCCAGCAGACGGCCCGCATAGAGTTCGGGCGCGGGGTTGCGGAAGATCGAACCGGCGCTGCGGCCCTGGGGGGACTGGCGGCGGCGTTCGCGTTCCGCGTCCATGGCGGCCTGTTCCGCGGCGGGATCGACCGGACGGAACTTAAACCGGGCGGACATGACCATGATGTTGTCCGGAATGCCGGAATCGCGGTAGCGCCAGAAGTAGGCGTTCTTCGGGACGACGGACACGGACGCGGTTTCGAGGTCGAGAAGCGTCATGTCCAGCAGGAAATCGGAGATGGTCTGGCCGTTTGCTCCGGCGTTCATGTGGAGTCCGCCGCCGATGGAGCCGGGGATGCCGCAGAGGCCCGCCGCGCCGCCGAAGCCGTGCCTCAGAGCCTCGTTCAGGACGGCGGCAAGTTTCGCGCCGGCGCCGGCAGTGCAGACGCCGTCGTCCGTGCAGGCGATCTCCGCCAGGACGCCGGACGGTTTGAGGTAAATGGTCCCGTCGGTCGGTTCGTCGGAACCGACCAGGTTCGTGCCCGCGCCGAGGGGACGCGCCGTCCAGCCGGCGCTGAGGACGAAGCGCAGGAATTCAAGCGTCTCGCCCGGATCGGTGACGCAGGCATACAGGAATGTGCCGGATCCCGCGCCGAGGGACGTGTTCTCGGCCCAGACAGCGTCCGGGACGAGCGCAATGCCGGGAAACGCCGCGGCGGCTCCGGCGATCAGTTCACTTTTTGTAAACTTTCCTGGGATCAAAGACACGTTCTCCAACGACTTCCAGTGTGTCGCCCGCGACTTTGCGGAAGAAGCAGGTGTGGTAGCCTTCGTGACAGGCGGCGCCGCCGACCTGTTCGACCTTGAAAATCACGGTGTCGGCGTCGCAGTCCACCAGGATCTCCTTCACGATCTGCACGTTGCCGGACTCCTCGCCCTTGTGCCAGAGCTTGGAGCGGGAACGGGACCAGTAGACGCCGTGTCCGGTTCTGAGGGTTTCCTTCCAGGACTCCTCGTTGATGTAGGCGAGCATGAGGACCTCGCCGGTCTTCCAGTCCTGGGCGATGGCGGGGATGAGGCCGCCGCTTTTCTTGAAATCAAGTTCGATCATGGCGAATCAGTCCAAAGGATGCGTGGTCGGATCACTGCTTGTCTGCGGGAACGGCGGCGGGAACGGTCGTGCCCGTGCCGATGACCTTCACGTCCTGCTTGTCGCCGGAAACATTTTCCTGCGGGAGCGAGGGAACGGTGGCATCGCCGGCCTCGGCGGTCTCGGCGTCCTCAAGGATTTCGGTCTCGATGTCCTTTTCCGCGGCCTCGGCGGCTTCGCCGTCGGAGGCGGAAGCGGCGGGAGCGGAGAAATCGCACTCGTCGGCGGTCTTCAGGATCAGCGCGTAGTTGCGGACTTCCTCGGCCGGAGCGTGGCCGACGAAGCGGACCGGGTCGCCGGGAATGGTCTTGCGGAGACGTTCAACGTCCGCGGCCAGACGGTTGCCGTCGGCGTCGAACCAGATGAACTGGTAGCCGAATTCATATTCGATGTCGCCGCAGAACGCCCACTTCAGGGCGGAGAGCTCGGCGGTCTTGCCGAAGACGCGCACGGCCAGATAGCCGCTTTCGTTGATCTCGGTTTCGATGTCATGGCGCGCGTCGTCCGCCTTATCCGCGTCGCGGAGCGTGAAGATCTTCGCGGCGTCCGGGGAGACATAGACGATGCCGGGCTGGACGTCCGTTTCTCCGGCGACCTCGATCTTGACGCGTTCATCGGTCGAAACGGGTGTCGAGGCGCATGCCGAAACGATCAGGAGGCTTGCGGCCGCGGTCAGAAGAGTGAACAGTTTCATGATGGTTGCCTTTCGGGTTTTATTCAAAAAAACTTGTTTGTTTTGCATTGCGTTGTGTAATTTACACCGCGTGCGCGATGTTTTCAAGCCTCGATGTCACATTTTTTGCCGACATACACCTGGCGCGGGCGCACGATGCGGGTGCTGTGGCCGATCATTTCGCGCCAGTGGGCGATCCAGCCGGGGAGGCGCGCCAGCGCGAACATCACGGTGAACATCTTCTCCGGGATGCCGAGCGCGCGGTAGAGGATGCCGGAGTAGAAGTCGACGTTCGGGTAGAGGTTGCGGGAGACGAAATAGTCGTCGCTGAGGGCGGCCTTTTCGACTTCGAACGCCACCTGGAGCAGCGGATCGGTCACATGCCGTTTCGAGAAATAGCGTTCGCACTCCGCCTTGATGATCCTGGCGCGCGGGTCGAACGTCTTGTAGACGCGGTGGCCGAAGCCCATGAGGCGTTCCGGGTTGTTGCGGTCCTTCACGCGGTCGAAGAACTTCCTCACGTCGCCGTCGCGTTCGATGCGGCGGAACATTTCGATGACTTCCTGGTTGGCGCCGCCGTGAAGCGGGCCGGAGAGCGCGGACACGCCCGCGGAGATCGTGGCGTACAGGTTCGCCTGCGTGCTGCCGATGGTGCGGACGGTCGTGGTGGAGCAGTTCTGCTCGTGGTCGGCGTGGAGGATCAGCAGCACGTTCAGCACGCGCACCGCCTCTTCGGAGATCTCGTACGGGGCGACCGGCGAATCGAACATCATGTTCAGGAAGTTCGCGCAGTAGGAGAGGTCGTAGCGCGGATACACGACCGGCTCGCCGATGCTCTTCTTGTAGGCGAAGGCGGCCATCGTGCGGACCGTGGAGATCAGGCGCGCCGTCGAGATGTCGATGTCCTCGCGGAACGACAGCAGGTCGACGTTCGGGTAGAACACCGCCAGGGCATTGATCATGGTGGACAGGATGTGCATGGGGTGAGCGCCGCGCGGGTACAGATCGAAGAAATGGCGCATGTCCTCGTGCAGCAGCGAATTCACGTTCAGCAGGCTGGAGAACGCGCGCGCCTCCTCCGGGTTCGGCAGGTTGCCGTGGACCAGCAGGTATGCGATGTGGACGAAACGCAGTTTCTCGTCCGCCACAAGTTTTTCGATCGGGATCCCGCGGTAGCACAGGATGCCTTTTTCGCCGTTCACATATGTGATGCTGCTGCGGCAGACAGCGGTATTCATCAGGCCCGGGTCGAACGTCAGGTAGCCGGTCGACTTGCGGAGAGCTGTGATATCTATCGCTTTTTCGCCCTCGGTCCCGACAATGATCGGCAACTTAATGTCCTGTCCGTTCACGGACAGCGTCGCGAATTCACTCGCCATCACTCAGCCTCCTCTCTCGTGTTGTTTTGGCTGTTCGTCGTTTATTTCTTGTATAAAAAAATGCATAAGCTGAATAATGTACATCTTAAATCCTGAAAAATCAAGCGGATTCCGCACACATGCGCGGAAAAATGTAATAAATAAACGCGGCTGGATAACGCTTTGCGGCAGTGCTCGCCTCATTTCCCCGACCGCCGAAGAGGAAACCGGAAGTCGGTTCACGACAGCGAAGAACGGCGCGGAGGAAAATCAAAAAAGCGCGATCACGTTTGCTTTTTTGTTTTTGCGGGGTATATTATATTTCACTTTCTTTTTTTTGCAAGCTCCGGAGAGATGGCTGAGCGGTCGAAGGCGGCGGTCTCGAAAACCGTTAACGGGATATTCCCGTTCGGGGGTTCGAATCCCCCTCTCTCCGCCATTTTTTTGGCTTTGTTCCAAAGGACCATGCCCGAGGCGAAGCTTCCCCTGCGGCAGTGCCCGGCAGAGTTCGGGCAGGCGGATATCGCCGCCCGTCAGCACGGATTCCGGTTTCCCTTCAGATTTTCCCTTTCGCCGTTTTTTTCAGGGGCGTTTTGTGTCCGAAAGACACCGGCGAAGTCGGAGTCTGCGCGTCCGTCTTCGCTGTTTCCGCGGCATCCGTCGTCGTTAAGGGCCGTGTATGCGGCGGTCCGGCGTCAGCCCGGCTGCCGGCCGGACGGCGGCAGGAAGTCGACGATCTTGGCGAGCGTGACGGGCTTGAAGATGACGTCGCTGAACCCGAGTTTCATACATTCGTCCTTTGCGTCGACGTCGGCGGTGATGGCGATGACGTTGAGCGACAGGAAGCGCGTTTCGGTGCGGAGCACCTGAAGCATCTTCCGTCCGTCCATTTCAGGCATCCAGAGGTCGGTGAGGACCAGGTCGAAACCGGCGGCATCCGAACGGATCTTGGCGAGCGCGTCTTTGCCGTTTACGGAGCAGACGATGTCGGTCACGCCGTTTTTGCGGAGCATTGCCCGCAGGACGGAAATGTTCAGCGGCACGTCGTCCACGATGAGGACGCGGAGCGATTCGCGGGCCTTGCCGTGGAAGTCGATCCGGCTGCCGGGACGCGGGAAACTGCCGGTGCGTTCGGAGAATCTGACGTTCGGGATCCGGATGTCGAAGGCGGAGCCCCTGCCTTCCTCGGACCGAAGTTCGAACGTGCCGTTCATGCTTTCGATCAGGTGGCGGCAGATGGTCACGCCGAGCCCGGCGCCGATCTCGTGTTCGCCGTTTTCGGAGAGCGAGGCGAACGGCTGCATGATGCGCTTCTGTTCCTCCTCGCTCATGCCGGCCCCGGTGTCGGAAACGGAAATGGAGAGGACGCCTCTGCCGGATCCCCGTTCCCGTTCGAACGCGAGCTTCAGGGCGATTTCGCCCTCCTCGGTGAACTTGACGGCATTGTCCAGCAGGTTGAACAGGATCTGCCACATGCGCTTCGGGTCGATCTCGACGTACGGCACGGAATCGTCCCATTCGCCGCGCAGTTTCACGGGCCTGCCCGCGACGGCGATCTCGAAGGACCGCAGGACTTTCGCGGCAAGGGCGTTGAGGTCGGAAGGCACGGGTTCGATCACGAGAGAATCGGATTCGAGCCTGGCGAGGTCGATCATGTCGTTGACAAGCTGAAGCAGGGAACGTCCGCTCATGGTGATGGCGTCGTAAGCGCCGTCCCGCTCCTTCTCGTTCTCGCCGCCTTTTTTCAGGAGTTCGGTGTAGCCGATGATGGCGTTCAGCGGCGTGCGGATGTCGTGGCTGATGCAGGAGAAGAAATAGCTCTTCGCCTTTTCGGCGGCGACGGCGCGGTCGCGCGCGAGCTGGAGCTGGCTGTTGATGCGGACGACTTCCTCGTTCTGGCGTTTGATGACCATGTTGCGCGCCTTGCGCTCGATGCAGACGGAGATCACGTTCGCGACCTGTTCGAGCAGCTCCTCGCAGAACCCGAGCGACTCGAACGCGTCCCCGGTGAAGAGCGTCCCGATCTTGCCCCATTCGTCGCCCTCGAAGAAGATCTGGCGGGCGATGAGGATCCTGGTCGGGCAGTTGTCCGGGAGCGGGAATTCGGAGATATTGCTGTCGTTCAGCACCACGTTGCCGTTGTGGCAGAAGAGCGCGGGATCGGCGGTCTTCAGCGGGCAGTCGACGCACTTGTTGCAGTAGATGTGGTCGTTGTCCGGGAACCAGTCCTGGCGCGTGCCGTCGTGCCGGTGCAGGAGCACGTGCTGGCAGCCGAGGGTCTCGATGAGGCGTTTCGCCACGAAGTCGAGCAGTTCCTCCGGTTCGGAATGGCCGAGCAGGAACGCCGTGATCTCGTTGCGGAAGTGTTCGGTGTTGATTTTCTGCTTGATCTCGGTAATGTCCTGCGCCACGCAGAAGAGGAGGGTGCGGCCGTCCTTCAGCGTGATCGGGAGTTTCCAGTACAGGAAGACGCGGCGGTTGCAGTCGCCCCAGAGGCAGGCGTGCTCGAAATGGACGATTTCGCGCTTTGCCAGTGCCTCGGCGTCTGTGCGCCTGATGAAATCGAGCGATTCGCCCTCATAGAAATCTCCGTCGCACTTGCCGACCATGTCCGAAGGCTTCAGGAGATGCAGCGAAGCGTAAGCCTGATTGCAGCGGATGAAGCGGAATTCGTTGGCGGGGTCCTTCACGATGCAGGGGATGGGCATGAGGTTGAGGACGCTGCTCGAGATGTTGCCTTCGTAGATCGCCTCGTTCTTTGCCTTGGCGAGCGCATCGTACACGATGGCGCGTTCGAGAGAAGTCTCGAAAATATGGGCGTTCTTCCGGAAGAAATCCTTTTCCAGGTCGTTCAGGTTCCGGTTGGAAACGTATGCCACGGAAAGGATGCCCCAGAATTCGCCCTGTACGGTCAGCCGCATCGCGACGTGCGTGGCGGCCTTCGGCGTGTCCGGCGCCGTCTGGTCGACCCGGAAGATCTTGCGGAGACGGGCGGACTCCTCGCCGTTGAACGTGCAGCATCCGAGCATGCGGACCCGGTCGACCAGGTCGGAGACCGCGCGGGTGCTTGAGGAGATCTGCTTCGGCAGGCTGCGTCCGCCGCGGATGACAAACGCCTCCGGGTCGATGGAAATCACGCCTTCCACTTCGCGGTAGCGTGCCATATAGCAGTAATCGGCGTTCAGTCTGCGGCGGATGACCTCAAGGATCTTGACCGGCGTCGCGAGCAGAGGTTCCTGCTGAAGCGTCATCAGCGCCTCTTCGGAAGCCTCGCTGTTCAGCTGGCGCTCGTGCTCCTCGGTCATGTCCAGCGCCATGCCGAGCAGGCACGGATTCCCGTCGGAATCCTTGATGGCGAGCTTGGTCGTCCGGAAGAAGCGGGGCTGGCCCGTGGGAGTCGGCACGCTCTCATAGTACACGGTCGGCCGGTTCCCCTTGCCCAGGGCGTTTTCGTCGTTGATCTCGATCTCGCGGGCGGAATCGGAATTCAGGATCTCGTGGTCGGTTTTCCCCCTCAAGTCTTCCCTGCCGGACAAATGCAGATAATCGGAAAATGCCCGGTTGTAATCCAGATAGCGCCTGGTCTTCCGGTCCTTCAGGAAGATCATGAGCGGGATGGTGTCCAGCATCTCCTGCAGGAACGTCGTTTTGCGGGTGAAAATATACTCCGACCAGATCAGCAGCACGAGGAATGTCAGGACGAAAAGCGCCATGGAGACGATCTGGTTGATCCACAGGTTCGTCTGGCGTTTCGCCGCCTCTTCGCGGCGGAAGTCCGCAAGCTTGGCCGCCCCCAGCAGACTGTCGTCCAGAGCATTGTAGATGGCCTGCTTCGATTCCGCGTACTCGTCGCTGAACAGCATCCTGATCGCCATGCGCTTCCGTTCGACAAACCCCTTTTCGAGGTCCTCGGCCGGGACGTCGGCGTTTCTCAGCGCTTTTGGATAGGCCGGATCGGCGAGATCCTCCTCCGTCGCGATCAGACGCATCGCGGCGTACTCCAGTTTCATCAGCTCGACGGAATATCCCATCGCGTCATGGACATACTGCTTGATGCGGCCCGTGACTTCCCCCTCGTCGGAGAGCGATTTCAGCAGGCCCATGCCCCATTCGCGGTTTTTCGTTTCCTCCGCTTCCTTGAAATACTCGTCGCGGAACTTCTTTTCGCCGGTCGTAACATAGCGCCGCACGCTCTCGGTCAAGTTGTCCGAACCGTCGCGGAGACGGGTCTTTACGCGGGTGTATGCCTGAAATTCCAGCCGCGCACTGTTCAAGGCGTGCATGTTCCTGCTGATCTCGATAGAGTTGAATATGATGTACCCGAGCAGGATGATGCCGACGGCGAGCAGGCTGAAGTTGAACGCCTTGTTGTGCCGGCTGAAGCGCAGAGGATTCTTTTTCATTGCCGTGTTTTCTCCGATTTCGGTTCGAGGAAGGATGAGCAGAACAAACGGAAATCAGTCTTTGTCGTCCGGGAGCATCTTGTCCAGCGTTCTTCGGGCGGCCTCGAGTTTCAGCTGCAGGTCGATCACGTTCTGCGCCTGGTTCTCGCGTTTCGCGTCCAGCATGTTGACTTCCTTCATAAGCATGTTGGTGACGGCCGCGTTGTGTTCGCCGCTGCGGATGGGGCCGCCGTATCCCCAGGGAGATTCGATGCTGACGCGGGAGGAGCCGACGGTGGACATGCCGAGCGCGTCGCGGTCCTGGCTGATGGTCTTGTCCATGGTGTCGAGGCGCTTCTGCGCTTCCGCGAGTTCGTGTTCGAGCCTGCTGATTTTCTGCTGCTGGGCGTTGATCCGGCTGTCCTTGTAACGTTTGTTCTCCTCGGAGTTCCGCTTCTGCTCCCTTTCCTTCCGCTCCTTCTCCTCCCGTTCGATGAGCTTCTTCTGGACATTCACCTTGTTTTCGTAGCGGGCGGACTTGACCGGGTCGTAGCCGAACATCTGCTGGAATTCCCGCGGCAGGTCGGAGAAGCGGACGAACATGCAGCCGTCCCTGTACGCGAGCGTGACCCCGTTCGGCTTCCTGTCGAGGATGTAGGCGTCCTTGAGCTTGAGCTCCTTGGCGCCGCGGAGCGTGACGTCGGTTCTTTTCAGGTCCGAATCCGCCGGTTCGGCTGCAAACGCGGCCGTGCGGAGGGACAGGGCGGCCGCCGTCAGAAAAACGGTCATGGTAAGCTTCATCATCTGTCTCCTTCCAGTTCACTCAGTTTTTTGGGCTTCCGGAATACGTGGTCGGGAATTTCGGCATTGGCCTCAAAATAGATCAGCGTGACCTTCACGGCTCCGTCGGGCGAGAACCGGAACATGTGCGTGGGCAGCGAGACGTCTTCATCGAACGTGCGGTAGTCGAAATACTGCATCGTATGGACGCCGTCTTCCCGCTCGACCTCGAACTGGACCAGCTGGTCGGAACCCTCGCTGAACCAGAATTTGACGGGAAATCTCGGACTGCGGCGGAATTTCGCGTGGATCACGTCGCACTCCTCGCCGCAGACGAATTCGGTCTCCTCCTGAAGCTCGGCATCGCCGAAGATATCCTGGAAGTTCACCTGGAACGGGATCGCCTGGAGCAGGGCGGCGTGCATCTCCGCGATATCCTCCGCCGTCATGTCAAACAATTCCCCGCGGACATACATCCATCCGGACGCACCGGTCAGGCAGAACACCGCGGTGCGGGCGCCGTCCCAGACGTCGAGGCGGACATGGTCCGGCGCTTCGTAGCGGACCAGCGCGGTCCCGCCGTCACCGAATTCGTATGTGAATTCCGCCGTGTCGATCCCGGACGCCGCACGGTTTGACGCGATGGCGTCCTCGCCGTCGTCGAGTATGCTGTCCGTCGTGCCGCGGAACAGGGAACACGCCGACAGGAACACGCCGGCAGTCACTGCGGCAGCCGCAAGCACGGCGCCGAAAATCCGTTGTTTCATCGTTTTCTCCTGAATGATCGTTATTCCGGACGCGCCCCGCGGAATGCCGCCGGACATGCGCCACGGACAGCCGTTTTTCCGTGATCGTCAGTAAGGAGAGCGTGAGCGACCCGACGGAAAAACGTCCGTCTGCTGTCTGCTGAATTTTATAATAATATACCACGCTAAAAGGTCATGTCAAGGGAACGAACGGAAAAAAGCCGTTCAATTTCAGGCGGAAAAATACGAAGCCGCGGCAATGCGGAACAGCGTGCCGCCGACGGTGCGCCTCCGCCGGACCTTTATTCCGGGATCGCGATCCCCGCGAGCTTGGCCACCTGCCGGAGATACGCCTTCTTTTCCGGCGCACCCGGGATGACCCCCAGGATCTTTTTCCCGTCGGACGCCAGAATGACCGTGCACGGGTAGACCGGCGGAACGGCAAGCGCTTTCCGCAGCGACTGGTTGGAATCGACCTGAGCTTCCGGCGCGGCGACGGTCACGAAGTGCTGGATATAGAGGCCGACGACCGCGGGACGCACCGAGGTGGTGAATTCTTTTGACTTCAGGATCGAGGATTCGAATCTTTTGCTGCCGGAGCTCCAGTCCGGGCCGGAAAACACGATGAGAATGGGTTTTTCGTCCTTCGCGGCTTCGGCGCGGGCGTCCTTCAGGCGGAGATGCCATCCAGTGCCGGCGTTCGCGCCGGGCAGGATCCAGCCGGACTCGTCGGTCTTCGGAGCGGGATCGGCGGCGCGGAGCGCGGATGCGGACAGCAGAACGGCGCAGACCGCCGCGGCCGTGAACACATATCGGAACAACGATGTCATCTTACAGCTCCTCCGGGATCAGTCGGGAATGGAAAAAGTGCATGGGCCGTTCTGGCAGCCGCCGCTGCAGCCGAGCACTTCGATGAAATTGGCGTGCGACCTGCCGAACAGGAAAAGGTGAAGCAGCTTCAGGGTCTGGGCGTTGATGCCGTCGATGAACTTCTCCTGAAGCTCGAGCATGGGTTCGGATTCGAGCGCGGCGGCGAGCATGGCGCCCGTGGCGGCGCAGGTGCGCGAGAAATCGTGTTCCGAAGCGTCCGCCTCCTGCGGGATGTAGTCCTGCGGCTCGAGTTCGGCTCCGCCCAGCGCGATCAGGATGGCGCCGAGCTCTTCGACCGTGATCACGCGGTCGACGCCGGGGCAGGACAGCGATTCGAAGCGTTTGGCGATGCACGGGCCGATGAAGACGTTCACCGCGTCCGGGTAGAGTTCGCGGGCTTTCTGTCCCGCCAGCGCCATGGCGCTCGGCACCGACGAAAGATATGGCCGCATGGCCGGGAGATGACGCCGCACAAGCTCGACGAACGCCGGACAGCTGGAATCGGCGACGAGCTTGCCGCCGAGCTTCATTTTGCGGATGAACTCCCCGGCGGCCATGCCCGCGGCGGTCTCGGCAGCCTCGGCGACCTCCACGATCTCCGAGAAGCCGACCTTCCGCAGGGACTTGAAAAGCTTGTCGCGGCCGCCCGGGAACTGGTTGGGCGTCGAGGGAGCCACGAGCGCGACGACCTGACGGCCCTCGGTCAGCGCCTTCATCACGGGGATGAGCTCGGACCGCTGCATGACCGCGCCGAACGGGCAGGCGCGGAAGCACTTGCCGCAGAACGTGCATTTCTTGAAGTCGATCTCTGCGTAGCCCTGTTCATTCTTTTTGATCGCGCCGACGGGGCAGGCCGCCTCGCAGGGGATCGGGAACCGCTTGATGGCGTTGTACAGGCAGACGTCGATGAGGCATTTGCCGCACTGGGCGCAGGCGTCCTGGTTGATGAACGCCTTCCCGCGCATGATGTTGATGGCGTTGTTCGGGCACACGTGAATGCAGGTCTGGGCGAAACAGTTGCGGCACAGGCTCTGGACGACCTCGATCTTGGCGTCGGGGCAGCACGAACACGCGGTGCGGGCGATCGTCAGCGGGCGTTCGGGACGCTCGGAGTCCGCGGAGATCTGTTCAAGGTATTCGTGCGGGAAACGGCTGTCGTCCTGCTCGTCCTGGGCGTCCAGCCCGAGGAGCGCCATGGTCCGGCAGGCGATGACCGCGCGGTCGTGTTCGATGCAGCAGTGAAGCGGCTTCGTGCCGGACGGCTTCACATAGTACGGGAGCTTGTCGATCGTTTCCGCGAGCGTGCCGTTTTTGAACTCGCAGGCGAGGCGGATCATCAGTTCGCGCCGCTGGCGCTCGGGACTGTTCGAATAATCCATGGTCATGCCTCCTCCTGCTGCTTCATGATCTCGGTGATCGCCGCGCAGACGGATTCCAGCGTGGCGTTCTGGATGAGCTGCCCGTTGATGCGGGCGAACGGGGCTTTCGCCAGGTCCAGGCATCCGCAGTCGACCGGGCAGGGCGATACCATCAGTTCGATGTGCGGGAGCCATTTCTCGGGCAGATGCGCCCCGATGTTCAGGATGCGGGCGTTTCCGAGCATGTAGCAGGTCATGCCGCAGAAGATTTCCACTTCGATTTTGATGTTATCGTCCATGTGTGCCGATTCCGTTTCTCCGCGGGCGGGTGGTAGGGCTTGGGGCGCCAATGCGGTTCAGGGTTCCTGTCCGTGTGAAAGAATGTCCGTAACAGGAAAATACACGCTTTTCCGCGTTTTTCAAATGCCGAAACGCTATTTTTATAAAGAAAATGCGGGAAAATGTTTGAAATAATCGGGAGAACAATGATTTTTTTGCGGCGGATACGGCCATGCGGGGAAAGAAAGACGGGAACCGTCGCTGTAGGTCCACTGCAAAAACACCGTGACGGCTCCCGTACAAAAACGTGATAAAAAGACATTCAAAGTTTGTTCGAGCTAACTTTGAACGGATACACTTTGCCGGAACAATACGGAACGCGTTGAAACAGACAAAAGCCCCGGAACCATCCGGCAAATCCGGCTGGAAAGACCGGACTTGCCCTGCATCACCCTACCCGGCGTATTCTGTTCATATCCCGAAAAAAATCGGAACGGAAAGAGCGCCGGTCCCTTTTCACATTCTCCCATTTTTGGCAGCGGTCGCCGTGCATCGGCGGCCTGCGGATGGTTCCGGGACTTTTTTGTCCTGAATATACTATACCACACTTTTTTTCGATGTCAAGTTAGTTTCGACTAATTTTTCGAAAAAACATTAAAAACGGGCTGGCGGCCGGACTATTTTCGCCCGAAAACGCCTTTTCCGGCTTTTTTTGCCCTTTTCGTCTTGACTTTGTTCCCGCAGGGGGTATATTTTCTCTTAAAGTAAAGAATTTCATCAATTGCACATTACACACCCAGGAGGTCTTGAACTATGAGAACATCTGTTTTGGCCATGATCCTCGCCGGCGGCGAAGGCACCCGCCTGGCTCCCCTGACCGACCAGCGCGCGAAACCCGCCGTCCCGTTCGGCGGCAAGTACCGTATCATCGACTTCGTGCTGAGCAATTTCGTGAACAGCGGCATCGACAGCATCTTCGTCCTGACCCAGTTCAAATCGCAGAGCCTGATGGAGCACATCATCAACGGCTGGAACCTCTCGAACGCCCAGCAGCGCGGCCACTTCATCATCCCGGTGCCCGCCCAGATGCAGACCCGCGAACGCGAATGGTATCAGGGCACGGCGGACGCGATCTACCAGAACATGAACCTCATCGAGGACTTCGACCCGGACCTCGTGGCGGTGTTCGGCGCCGACCACATCTACCGCATGGACGTGAGCCAGATGGTCGACTTCCACCAGCAGAACAACGCCATCGCGACCGTGGCGGCGATCCCGATCCCGATCGAGGAAGCCAGCCAGTTCGGCATCATCGAGGTCGACGAGCAGTGGCGCATCGTCGGGTTCCAGGAGAAGCCGAAGAACCCGATCCCGCTGCCGAACGACAAGAACATGTGCCTGGCCTCCATGGGCAACTACATCTTCAACTCCGGCGACCTGCTGACCCTGCTGAACCGCGACCACAACGCGGGCAAGACCAGCCACGACTTCGGCAAGGACATCATCCCCGCCCTCGTGAAGACGAAAAGGCTGTACGCCTACAATTTCTACACGAACGTGATCCCCGGGCAGGACCTCTCCTCGAAGCCCTACTGGCGCGACGTCGGGACCCTGAAGGCGTATTTCGAGGCGAACATGGACCTCCGCAGCACCACGCCGCACCTCGACCTCTACAACCCGCTCTGGCCGATCAACAACTACCACTACAGCCTGCCCCCCGCCAAGTTCATCCACAACGAGGAAGTCGACTCCTCCGGCCTGCCGCGCATCGGCAAGGCGATCAACTCCATCGTCTGCGACGGCTGCATCGTTTCCGGCAGCACGGTCACCGACTCCATCCTGTTCAACAAGGTCTTCGTCCACAGCTACGCCACGGTCCATAACTGCATCCTGCTGTCCGACGTCGACATCGGCGAACACTGCCGCATCCGCAACGCGATCATCGACAAGCACAACATGATCCCGCGCGGCACGATCATCGGCTACGACAGGGCCGAGGACGAAAAGCGCTATTTCGTGGTCGATCTCGGCGTCGACGAATTCGGCAAGCCGAAATGGCTGACCGTGATCCCGAAGGAACGCCACTCGCTTCAGGTGGTGCATCCTTCGGCCGACCTCTCCCAGCTGGACGCCGAACCGGAAACCGCGGATAAGGCTCCCGGCGCGGACAAGGCCTGATCCAACTCACTGGAAGGCACGTCCGTGAACTCCTCCGGGGCAGCCTCCCGCCTCTGGGACCGTGTGTTTGAACGGGTGCGGCGCGAACTCGGCGACGCTCCCGGATGCCACGATTTCGCCCACACGCTCCGTGTGCTGAAAAACGCCGAACGGATCGCGTCGGAGGAACCCGGCTGCGACCTGGACGCGGTTCGTTTCGGTGCGCTGCTGCACGACGTGGCGCGTCCCGAGGAGCTTGCTTCCGGCGGAAAGCTCTGCCACGCCGCGCTCGGGGCGGAGAAATCGAGGCGCATCCTTCAGGAGGAGGGTTGCGAAGACGCGGCGTTCCTGGACCACGTTTCGGAGATCGTGCGGACGCACCGCTACCGCGGCAAGCTCAAACCCGCCACGCCCGAAGCCTGCATCGTGTACGACGCCGACAAGCTCGACTCGCTCGGGGCGTTCGGCGTAGCGCGCGCGTTCCACTTCGCCGGTCGTATCGGCGCCTGCCTGCACAACACCGAACAGGAGGCCCTCGCCTCGGAATCGTACTCCAGCCAGGACTCCGCCTACCGCGAATATCTCGTGAAGCTCCGCAAGCTCCCGGACCATCTGCTGACGGATCCCGCGCGCCGCATGGCCGCGGACCGGGCGGCGTTCATGCGGGCGTTCTTCGACCGTCTGAACGAGGAACAGGAGGGTCTCCGATAATGCCGGACTTCCTCGCAACCGTCTTCCCCGGCATGACGGCGTTCCAGCTGTTCATCCTCGCCGCTTCCGCCCTGCTCGTTGGCGTGAACAAGTCGGGCATTCCCGGACTAGGCATGCTGCCCGTGATCCTGCTGGCGGTCGCGTTCGATAGCAACCCGGGCTTCGCGACGGGCGTGATGCTGCTTATGATCTGCGCGGGCGACATCTTCGCGGTGTCGTACTACCGGAAGAACGCCGACTGGAAGATCGTGCTCCGTCTGCTCCCCTACACGATGCTGGGGCTGGCGCTCGGATTCGTCACCCTGCGTTTTCTGGACAGGCCCGAACATCTCCGCATCCTGATCGGCTGGATCATCCTCCTGCTCGCCGCCGTTCACCTGGTCCGCATCGCGTTTTTCCGCCATGCGGACGTCCCGAGCCACTGGGCATTTTCCGCCGCGGTCGGCCTCGCCGCCGGATTCACGACGCAGGTGGCGAACGCCGCCGGGCCCGTGATGGCGCTCTATCTGCTGAGCATGAAGCTTCCGAAGGACCGTTACGTCGGCACCTGCGCCTGGTTCTTCATGATCATGAACTGGACCAAGCTCCCGGTCTTCTGTTTCGAGGGGCGTGTCACCCTCGCCGCCCTGCGGGCCGTCCTGCCCGTGCTCCCGCTGATCGTGATTGGCGCGGTCCTGGGCGTGCTGTTCGTCAAACGCGCCCCGCAGAAGTTCTTCGAGGCCGTCGTCGAAGTCATCGTCATCGTTTCCGCGGTCAAACTCCTTTGGCCGTCTTCTCCCGTCAATACTCCCGAACCCGCGCCTGTTCCGGCGGGGGAAACGGCGCCCGCCGTGCTTCCCGATCCCGGACCGGAACCGGCAGGAGCGGGCTAACCCTTCCCTCACATGGAGCGATCAACCATGGAACCAACACCCCTGAATGAAAAAGTGCAGACCGGCAGCGATGTCCGCACCGCCGATGCGTCCGAGACGAAATCCGCGATCAATGTCGCGGAACAACCGACTGCCAAGGAATCAGCCGCCCCGCTGAAACAGATCGAGCAGAAAGTCTGGAACGTCCGCACGGCCGACCTGCCGAAAAGCAAAGTCATCCCGCTTGCCATCGAACGCGTCCTCCTGCTGACCGGCAAGAACTTCGTGAAAAACAAATGCGGGCTGCGGGCTTCCTCGCTGACCTTCCTCACGCTCATGTCGGTCGTGCCGCTCGTCGCGCTTCTCCTTGGCATCGCCCGCGGCTTCAACTTCGAGGAGATGCTCCGCGGAAAGCTCATCGAGAGCTTTGCCGGGCATGAAGAAGTCGCCGAAAGGATCATGGAATTTGCGGATATCACGCTCAAGGTCGCCGCGGGCGGCGTCATCACGGGCATCGGCATCGGCATGCTGTTCTTCACGGCGCTGAAACTGCTGGCCAACATCGAAAGCTCGTTCAATGACATCTGGGGCATCAAGCAGGGACGGCCCATGCTCCGCAAGCTCAGCGACTACATTACGCTGCTGCTCCTCTGCCCGGTTTTCGCGGTGCTTCTCCTCGGTCTCAACACCTTCGGCATGGCCAGCATCGCAAAGGCCTCGTGGCTTCCCGGAAGGGGTTATCTGCTGGACGCCATCCGTTACGTCTTCCCGGTCGTGCTCTCCTGGGTCATGTTCTTCTTCCTCTACCTCTTCATCCCGAACACCCGCGTCAAGCCGAAAGCCGCGTTCGCGGGCGCCGTCCTGACCGGCACGCTCCTCATCGTCACCCAGTACATCTACATGTTCCTGCAGACGATCCTGACGAGCTACAACAAGGTTTACGGAAGCTTCGCCGCGCTGCCGTTCTTCCTGCTGTGGCTTCAGGCGAGCTGGACCGTGATCCTGCTCGGCGCACAGTTCGCGTTCGCCGTCCAGAACGTCAACTATTTCGAATACTATCCCGGCGACTATCCCCTCAGCATGCACTACCGCTCCATCTGCGCCCTCCGCATCATGAAGCTCCTCGGCGAAGCCTTCGACAGCCGGACCGGAGCGGTGAACGTCACGGACATCTCCGACAAGCTGGAGATCCCGATCCGCATCACGCGCGCCGTGCTGTACGACCTGATCGCCGCCGGACTCGTGATCGAGGTCACGCATGACCGCCGCAAGGACGACGCCTTCATGACCAAAGTCCCGCTCGGAGACTTCGTCCCGACGACCATCCTGGAACGCCTTTCCAACATCGGCGACAGCGGCTACCGGTCCGAAAACGCCGCCGAGGCGGAAAAGCTCCTTGCCGACCTCTGGGACGCGGCAAGAAACAATCCCGCCAACGCCCAGCTCGTGACGTTCACGCCGGAAGCACTGCTGGAAGCGGAAAAGGCCGCCGCCGAGGCAAAAGCTTAACACACTGCATCTGCCTGTTTCACGAGGATGATACGGACAAAACAGGAAAAGACGTTCGGCCGGCGGGGTTTCTCCCTCGGGAACATCCTGTTTTCGGCGTTGTTCTGTTTTGTCCTGAGCCTGTTCGGCGGCGGGTGCGTGACCGCTTCGGTCATCAACGACCTCGGCACGACCCGGACCGAATACTGCGATTACCGCTACGAGATGTCGTCGGACGGTAACGAGATCGTTTTCACGAGCAAACGCACGAAGCAGTACAACTATCTGCCGCTCTACGGGCTTTTTCACCACAAGCCCGCCTGGACCTCGATCCGGGACGTGGAGGAACGGATCCCGCTGGACCCGCCGCCGGAGGTCCTGTCGCGTCGCTGCACCCTGATCGTGACGCCCGACCCGGATGCGCCCCCCGCGAAATATCTGATGCCCGTTTCCGTCCCGGATTCCCTGACTTCGGACGACGCGCTCAGGCGCCTCATCGTGGCGCCGGAGCCCGTGGACATTCTCACCTGGAAAGGGGAGAGCAGTTCCAGCTACGCCGACGGCATCCGCGAGTTCACGGCCGTCCCCGAAAAGCTCCCGCTCAGCCACGGCGATACGCTCCGGCTCCGGGTACGCCCCCGGGACATGCAATATCTGGCGCAGCCGTTCCGCATCCGGCTGTTTACCGCAGACGAAGAGGCGGACGAAAGCCCGTTCGGCGCCACAGACCCCGCGGGTTCCCCGCTGTACGTGGTACAGCCGGACGGGACCGTGCTGCCTTTCGAATCGCTGGCCGGGGGCTGGGCTGACTCCATGATCGCGGGGCGCATCCGCGGCAATGCGGACGGCAAAGAATACCTCATGTTTCCCGTGTCCGCGGACGGCGATGGCTTCGATACCCTGGCCGCCCCGAATTCCGATTCCGAAATCGCGCTTCAGGTCCGGGTGTCGGAGAACCTGTATCCGCTCCGGGACAAGCAGACGACGGAGGTCATGAACGAGTATCGCGATTCCAACGATACGCCCACCGTGGAAGCAGTCTGCTGGAAAGCCCTCTGGTTCCCCGCCGCGCTTGCTGCGGACGTGATCGCCCTGCCGGTCTACCTTATCGTTATTCCGATCGACTACATCATCTGG
>JAEEQO010000206.1 GCA_016285335.1 Victivallales bacterium | reverse complement strand
GCAATGGAAATTGCGGTCTTCCAGGTCGGGGCTGATGAGGAGATGCACCGGCTCGGAATCGGCGATCGTCTCGCCGACGCCCTTGTAGGCATACCGGTGGAACGACGCCCGGACGGCGTTGCGGTCCGGGATCATGTAGATCTTGAGCACAAGGCCGACCACGCGGGCGTTCCCGACGGGGACCTTGAAATGCCACACGGCGCCGCCGTCGGACGCGATGTGGAACGTTTCGATCATTTCGGTTGTGATCATCTGGCGACGGGCGCGGTAGATCATCCAGATGCGGAAACGCCGCCACATGATGTGGCGGTCAACAGGGATCTCCGGGTGCAGGTTCGCCAGCAGGATCGCGTCGTAACGGCTGAGGAGGCGTCCGCTTTCCACGCAGACATGGACCGCGGCGCCGCGCCCGTTGGTCTGGAGGAACGTCCGTCCCTTCAGGAAAAACTCGTCGCGCGTAAGGGAGACGACCGCCTTGTCGACGTCTTTCGGCAGAAGCATCAGGACGGCGTTGTCGCGACGCAGTCCGGCGTCCTCGGATACGAAGACGGAAACGCGCAGTTCAAGCGGCTTGTCCGGAACGGGAAATGCCGGGAGGATGGAAACGAACCGGCCGTCCGAGCATGAGATCGAGCGGGCATTGGCGATCACGCGGCCGTCTTCGGGGCGCACCACGTAGAAGCGGAACCGCACGGGCGAGGAAATGAGGATGGAACGGCCCGGCGCCACGATGACCTCGCGGTGAAGGTCTTCCGGCCATTTCCAGACCACGTACGGAACATCCGTCCGTCCCTCGTAAAGCTCCTGCAGGAACCTTTCGGGCGACTCCCGCAGACGGCGCACCAGCGCGGGGATGTCATCGTCCGTCAGGACCGGCGTGCCGTGCTTGGCAGCCAGGGCGCGCAGCACGAGCGCGGCCGCCTGCTGGTCCTCCAGATGGTCGTATTCCAGACCGTCTGCGGCGGCTGCATCCCTGATCTTCGGCAGCCAGTCCTCTTCCGGGCTCAGGCAGACGACCTGGCCGGGGGCGAGCGGCAGGCTCCATTTGTGGCCGCGGGACAGGATGTCCATGCGGCGGCCGGAGATGAGATCGTACATCTTTTCCCGCGTGAACCGGGCGTGGCTCGAATCCCACTCGGCGGTCATGGTGCGGTCGCAGTTCAGGTTCATGGCGATGAGCACGAAGTGCTCCGCGCCGCGGTTGGTGCGGATGATCACCACGATGTCAGGCGAACCGGAGTCGATGCACTTGACGAACGCGCCGTTGAAGAACGCCGGATGCAGGGCGAGGATCGTGTTCAGGCGGGCGATGTAGGCGATCTGGTTCGGGGATGCGCCCCAGTTCAGCGCGCTGTCCTGATGCACGTCGACCTTCTCTTTTGCGAACCACTCCACGCCGTTGGTGAAGCCGAACGCGCCGCAGGAGGATGCCATCGCGCTCAGCGCGGTGCGGAGCATGGCGTAGCGTTCGCCGGATGCCGCCAGGCGGTTGTTGTCGTGCGTTTCGGCGTAATGGATCATGATGCCGTTCGAGCAGGATTCGCTCCAGGCGTAGTTCAGATAGCCCTCGATCTGCTGGCGCGAGTAGTTCTGGAAGAGCTCGGAGTACGCCCAGTCCATGTTCGCGCGGTCCAGCAGCGCCTGCGTGACTTCCAACGCCCCGCCGAGCCCTTCGAGCAGAAAGACCGTGTCGGGAAATTCGCGGCGGACCATGGCGATGATGTATTCCCACGCGGCCTCCGGGATCATGTATCCGGCGTCGCAGCGGAATCCGTCGACGCCGCGGCGGCACCACGTCAGGAAGACGTTCGCCAGGTAGCTCCACAGGGGCGGGTTCTTGTGGTCGAGCTCGATCAGGTCGCCCCAGGTGACGCCCCAGGCGCCGGGCGAAACGAACGTGCCGTCGTCCTGCCGCACGAACCAGTCCGGGTGCTCCTCCTGGAGCTTCGACGCCCAGCCGGTGTGGTTGATGGCGATGTCGAGGAAGATGAACGCGTTTCTGCGGTGGACCGCGTCGACCAGCTCGAAGAACTGTTCCAGCGGGGACGCCTTCGTGTCGAACTCCGCCAGGGCCGGATCGACCGCGGTGAAGTCCTGCGAGGCGTACGGGCTGCCGAAGCGCCCCATGCGGGCGTAGGTGGTCGGAACGGGATTGACCGGCAGCAGATGGATGATGCGGCATTTGAGCTTGCCGACAATATGGTCGAGCTCGCGGGCCAGCGCGCGGAACGTGCCGCCGCAGGGGATTACGGAGTAGCCGGCGTTGTCGAGCGTGCCGATGCCTTCGGCGGTCACGCCGTCCGGCAGGACGGACCCCGGGCGGCCCTTGTTCGGGCCGAACTGGCGGACGAACGCGCAGTAGACGGTGTTTGAGGAACAGAAGGCGGCGGAAATGACGTTCAGGTGCATGTTGTCGCCCTTGACCCATGTCGTGTTGCCGTCTTCGTCCAGGACGCCGCATTTGCATTCAAAATGGCCGACCTCGGCGAGCGCAAGCCGGACGCGGAACGTGTATTCGTCCACGCGCTGCATCGGGATGTTGTTCCAGTCCTGCCCGATCGGGTTCAGACGGCGTTCGGTCTCCTGGATGATCTCGGCGCGGTGGATGGCGGCGTTTCCGATGTTGGTGCAGAGGAACGCCCGTCCGGTCAGGGGTTCTGAGCCGGCGAGCGTGAATTCGATGGTGTCCCCGCAGAACCGCTGCAGATGGCATCCGGCTTCGGGATATTGCTTCAGTTCAGGCATTTTCGCTTCTTTCGTTCGGCGTCGGGCGAGGCGTCACTCGATCTCGACGTCCTTTGTCTGCGGGAAGACCGGGATCTCGAACACCTCGGATTTCGTCTGGAGCGTGTTCAGGCCGATCTGGGCGCAAAGCGCAATGGTGTAGCGTGCCTGCCGTTTGGGCGGCTCGACGTGCTCCAGGAACGTCAGCGGCACGTCGATCACGGCGCTGTTGTTTGGCTGGAGGATGAGCGTGGAGCGGCGCGGATGGGATTTCTGCCGGATCTTCTCGCCGGGCTTCACGTCCGGCCAGGCCAGGTTCCAGGCGTCTTCCGGGAGCTCGCCGGACTTGCCGGGCTCGCAGAACGCGTAGTACAGGCGGATGTTGTCGGTCTCGTTCATGTACCATTCGTTGACGGTGACGACCGAGACGTCCTGGTTCTTGAGCAGGAACGTCATCGACTGGTTCGGTGCGCCGAGCTTGTAGTCGAGGCGGAGATATCCGTGCTCCAGCGACATCTTCGCCGTGATCTTCTGGAAATACTTCGCCTCGTCGAGCTCCTGCTGCACGTTCTGCTCGGCGGAACATGCCCCGAGCACAAACGCCGCTGCCAGAGCCCAAAACATTCTCATCGTTTTTTTCATGTGCCGGTGACCTCTTCCGGAATGCGGTCCCCGTACGGGACGGAGGACCGTCTGTCTGGTTCGGGGCGTGTCAGCCGCGCGGAGCCGTGGCGCCGGATTCGAGGGCGTCGCGGACGTCGTCGTTCACGCCGGTGTACTTCGGGTTGCCGGGCATGATGCCGCGGTTCGACTGCTTGATGAAGTTCACGAACAGCTCGACTTCCGGGCAGTCCGTGATGGTCTTCTCGATCTGCTCCAGCGCGTGCGGGCTGTTCAGCCCCTCGAAGAAGAATATCTTGATCGCGCGGCGGATCGCCATTCGCGCGGCCGGGCTGAAATTCGCGCGGCGCAGGCCGATCGTGTTCGGGCCGCAGATGAAACTGGTTTCGCGGAGCATGCAGAAGGGCGGAACGTCCTGCCCGATCAGCGAGGTCGGGGCGATCATTGCGAGCGCACCGATGCGGCAGAACTGGTGGACCAGCACGAATCCGCTCATGACCGCGCCGTCGCCGACATGCACGTGGCCGGAAAGCTGCGTGTGGTTCGCGATGGTCGCATGGTCGCCGATCACCACGTCGTGCGCCACATGCACGAACGCCATCAGCAGCACGTAGTTGCCGACGACGGTCTTCAGCTGCTCAAACGGCGGGCGGTGGATCGTGACGAATTCACGGATGACCGTGTGATGGCCGATCTCGCAGTAGGACACGAGGCCGCGGTAGAACCTGTGGTCCTGCGGCTCTGCGCCGACCAGAGCGTTCATGTAGATGCAGCAGTCGGATCCGATGGTGGTGTAGCGACAGATCTTGACGTGGGCGTCGATATAGCAGTTGTCGCCGATCTTCACGTTGTCTTCGATGACGGCGTAAGGCCCGATTTCGACGTTTTTGCCGATCTGGGCGTTGGGAGAGACGATTGCGGTAGGGTGAATCATGACAATTCCTTTCGGGTTCGGGAAAAAAACTTCGTTCATAATATACCCCGCCGACCTACGCTTATCAAGCGCGTTTCTTAATATTTAAAGCAAATTTCTTCGCATCGGGCGGCGCGACGCTGCCGGACTTACATCCGCTTGAAGCGGGACGGTTCCGCCCGGAAAGCCGCCAGGAACGGGAACAGGAACGGCGGACAGACGGCGAAATACGGCAGGAACCCCAGGAAGACCACCCACGGGAGCATCCGGCGGTGCTTCAGCAGCGACGCCACGGGTGCGGCGGCAAACAGCGCCAGCGGGGCGGCTGTCCACAGCATCAGGCGTTTCCAGTCCGTGCAGACCGCCGGAACGAACGGCGACCAGTCGAATTTGAGGACGGCGGGGAGCAGGCAAAGCACCAGGACGGCCGCCGCGGCCGCACCCATCACGCGGAATTTGTTCCCGCGCTGGAGCAGCAGCCCCGCC
>JAEEQO010000205.1 GCA_016285335.1 Victivallales bacterium | reverse complement strand
TCCCCGCTGTACGTGGTACAGCCGGACGGGACCGTGCTGCCTTTCGAATCGCTGGCCGGGGGCTGGGCTGACTCCATGATCGCGGGGCGCATCCGCGGCAATGCGGACGGCAAAGAATACCTCGTATTTCCAGCGGACGCGGACGGCGGCGGCCTTGAAAACCTGACCAGCGGTTCCGTGTCCGATTTCACGCTCCGGGTCCGGGTGTCGGAAAACCTGTATCCGCTCCGGGACAAGCAGACGACGGAGGTCATGAACGAGTACCGGGATTCCAACGATACGCCCACGGTGGAAGCAGTCTGCTGGAAAGCCCTCTGGTTTCCCGCCGCGCTCGCCGCGGACGTGATCGCCCTGCCGTTCTACCTCATCGTCATCCCGATCGACTACATCATCTGGGAAAACAACAACGGCTTCCGCTGAGGCCGCATGACTGAACACCAACCTCAACATTGCAAGACATAAGGAATCAGCCCCATGAGCAGCAGACCGCGCAAAAAGAATCCGAGGACAAAGAAGTTCGAATACACGCACAAACAGGCGATGGAGATTCTGACCGACCTTACAGAGAGGATCGAACTGCTGGAACAGGACAACGCGGTCCTGAACGAGGCGTTGCGGGCATTGATCTTGAAAGACACGTTCAGCATGCACGAGATCGGCGCCAAATGCGCGTGCGGAGAGTACGGGGACGGAGAGCAGGCGGATTTCGACCTCGGCATCTGGTTCTATAAACGGGGCGCGATGCTGGGCGATATGGAATGCCAGTGGGATTACGCCATGATGCTGTATTCCGGGGAACACATGCCGCAGGACAAACGCAAGGCGCTTTTCTGGTTTCAAAAAGCCGCGGAAAACCCCGTGGACAAATACGGGCGGAGAAAAGACGCGCTTGAAATGTGCGAAGTGATCAAACAGGAACTTGCCGAAGAGGAAACGGGTCGTCCGTCCTGAAAAACGTGTTCCTCCCTCGTTTGTTCGCCGGGAAAGCAAAAAAGAAAGCTCCTGCCGGGTTGCGGCAGGAGCCGGGAGATGAGAAGTAAGTGACGTTGTGCCGTCGCGAAGCACGGCACTGCTTCAGTGGAGGTCTTGTCCTCCCAGGATCGCGTCGATGCGGGCGAGTTCTTCCGCGGTGAACGTCGGATTCCTGTTCAGACCGTCCAGCACATCGTTGATCTGGCTGATGCGGCTGGCACCGACGAGCGCCGACGTGACGACGTCCTGACGCAGCACCCAGGCGGTCGTCATGGCGGCGAGACTCTGGTTGCGTTCCTGCGCGAGTTCGTTCAGCTTTTTGATTATCTCCAGTCTCTCCGGCGTGAGCGCTTCCGGCTTCAGGAACACTTTGCGCGTCATGCGGGAATCCTCCGGGATGCCGTCCAGATAGCGGTTCGTGAGAAGTCCCTGCGCCATCGGCGAGAAGATGATGCCGCCCACGCCGAATTCCTTCATCACATCGAACGTGCCGTCCTGTTCGCATTTGCGGTCGAACATGTTGTAACGGACCTGATGCAGCACGGTCGGCGTCTTGAGTTCACGCAGGATGGAGAACGCCTCGCGGGCGCGTTCGGGCGAGTAGTTCGAAATGCCGACGTAGAGGGCACGTCCGGACCGTACGATCTGGTCGAGCGCGAGCATGGATTCCTCGACGGGGGTGTCCGGGTCCATACGGTGGTGGTAGAAGATGTCGACGTAGTCGAGGCCAAGGCGTTTCAGGCTCTGGTCGCAGCTGGCGATCAGATATTTGCGGCTGCCGAGGTCGCCGTACGGGCCGGGCCACATGGTATAGCCCGCCTTGGTGGATATGACCAGCTCGTCGCGCAGTTTGCCGGTGAAGTCGGCCTTCAGGATCTTTCCGAACGCCTCCTCCGCGCTGCCGGCCGGCGGTCCGTAGTTGTTCGCCAGGTCGAAGTGCGTGATGCCGTGGTCGAACGCGTCCCAGACCATGGAATGCGCGTTATCGAAGTTGTCTTTTGCGCCGAAGTTGTGCCAGAGTCCGAGCGAGACCTTCGGCAGCTGGAGGCCGGTACTGCCGCAGTGGCGGAATTCCATGACGGTATACCGTTCCGCCGCAGGGGTGTAGTCGATCAGCGGATCCGGCTTCCTGCCCTGGCGAATGACGAAAACGGCGAACGCAACCGCGGCAATGATGCCGATCACGATGGAGACGTTGTACGGGAGGCCGCCTCTGTTGGTGAAGAAGAAAAGACCGTCGGGCTGACCGGCTTTGCCGGATGTCCAGACGATGAACGTGACGACGACAGCGGTCATGAACATGCCGGGCAGCATGGTGATCAATGAACCGATTTTCCTTCCCCTGCGGAGCAGCCACACGGTACCGGCCATCAGCGTGGTGGCGGCGAGCACCTGGTTGCCCCAGGCGAAGTAGTTCCAGAGCTTGTTGAACGATTTGGCGGACTCTTCGTCTTTGTTGGACCAGTAGAGCAGACCGGCCACGAGGACGATCAGCGGCAGGCAGGTCAGGAAGCGAGGCAGGAAGCTCTGCTGCGGGATATGAAGCATTTCGGAGAGGGCGAGGCGCGTGCTGCGGAGCGCGGTGTCGCCGCTGGTCACGGCGAGGATCACGACCGCCAGCACTGTGACCGTGCCCATCCAGGTCCCGAGGAAATGCGTGGTGATCTCGCAGAGCACCACCGGTCCGCCCTTCGACATGAATTCCGGCTTCAGGTTGTAGATGGCGAGTCCGCCGACCGCCCAGATCATGGCGATGATGCCTTCCACGATCATCATGCCGTAGAAGTCGCTCTTCGCCTCGCGTTCGGATTTCATCGTGCGGGCGATGATCGGCGACTGCGTGGCGTGGAACCCGGAGATGATGCCGCATGCGATGGTCACGAAGAGGAGCGGGAAGACCGGAGAGGTGTCGGGGGTGAACTTGCCCTTCTGGAACTCCAGGCTTTCCTGCAGGAGGCTCGGCGACTTGAATCCGGCGACGAGCAGGGCGATGAAAATGGCGAGCGTGCCGACCAGGAGCATGAGGCCGAAGAACGGGTACACCTTGCCGATGATCTTGTCGACCGGGAACATCGTGGCGATGACGTAGTAGCAGAAGATGGTGACGACCGCCACCCAGAAGAAATCCTCGGGCTTATAGGTCGACAGTTCGACGGGATCGGTCGGCCGGACGAATTCCTGCACGGTCGTGTTGATGAGGTTGGCCGGGATGTTGATGAAGACCGCCACCACGAGGAGAAGCAGGACCACCATGAACCACTCGAAGAAGACGTTGTATCCCATGCCGAGGTTCTTATGCACGATCTTCGGCAGGTTCGCGCCCTTGTCGCGGATCGACATCATGCCGGCGGCCATGTCGTGCACAGCGCCCATGAGGACGCAGCCGATCGGGATGATGGCCAGTGCGATGATGCCGAACTTGATGCCGAGGATCACGCCGATCACCGGGCCGACGCCCGCGATGTTCAGCAGCTGGATCAGCATATTTTTCCAGCGCGGAAGCACCACGAAATCCGTGCCGTCGGCCATTTTCACCGCCGGAGTCTCACGGTCGTCCGGACCGAATACCTTCTCCACCAGTTTGCCGTACAGGAAATACCCGAGTACCAGAAACGCGATGCCGCCGAGAAAGAGTGCCATGACAATGCCTCATGTGATTGAAACCGGCGGGAACCGTTGTATTCGAGGCGGGGGCGCCGGCCGCGGAATATGCCGCGGAAGGTTGTTGTTTGTGAAAATACAAACAATATTATAGCATACATTTTCCGCATGTCAAGCACTTTTCCGCCAGAAAGGAAAAGACGAGTGCGGAAAAAACGGGGTCCGGGAATAAGAAGTCAGGCTTCGAGCAATGCGTTCTGAAGGTAGATTTCACGGGCGAACGGCTCGAATTTGAGGATTTCGCCGCTGAAAACGACGGTCTTTCCCTTCGACGCCTCCAATGTGCTCTGAAGCTCCGGCGGGAACGCCGCCACAGCCTTGATCGCGACCGGCATGCCGGACTGTCCCTGCTTCATTTCGTGAACGAGGAGCGTGGCTTTCACGCCCTTGCGGGAACCGAACGTGAAGTCCATGCTGAACGGCAGTGCCATCTGGAGCTCGCCGGTCCAGCGCACGCGGCAGCCTTTCATGGCATCGAATGCGGCGCGTTCCTCCGCCCCGGGGAACGACTTGGAGAAAAGCGCGGCGCAGACGGATTCGACCGTCAGAGCGGAATCCGCAGCCTTCGGTGCAGGCGTCTCCTGCGCCACTGCCTGAGCGGCAGGGGGCTGTTTTTCGGGGGAAAACAATACCGTCTTTTCCGGAGCATTCCGTATGCCGCCGTTTTTTGCGACATCGACCGCTTCGGTGCGTTTCGTCTCCGAGGAGATCCGGATGACGGTGGTCCTGCGTGCGGCGGCATCGTCCGTTTTCTGCACCCGGATCTTTAAGGTCTTCTTCGACTTCGGCATTTCGATCTGAAGCGGCTGGAAGCGTTTGGGCGTGTCTTCCTCGACTTCCTCCTCCGCGGGCGGAAAATCCGCGGACGAAAACTCCGCCGGCACGGAGAGAAGACCTTTCTTCTTAGCGGTCATCAGGTCGGACATCGGCGTCTGCGAGGGATTTTCCAGCGTGTTGGCGATGGCTGCCATGCGGCTGATCACTTCGACGTCCGGCGCGGTCGCCCGCAGACGCACGGACACGCCCTCGTTGTTGAACATGCCGGCGGGGAAGAGACGGACCAGGTTGAGCACGGCGGACCGGTTCGACGGCGTGTCCAGAAAGCGGTCGA
>JAEEQO010000204.1 GCA_016285335.1 Victivallales bacterium | reverse complement strand
CTGGATCTGTGCCGTGACTTTTTTGAGTCCGGCGCGGTCGTTGCGGTTGTTCAGCTCCATGAGAAGGTACAGCATGGCGTACTCGCGTCCGTAGACGCGGTCCATGAACAGCTGCGTGATGGCGGAGTCCGGCGCGGTCTGCCAGCAGAAGACGAACGCATTGGCAAGGAAACTGTTCCTGAAGTGTTCCGGCAGGGCATTTTTCTGCGTGAGCGAGCCTTCGTAACTCGCGTTCCACGGGTCCATCACGCCCACGACGGAAAAGACGATGCCCCAGAGAAGCGCCAGCCGGAAAAGCCCCCAGCGTTTCAGGCGCGGCCGGGGCCGTCCGAAATAAATCGCGGCGTAGTACAGCAGGACCGGCGCGAACGGGATCAGGAACCGGTACCCGTAGCACCAGCCGCCGAAATCCGAGGTCCCGATCGCCAGAAGCAGCATGGCAGCCGCGGTCGACGCCATCATGGTCATGAACACGCGGTCGCGCCGCATCCGTTCCGAGGCGCAGGCGCATCCGGCAAAAAGGAGCGCCGGCATATAGAGGAAGAATCCCTCGTAGCCGAACAGGATGTTGAACGCGTAGAGGATGTAATTCTTCTCCGTGAACGCCGGTTTGTGCGTGGAGATGTAAAGCGGCAGGGGCGAGCCGTAGGAGATCATGTTCATGCCCGCCTCGGCGAGGATCAATATGCCCGCTCCGGCGGCGTACAAGAGAGCGTTTTCGATCCGGTGCGGCGATACGGCGGCCAGCACGAAGATGAACACGGCGATGCCCATCACGCCGCCCGTCACGAACTCCAGGTTGAGCAGCAGCCCGGTCAAGACGCCCGCCATGAAGGCACGCAGCCGCGTGAGCCCGGTCTCCTCGCAGCGTTCCAGCAGCAGGATCAGCCCCATCATGACGGCGGCGCAGAGCGTGTGGTTGTTCAGCGTCACGGCGTAGGACAGCACGAGCGTGGAGGCGACCGACAGCACGGACATCGCGACGCGGTATGATTCCGGCATCCGCTTCCGCCGCTTCAGTCCCAGGTAGAAAAACCAGCCTGTCAGGCAGGAGAGAATGAAGATCAGCACGTTCGTCAGGTAGACCGCGCGGTAGTAGTCGCCGTCCAGAAAACGCACGTCGAAGCACTTCAGGATGCGTCCCCACGCGATCACGCAGAACGTCAGCAGAGGCGGCTTGTCCCCGTAGAAATGCCCGTTGCGTTCGCCTTTGTCCGGCGTGGAGAAAATGCTGTCGTCGATCACGAACGTGCCGCGTTCCAGCACGGATTCCACGGCGGAAAACCGCGACGTTTCGTTGCCCGCGTGCGTGACGTCGTGTTTCGCCAGCAGAAACGCGAACAGGGTCGAGACGATCAGGAAAATCAGGAAACGGAGCTTCATGTCGAACGGGGGAAAAAGGAAAACAGCTCAGACTGGCCAGCAAAAATAAAACAAGCAATCAGGCGAAACCGGTCTCGTGTTCGCCGGATTGCAAGTCGAATAAGCGAGAAGAAAGCGGAATGACGCGGGAATCAGAACCAGTCGTTGTTGCGGTTGTTGTTATTGTTACGGTTATTATTATTGTTACGGTTGTTATTATTGTTCCGGTTGTTATTGTTGTTATTGTTCCGGTTGTTGTTATTGTTTGCCTGCTGGTTCCGGTTGTTGTTATTGTTGTTATTGTTCTTGTTATTGTTGTTATTGTTGTTCCGGTTGTTATTGTTCTGCTGGCGGGTGAAATTGCTGGCTTCCGAGGGCTGGAGCAGGGTAAGTTCGATCCGTTCCGAATTCTTCGTAAGGACCGCGGTCGATTTCGTGACTTCGACGAGCGTGTACCCGGTCACGGTGGTGTCGCCGACCTTCAGATACTGGCGGAACACATTGTTCGCGGAAATATTCCCGGCCACGACGACTTTCTTTTCTCCGTCCTCGGTCTTCTCTTCGTCTTTTTCCGCGACTTTTTCCGCGTCGTCGTCCGAGGCGTCCGCAGCGGCATTCGAGGCGGCGGCTTTCTTCTTCGGGTCGGTGATGCGCGTCGAGGTCTCCATGCGCTGTTCGTATTCCTTCTGCTGGAGCGCCCTCAGCTGCTGCTGGGAATTGCCCTGAAGCCGCTGGATGATGATCGCGCCGATGGAATCGCCCACGGTGAACGTGCCGACCAGACGCATTTCCGCGCGGATCTGCTGCTGCGCGTTGCGGTTGTTCTTGTTCGCGGGGGCGTCCGGCACGCGTTCGGTGTTGAAGATATTGCGTTTCACCATGGCGGTGATCTTTTCCTCGGTCACGGAGGGGGATTCCTGAGCCGCTTTCTTCTGGGCGGCGATCAGCGCGGCGTTCGATTTCTTCCTTTCGACTTTGGTGCTGGTGCGCGGAACGGATGTGGTATGCGAAGACACGGCGACCGGATCGCTGGAATATTTCCATGCGAGGAAACCGATGGCCGCAACAAGGATGACGTTAAGAGCGATCAGCATAAATTTCATAGCGGAGGACTCCTTCGTGACGATTTGAACGATTCTAGCATCAATATACCACGCGGAAAGAAAAAAGCAAATGTGATTTCGCCTTTAAACGGTTTTTTTTCTAAATTTTTTGTACGCCGTAATCGAAATGAGGTGCCTGACGACCGGTGGTCCGTGGTCCCGATATGGAAAACCCGGTCGTCCGATGGTTCCGGGCGGCCGGGCTTTCGAGTTCAGCGGATGTTCAAATCCGGTAACCGTCAGTACACGAACAGCATTTCGCGGTACTTCGGCAGCGGCCAGCATTCATCCGAGACGTTCTTTTCGATGGAGTCGACGACCACGCGCAGGTCGGTCATGGCGGTGAGGATCTCCTCGTGGAGGCCGCCGAGCGCCTTGCGGAGCGCGTCGGACTTCGCCTTGAGCTCATCCAGCTTGGCGCCGAGTTCGGCGGCGGAATCGGTCAGTGCCTTCACGCCGGACTTCACGCCAGCGCCTTTTCCGGCCGCGGCCGCGGCTGCGAGCTTGGCGTATTCCTGCGCCACGGCGGGATAGATCATGCTGGTGGCGATCTCGAGGGCGATTTCGCCTTCGATATGGATCCTGCGGTGGTAGTCCTCCAGGAAGACTTCGTAGCGGGAATCGAGCTCGCGCTTCGTGTAGACGTGATACTTTTCGAACATCTTCACATTCGCGGGCGCGGTCAGGCAGCGCAGTGCGTCCATGGTGGTCTTGGCGTTCGGGAGTCCGCGCTTCGCGGCTTCCTTCAGCCAGTTGTCGGCATAGCCGTCGCCGTTGAAGATGATGCGCTTATGGGTGCGGATGATCTTGCGGAGTTCCTTCTGGAGGCCGTCGCGGAATTCCTTCTTCGGGAGCTTCTCCAGCACGGAGGCGATGCGTTCGAAGGCTTCGCACACGATCACGTTCAGCACGGTGTTCGGACCGGCGCAGGACTGGCTGGAGCCGGGGGCGCGGAATTCGAACTTGTTCCCGGTGAACGCGAACGGGCTGGTGCGGTTGCGGTCGGTGGCGTCCTTCGGGAGCGACGGGAGGGTGTCGACGCCGATGCGCATCGCGCCGGCGCTGCGGCTGGACTTGACCTCGTTGTGTTCAAGCTGGTCGATGACGTCCGCGAGCTGGTCGCCGAGGTACATGGAGATGACGGCCGGCGGCGCTTCGTTCGCGCCGAGGCGATGGTCGTTGCCGGCGCCGGTCACGGCTGCGCGGAGCAGGTCAGCGTGCTTGTCGATGGCTTCGATGATGGCGCAGAGCACGGTCAGGAAGATGGCGTTCTGGCGCGGATCGCTGCCCGGGTTGAGCAGGTTTGTCTTGCCGTAGGAAACAGCCCAGTTGTTGTGTTTGCCGGAACCGTTGATGCCGGCGAACGGCTTTTCATGGAGCAGGCAGACGAAGCCGTAGCGGTCGGCGACCTGGCGCAGGACTTCCATGATGAGCATGTTGTGGTCGCTGGCGAGGTTGACTTCCTCGAACATCGGGGCGAGCTCGAACTGGGCGGGCGCGACCTCATTGTGGCGGGTCTTCGCGGGGATGCCGAGCTTCCAGAGTTCGTTTTCGACCTCGGTCATGAAATTCAGCACGCGCATCTTGATGGAGCCGAAATAGTGGTCTTCAAGCTGCTGGTGTTTCGCCGGAGGCGCGCCGAAGACCGTGCGGCCGGTCTGGACCAGGTCCGGGCGCATGAGGTAGAAATGCTTGTCGATGAGGAAATATTCCTGTTCCGCGCCGAGCGTGATCTCGACCTTTTCCTCGGGCAGGCCGAAGCACTTCATGAGGCGTTTCGTGGCGATGGAGAGCGCCTGCATGGAGCGGAGCAGCGGAGTCTTCTTGTCGAGCGCTTCGCCGGTGTAGGCGCAGAACGCGGTCGGGATGCACAGCGTGGCGCCGTTGCCGTGGCGCTTGATGAACGCCGGGCTGGTCGGATCCCAGGCGGTGTAGCCGCGGGCTTCGAAGGTGGAGCGGATGCCGCCGGAGGGGAAGCTGGAGGCGTCGGGCTCGCCGACGATCAGGTTCTTGCCGGAGAAGGACTGGATGGGCTTGCCGTCCTTGATCTCGAGGAAGGCGTCGTGCTTTTCGGCGGTCGACCCGGTGAGCGGCTGGAACCAGTGCGTGTAGTGCGTGGCGCCGCGTTCGAGCGCCCACTTCTTCATCGCGTGTGCCACATTGGTCGCGATGTCGACGTCCAGCGGAGCGCCGGTCTCGATGGTGGCGAGCAGTTTGCTGCAGGTATCCTTCGGCAGATACTCGCGCATGGCTTTGGCGTCGAAGACGTCGGCCGCGTAGTTGTGATCGGGTTCGATGGGGGCCGCGGGGGCGGGCTCGGTTCCGGCGAGCTCGGCGACCGCGTTGATGGCGTTGATCCTGTTCAGATTGCTCATACTGTCCAACTCCTTGGGTTGTTGAGGTTGTTGCCGCTTTTGAAG
>JAEEQO010000203.1 GCA_016285335.1 Victivallales bacterium | reverse complement strand
GCCGTGGGATTGCATCCGTTTCCGCAATCCGTTCGATTTCGCGCTGACCACCGCGCCGTACGAGATCGAGCGCAACGGCGAGGTCCTCGGCCAGAGCACCGGCACATGGTTCGGCTCCGGCGATCCCGCCACGATCAGGATCACGAAATCCATGTCCGTTTCCGGCGCCATGACCCAGATTGAAAGCGGCAACCGGGACCGGTATTATACGGAAAACAAAGGCCTCTCCGAACTCAGATACCGCTACCCGGACGTTACCGCGCAAATCGTGCTTGTGAACCGTGGCCCGAAGGATGTCAAAATATCCGTCGAATCCGTCTTCTTCGGCGAACTGATCAAAGCCGACGGCGATCCGAAGAATGTGACGCTCCTGACGGAAACCCGGACGCGGAACCAGAAGGAGAAACTGGTGTGGGAAGTCACCGTGCCCGCCTCCGGCAGGATCGAGCTCAACTACACCTACAAAGTCATCCTCGACAATTAACACAGCAAGCTGTGCCGAACGGTGCGCGGCTCCGCTCGCGCACATGTGCGTTCCGAAGCACAGCAGCGGAGGCTTTGCCTCCTTTTCGCTCGCGCGGGCGTTTTCCGCTTGAAAAAAGCGGTGACACGCGATATATTATTGATTCGACTGCCACGCGACCGATTTCGACAGGAGATGAGGATTTTATGCTGGACGACAGAGACTATATGAGACGGCGGCCGGAGCCCGAAAATAAGATCAAGACCGGCCTGAGCTGCGTGTACGCGCTGATCGCGATCAACGCCGTGATGTTCATTCTGACAGGTTCCCCGCAGACCGAGGAAATGCTCATGCTGAGCGTGGACGGCATCCGCCGCGGGATGTACTGGCAGCCGCTGACCGCGATGTTCATGCACGGAGGATTCAGTCATATCCTGTTCAATATGTGGGGGCTTTACATCTTCGGCGGCATCGTGGCGCCTCGCCTCGGCGGCAGGGCGTTTCTCGCGCTTTATCTGACCACCGGACTGATCGGCAACCTTCTGTGGTTGGCGAGCGTTTGGCGCGGCGACATCCCCACGGTGCTCTGCGGCGCCAGCGGAGCCGTGATGGGCGTGACCGCCGCGGCCGCCGTCATGGCCCCCGAAATCCCGATGCTTCTGCTCTTCATCCCGTTCCCCATCAAGCTCAGGACCATGGCGATCGTGTTCTTCGTCCTGGAAATCGTGCTGGAGCTCACTGGCAGCCAGTCCAACGTGGCGCATCTGGCGCACATCGGCGGTCTGGTCGGCGGCTATCTCTTCCTTAAGGTTTTCTTCCGCCGGGAGATCCTGTGGGACCCGCTGAGTTCTCTTGCCGGACGCCGCGGATACCGTCCGCCGCCCCCGCCGAAGAACGACGGCGGAAACGCCTCCGCTTCCGGCTGGACCTACCGGCGCAGCCCGGACCGTGAGCCCGACTACGGCCCGAACTTCAGCTCGGGTTCCAATTTCGGGTTCAACGGCACGCGCGTTTCCCAGCGCGAACTCGATTATCTGCTCGACAAGATTTCCCGGACCGGCATCAACAGCCTCACCGAACAGGAGCTCCAGCGCCTGAAACAGGCACGCGAGGAGATGCGCCGTTCCTGATCCCCCGTTTCTGCATAAAACAACGACTTCAAAACGCCCATTCCCCATTCAACCGGAAAGGACCCCCCCGAAATGAAAATCCTCTGGGTAACAAGCGAAGCGATCCCGTACGCCAAAACAGGCGGCCTCGCCGACGTCTCGGGCGCATTGCCGGACGCCCTCGCCAAACGCGGCCACCAGGTCACGGTCTTCATGCCGTACTACCGCCAGCAGATGGGAAAGCTGAACCTCAAGTTCACTTCGCGGCTCGACCTCATCGGCGTGCCGTTCGGCCCGGGCATGGAGTGGGCGGGCGTGAACATCCTGAAGATCAACGACAACCTCGCGTTCATGTTCCTGGAGTTCGACCGCTTTTTCGACCGTCCGCGCCTGTACGACTGGGACGGCAGGGAATACGGCGACAACGCCGAGCGGTTCGCGTTCTTCTGCCGCGCCGCCATGGAGGTTGCCGTGCTTCGCAAGCTCAATCCGGACATCCTGCATGTGAACGACTGGCACGCCGCGCTGTGCAGCGTGTACCTGAAGAGCGACTACTACCGTACGCTTCCGGCATTCCAGAACTGCCGCAGCGCGCTCACCATCCACAACATCGGCTACCAGGGCATCTTCCCGAAGGACAAGCTGTACTGGACCGGGCTCGGCTGGGACTACTTCAACTACACCTGCCTCGAATTCCACGACTGCGTGAACTACCTGCACGGCGGCATCATGACCTCCGACATGGTGAACGCCGTCAGCCCGACCTACGCGTCCGAAATCCTTTCCCCCGAGTACGGATTCGGGCTCGACGCCTCGCTCCGGCACGTCGCGGCGCGAGGCAGGCTCCGCGGCATCCTGAACGGCATCGACGTGGACGAGTGGGACCCCGCGAAGGACAAGACGCTGCCCGCCACGTTCACGCCCGACGACCTCTCCGGAAAGGCGGTCTGCAAGGCCGAGCTCCAGAAGCAGTTCGGGCTGAAGCAGGACCCGGACGTGCCGCTCTTCGCCACGATCTCGCGTTTCGCCGAACAGAAGGGGCTCGACGTCTTCGCGCGCGGCCTGGAATACCTCGCGCAGAACTTCGACATGCAGTTCGTCATCATCGGCAGCGGCGACATGTACCTGGAAAACTGGTTCCGCTACCTCGCAGGGAAGTTCCCCGGCAAGGTCGGCGTCTACATCGGGTACGCCAGCCAGGCCACCGCACACCTCACCGAGGCAGGCGCGGACTTTTTCGTCATGCCGTCCCGCTACGAGCCGTGCGGCCTGAACCAGATGTACAGCATGCGTTACGGCACACTGCCCGTCGTCCGCAGCACCGGCGGCCTCGCCGATACCGTGATCAACCTCACGAACGACAAGGACCCCGCGACCGGATTCGTCTTCTGGAACCTGGATTCCATCGCGTTGAACAACACCATCACCTGGGCCGCGGACGTCCGCAAGTCCAAGCCCGCCATCTTCAAAAAGATGATCCGCCGCGCCATGACCACCGATTTCTCGTGGAACCGCACCGCCGGAAATTACGAACGGATGTACGAGGATGCGCACCAGTGATTTCGACTACGAACTGCCCGCGGAGCTGATCGCGCAGGAGCCGTCGCAGGAGCGCGGCGCCGACCGGATGCTCGTGCTGGACCCCGTCACGTCGGACGTCTCGATCGGGATGTTCGAATCGCTGCCGGACTATCTGCGCCCGGGCGACGCGATCGTGCTGAACAACACCCGCGTGATTCCCGCCCGCATGTTCGCCCGCAAGGAATCCACCGGGGCCGAAATCGAGCTTTTCTACCTGAACCCGGACACGGACGGCCGCTGGATCTGCCTCGCCCGCGGGGCGAAGCGCCTCAAGGAAGGCACCGTGCTTCAGCTCCGCACCGCGTCCGGCGAACTCTCTTCATATCGCGTCACGGTCGCAGGAAAACTCCCGGACGGCTCGTGCCTGATCGACTTCACCGGCAGCGACCCGCAGGAAATCTTTGCCGCGTGCGGACATCTGCCTCTGCCGCCGTACATCAAACGCCCCGACCAGCCGCTCGACAGCGACCGTTACCAGACCATCTACGCCCGGTGCAGGGGCGCGGTCGCGGCCCCCACCGCCGGGCTGCATTTCACCGAAAAGACGTTCGCCGCGCTCGAAGCAGAGGGCGTGGAGCGCATCGAGCTCACGCTGCATGTCGGCGCGGGCACGTTCAAGCCCGTTTCCGAGGAGAACATCGAGGACCACCCGATGCACACGGAGTATTTCGTCTTTCCGCCCGAGGCCGCCGAACGCCTGAACCGCGTCCGCGCCGCAGGGGGCCGCATCCTCGCCGTCGGCACCACCTCGCTCCGCACGCTCGAATCCTGCGTGGACGAACGCGGCGTTTTCACCGCCCGCACCGGCGAAACCTCCATCTACATCTACCCGCCGTACCGGATCAAGTCCGCCGACATGCTCCTCACGAACTTCCATCTGCCGAAAAGCACGCTGCTCATGCTCGTGTCGGCGTTCGCCGGCATGGAGCCGATCCGCAAAGCCTACCGCATCGCCGTGCGGGAACGCATGAAGTTCTTCAGCTACGGCGACTGCATGCTGATCACCGGGCGCGTCTGAACGGGACGCAGGGAGGAGGGCGCACATGTCGAAACTGCATCCCGATTTCAGGCCGTCGGACATCCCGGAAAAGCCCGGCTGCTACATCTACCGCGACCAGTTCGGCACGGTCATTTACGTGGGCAAGGCGGCGAACCTGCGACGGCGCATGAGCCAGTATTTCCAGGATTCGCGCATCCGTACCGCCGACCCGAAACTGCGTTCGCTGATCCACTCCATCGCCACGTGGGAGACCATCACCGTACACACCGAGGATGAGGCGCTGATCCTCGAATCCCGCCTTATCAAGGAATACGCGCCGCATTACAACGTGCTGATGCGCGACGACAAGCGCTACCTGATGCTGAAGATCGACCCCGCCGAGACGTTCCCGCGCCTCAGGTTCGCCCGCCTCAAAAAGGACGATTCCTGCCTCTACTTCGGGCCGTTCCCGAAGGGCGGCGCGCTTCACCTCACGGCGGACTTCCTCGTGCGGCATTTCGGCATCCGCGTGTGCCGCTGCGCCGAGCCCGGGCCGGAGGACCGCGCCCACTGTCTGGCGGGGACCGTCCGCGACTGCTGCCGCCCGTGCGTCGGCGAGGTCACGAAGGAGGAGTACGACGAACGCGTGAAGAAGCTCATCGACGTGCTGAACGGGCACATCGGCGAGGTCGCCGCGATCCTGAAGCAGCGCATGGCGGAGGCCGCCTCGAAACAGCAGTTCGAGAAGGCCGCCAACCTGCGCGACGTGGCGGACAACCTGGACT
>JAEEQO010000202.1 GCA_016285335.1 Victivallales bacterium | reverse complement strand
ACTGAGTGCGGACGGCCTCGACCTCTCCTCGCTTTCTTCCATCCTGAGCATGTTCGGCGGTACGGACGCCGCATTGAGCGCGGACGACAATTCCCCGATCCTTTCCATGCTTGTCGACCTGCTCGGCGAACTCGGCATTACCATCAACGACAACGGCTCCCTCATCTCGTCCATCATCGACACCGCCCTTGACCTGGCGGAACAGACTCTCACGGTCACCGTGGACCTGCTGAACATGACCGCGCAGGAGATCCCGCAGGCCGCATCCGTTCTGAGCTGGAGCAGCGACGTTTTGTCCGACATGGAGGGCTTCATGGTCGAGATCACCCGCGGCAATGGCGATGTGATCGACGGCGTGATCCGCATGTTCACTTCCGGTCCGGCGTTTGACGTCGACGGCAGCGCCGGCATCTTCTCCTGCCGTGCGGCGCTGAAGGACGGCGACTTCGCGACGGAGGCCATCGAATGGGAAACGGAAGCGGCCGCGGTGCCGCGCCAGATCGTTTCCAACGCCAACGGCCAGGCGGACATCTTCTTTGCCTCCCCGGCGGCCGGCGACGTCTGGTCCGCCAGTTTCCGCGCCCGCAATGACATTACCGGCGAATTCGCCGTTGTCGCGTACAAAAACCGCATCCGCGACACGTTCTCCGGCTCGGCTTCCGACGCCAACATCCTTTATCTCACCGACGATGCGAACGGCGACGCCCTCTTCATGGACGACATCTACTCCGAATTCGGCTCCGACGCCCGCCTCAACCTCATTCGCGAAATCCGGTCCGGCGCGGGCGCCGATGTGGTCGACATGACCAGCGCGCGCTACACCGCCGAGCTCGCGGGCATGACCGTCCGCGGCGGGGCCGGCAACGACGTCCTGTGGGGCGCTGCCGGCGGCAACAAGCTCTTCGGCGACGACGGCGACGACAGCATCACCGGCGGTTCCGGCGACGACCTCATCGCGGGCGGTGCCGGCAACGACGTCCTCAATGGCGGCGGCGGGTCCGACCTGTTCACGTTCGGCGAAAACTGGGGCGACGACATTGTCACCCAGCTCGCGGGCGGTTCCATCGAGCTCTGGTTCGCCGAAGACGAATCGGCGATTTCCGCTGCCGAGCTGGACGGCGCGGTGATCTTCCGCAACGAAGCGGGGACCGCCTCCGTCACGATTGGAAACGCTGCGCTCGCCGACCTGACCGTTCACTTCGGCGACGACGGTTCCGAACGCTTCGCCGGCCTTGCCGCCGCGGGCGCGTTCCTCGGCAGCACGGCGGAATCCGTCTTCGAAACGCAGTCCGAGCAGTCGCAAGGGATTCTGGCTTCGCTCTGACCCGGCGATCGATGACCGGGGCGGTCGATCCTCCCCGGCGTTCATCCTGTCCGCATGCGGCGGTCCCTGTCCAGGGTCGCCGCCGTAAGCCGCATCCGTATTCAACCGGAAGGAAAGTATATCCATGTCTTCTTCAGTCCTCGCGTCCACCATCGCCGGCTCCTGGTATCCCGGCGATCCCGCCCGCCTCAAAGCTATGATCGACTCGTTTCTGGCGCCTTGTCCCGCGCCGGAAAAGCCGTACAACGTCGTTGTCGTCCCGCACGCCGGATATCCGTATTCCGGGCCGACTGCAGGTTATGCCTATGCCGCGCTCGACCGCAAGGCCGTCCGCCGCGTGATCCTGCTGGCGCCGAGCCACCGTTATGCCATTCGCGACCTCGCGATCATGCCGATGTCGGACGCAGTTTCCACGCCGCTGGGAACGATCCCGGTCGACGCGGCGATGCGGGACGCCCTGCTGCGTTCGCCGTTGTTCCGCGCGGATGACGGTGTTCACCGGGTCGAACACAGCACGCAGATCCAGTATCCTTTCCTTCAGCATTGCCTCGATGAGTTTACGCTCATGCCGATCATCGTGGGGAGCCTGAGCGGCGCGGCCGCCGACACCCTCGCGCGCACCCTGAAACCGTTCCTGACTAACGACGTTCTGCTGGTCGTGAGCTCCGACTTCATCCATTACGGCAAAGATTTCGAATACGAGCCCTTCCCGCAGGACACCGAGGCGAAGACGCGCGCCCTCAACCTCGATGCCGCCGAGGCGATCCGTCTCCGCGACGCGGGGCGTTTCGAACGCATCGTGAACGAATCCGGCGCGACCATCTGCGGACGCGAACCGATCCGCGCGGCCCTGCGGATGCTCCCCGACGGCTGCACCGGCTCCGTGCTGCACTATGCCACCAGCTCGGACGAAAGCCGAGACTTCTCCCGCTTCGTCTGCTATTGCTCCATCGGATTCCGCGCGGAGTTCCCGCCCGCTCCGAAACAGGCGGCTCCCGCCTCGAATGAAGCGGATGCGGGAAACGGCGTCCTTTCCGCCGCCGACAAGCAATTCCTGCTCAGCCTTGCCCGCCGCGCCATCCAGTATACCCTGAACACGCGCATGGTCGCCACGGCGGACGCGCTCGGCGTGAATCCGGATGCGCTGTCGCCCGCGCTCAAAAAGAACATGGGTGCGTTCGTCACGCTCAACATGAAGCGGAACCACCGCCTGCGCGGCTGCATCGGCGAGATCCAGCCCTTCCGCCCGCTCTGGAAGGCCGTCCTCGGACGCGCCATTGATGCCGCGTTCCGCGACCCGCGTTTTCTCCCGCTCACTGCGGAGGAATTCAAGGACGTCGAGATCGAGATTTCCGCCCTCACGCCCGCCGTACCCGTCGGCGGCTGGCGCGACATCGTGATCGGCCGCCACGGCATGACCCTGACCAGGAACGGACGTTCCGCGGTCTTCCTCCCGCAGGTCGCGCCGGAGCAGGGCTGGGGCATCGAGGAGACGCTGACCCACCTTTCGATGAAGGCCGGATTGCCGCCGGACGCCTGGCGCGAAGGCGCATCTTTCACTGTCTTCGAGGCGATCGTCTTCCACGAATGAGCTCGAAATGCCCTCGAGCGTGAAAAAACGGTCCGTGACAACCGGCTGTTCTTTTTTCCGCCCGGAGGAGATCGGACGCGGAATGGTCCTGCGCATGGCGATGAGAGGGAAGTTTTTGTGTTTCGACGCCTGTTTTTTCCTTGTTTTTCCGCCGGAACGGTGTATATTATCAGAACCGGTTATTATTTTTGAAGTCTTTTCGGAGTTTTGGAGTTTCACATGAGGACGGCTCATATCATCCGGCGTTTCGCTTTTGCGGAATGGGGCGGCACGGAAAGCGTGGTCTGGAATACAGCACGCACATTGCAGGCCAAAGGCAACCCGTCCGAGATATTCGCGACATGTGCGCTTTCCCCTGTCAAGGACGAGGTCAAGGATTCGATTCAGATCCATCGCTTTGATTACAAATATCCGTACTTCCCGCTTTCGAAGGAAAAATACCGGATCCTGGACAAAAAAGGCGGAAACCCGGTTGTCCCCGGACTTCGGAAGTCTCTCCGCAAAGGCGAATTCGACATCCTCCACTGCCATACTATGGGCCGCATGGCCGCGGAGACCCGCGCGGCTGCGAAACAGCTGCGCGTTCCGTACATCATGACGCTCCACGGCGGATATTTCGATGTTCCGCCCGAGGAGATCCGACAGATGGTGAAGCCGCTGAAGGGGACCATCCCTTACGGCAACATCATGGACCGTCTTCTCTGCCGCCGCATCGACGCACTGAAATATGCCAACGGCATCGTCTGCGTCGGCGAAAACGAGCTCGGCCCTGCGAAGGAGCATTACCCGGACAAGCCCGTCATCCACCTCCCGAACGGTGTGAACTTCGACTATTTCCACGAGTACGACGGCTCCGATTTCCGCAAAAAGGCCGGCATTCGCGCGGACAGCAAGATCCTGCTTTGCGTTTCCCGCATCGACTACCAGAAAAACCAGCTCGTCCTGCCCGAGATTCTCGCCGTTCTCGGCGAACCGTGGCATCTGGTCCTCATCGGCGCCCCCACGGCGGAATGGTACGCCGACAAGCTGCGCGAGAAGATCCGCCTCATGAATCTCTCGGAACGCGTCACCATGATCAAAGGCGTACCGCCGGATTCCTCCCTGCTTCCCGCGGCCTATCACGCGGCATCGGCGTTCTTGCTGCCCTCCCTTCACGAACCGTTCGGCATTGTGGTGCTGGAGGCATGGAGCGCCGGAACGCCCGTCATCGCCTCGCAGGTCGGCGGACTGAAGACGCTCATCCGCGACGGTGAGACCGGGTTTTTCGCTCCTGCGGAAGGCGCTCCCCACGAATGGGCCGATTTGATTCTGAAACTTGAAGCCGATGCGGACCTGCGCGGCAGGGTTACGGCCGCCGCCGAGGCGGAAGTCCGGGAAAAGTATTCCTGGGACATCATTACGGACAGGCTTCTGGATTTCTATTCGGAGGTCCAGCGGCTCCATCGCCGCCGCTGACAGCCCGCCAACATCGGCGATCCGTTGCGCCGCCACTGCTGACAGCCGTATTCCCCCTTGATTTTCTTGAACGGGGCTCTTTGTCCCCTTTTGCCGTTGCATTGATCCGGCATCCCTTTTGCATGGATCCCCGCTGAGCGCGTTTTGCGGCCCTCTGACGGTATGTTTGCGTCTTGCCCCTGAAACATATCGTCAGACAGGTCGCTTGACGTCCTGTGCCCTTTCTTGCGCACGCCGTAGCGGCTCTATCACGAAGCCGGCACTGCCGCCGTCATGGCTTGCCTTTGTGCCCGAGCGGAGCCGGGCACTGCCGCAGTCAAGGACTTGTCCTTGTGCCCGAGCGTAGCCGGGCACTGCTTCAGTGGAGGACTTGTCCTCCAAAAAAAATCCGGAAGCCCTTTTTGAGGGGGCTCCCGGAAGAATACCGTAAACGGTAACCGGAAAGGAACTGATTACACAGTCTTGCCGGAGATGACGCCGTGGCCGTGGAAGGTACGGGTCGGGGCGAATTCGCCGAAACGGTGTCCGACCATGTTCTCGGTGACGAACACGGGAACAAAGATCTTGCCGTTGTGCAC
>JAEEQO010000015.1 GCA_016285335.1 Victivallales bacterium | reverse complement strand
GGGGAGTACCAGCCGGGATAGGTGTTGTTGCCGAACCAGTCGGAGATCAGGCCGTTGCTGGCGCCCCTGCGAACTTCCTGTTCGCGCTCGACGTGTCCGACGGGGCGGTACGGGTCGAGGCGGCGGGCGAGGGTGTAGGCGTCGTTGTGGACGCGGACGCATTCCTCGCCGCTCCAGGAGTAGAAGATCTCGTTGGAGAGGCCCCACAGGATGATGCTGGGGTGGTTGTAGAGGTTGTTGATCATGTCATGGGTGAACTGCATCACGTTCTTCTCGAACGCGGGGGTGTTCGTGAAGCCGTTGACCCACGGAATCTCGGTCTGGCACATCATGCCGATGCGGTCGTAGTCGGCGAATTCGCGCACGTTGTGCGGATAGTGGGCGCAGCGGAGCCAGTTGAAGCCGAGCTCGAGCATGATCTTCTGGTCGCGGGCGCGGTCCTCGTCGGTCATGGCGACGGCCACGCCGGGGGAGTCCTGATGGTAGGAGACGCCGCGGAGGGAGACTTTCTTGCCGTTGAGGCGCAGGAGATTGTCATTTGCGCTGTACGGCAGCCGGATGTCGCGGAAGCCGTAGGGGATGCTGATGCGGTCGATGTCCTCGCCGTCCATGTTCAGCGTCACCTCGACCGTGTAGAGGTACGGGTTCTCCTTGCCCTGCCAGAGGATCGGGGAGTCGAACGAATATTCGCGATAGAACTCGTTGCCGCCGGGGGCGACGGCGAGCGCGGAGGTCTCGGTCAGGACCACGCCGCCGTCCTTGTCTTTCAGTGTCGTGGTGACGAGCGCGGCGCTTCTGGTGGCCTTGCTGAAGACGGAGGTGGCGATGCCGAAGCGGACCTGGTCCTGCTTGATGGAGACCGGGACCACGTGCATCTTGTCGATGCCGTACACCTGCGGGTCGAAATACACGTTGCCGCTGAGGAGGTAGGCGCGGCCGTAGACCCCGTTGCAGAAATTGAAGTCGCCGCTGTTCGGGATCATGTTGTTGTCGATGCGGTTGTTCGTGTGGATGATCACCTCGTTTTCACCGGCTTTCAATCCGTCCAGCTTCACGGCGAACGGGGTGTAGCCGCACCAGTTCTTGTGCAGGACCGTGCCGTTCAGGGAGACTTCGGCGGTCTGGCCGACCTGTTCGAACTGGAGGATGTAATCCTTGTTGAGGTCGGATTCCTTCAGGTCGAGGCTGTAGCGGTAGAAGGCGTCGCCGCGTTCGAGCGGGATCACGCCGGTGCCGTTCGTGGCGTTCATGGTGTGCGGGAGCGTGACCGGGGCGTAGTCGGGGTCGCGGGGGCGCTTGAAGTCGAGCGTCTTGATCTCCTGTACGGCGGCCGCGACGGGCTCGAGATTGAGTTCGGCGATTGTTTCTTCGGAATCGCTGACGCATCCCTGGTTCAAAGCTCCTGCCAGGAGCGCGGCTGCGCCGAACAGCACAAGGGCGGATTTTCCGCGGCGGATGATTCGTGAATTCATGTTGGCAATCCTTTCTGACCTCGTTTCGAGGCGAATCGGGGTGAATCGTTTTAGTTTCTGCTATAATATAATACTGAATAGACCGTTTTCAACCGCGGCGGCGGAGTTTTTGCGGCGATTTTTCGGGGGCGGCCCGCTGAGGATGGCGGAAACCTCCGCTATTACCCGGTATTTCCGTCCGTCCGGCTTGAAAAAGACGATTCGGAAGGTATATTAAAATAACATTTATTCATCGGACGGAATCCGGGTGAACCGTGTGAAATTCACGGACTGTCGCGCAACTGTGAGCCGCATGGTGCGGCGAGCCAGATCCCCGCTCCGTTCAAGTTCCCTCCGCCGGACGGCGGAATTGTGCCCGAAACACAAGACGGGGAAAGCATGGCGGACTGTCGTTTCCTGCCGCATGGCGGGATGCTGGCGGATGCTCCGCCGTGCCGCCGTGTCCGCGTTCCGGCACAGAAAAAGAAAGGACGCGCAACATGGTCGAAGTGAATTTCAAAGACGGATCCGTGCAGCTGTATCTGGGCGACACGCTCAAGCTGGAAGAAGCCGTGATCAACGGGTACGATTTCGAGTACGGCCTGACCATCGGATCGTATGTGAACGAGGAATGGGAGAGCGACCCGGAAACGGGGGAATGGTTTTCGACGGTCACCCGCTCCGATGCCGATTATGACAGCGCGGTCGTCGGCAACGGCGGCGCACTGCTCAATGCGAACGTTTCCGACGACGGCAGCGTCTTTGCGGACGCGGGCGGAATCATCTCCGGCATCAACATCACCGGCGGCACACTGAGCGGGTCCGTGGTCTGCGAAAACGCTTCCGGCTGGTACGGCGCGGGCATCTGCCTGACCGCGTCGAACGGGGCGGGCGGAGTCTTTCTTTCCGGCTCCACGTTCACCAGGTGCGAGGTCAACCCGCTGAACGGCTACACCGGGCACGGCGGCGCGATCGAGACCTACGGCGGCGTCTTTTCTGCCTCCGACAGCATTTTCACGGGCAACAGCGCGAACGGGTTCAAGGCCGCGGGCGGCGCACTGGCGCTGATGTACTCCGCGAATACGATCACGGGCGGCACGTTCAGCGGCAATGCCGCGTATTTCGGCGGCGCCATCCAGCAGAACGCCGGGACCATGACCGTGACCGGGGCATCATTCTTCGGCAACGCGACGGCGGGCGATCCCTCCGGCACGTTCATGCCGGGCGGCGGCGCCATCGAGATCCACAGCGGCGCGACTGCCTCCATCAGCGGCAGCACGTTCGGCGGCAACACAGCGTATGCCGGCGGCGCCATCTGCAACGACACGTTCGAGGGCGCGGTGTGCGAGGTCTCGGTCGATGCGTCGGTCTTCGAAGCAAATACCGCGGGCTACCAGGGCGGCGCGATCTACAACTATGCCGTCATGAGCGTCACCGGCTCGGTGTTCACCGGGAATATGGTCGTCGAGACCGAAACGAATTCATGGACGTCGTTCGGCGGTGCGGTCGTGAACACAAAAAACGGCGATCTGACCGTGACCGGCGGCACGTTCTCCGCGAACAGCGCGGTCCAGGGCGGCGCGATCGCCACGTTCATCGACTACGGCAGCAGCGACACCGCGAACCTCACGGTCGCGGACGCGGCGTTCAACAGCAATACTTCGATGTACGGAGGCGGCATCTACATCCAGACTGGGACGGAGGACATGACCTCGGTTTCCGGCACGGACTTCAGCGGCAACACGGCGTCCTACGGCGGCGGAGCCATCTGCCAGTGCTTCGGCGCGCTTGCCGTGACCGGCGGCACGTTCACCGCGAACAGCGCGGGCAACGACGGCGGCGCGATCGCCGTGTGGGATTCCGGCAAGACCGCGGCGTCAGTCTCCGGCGCGACCTTTGATTCCAATACGGCGGCGTACGGCGGCGCGATTTCCCACACCTGGGCGTCCGTCGCGCTGCTGGTCTCCGGCTGCGTGTTCACGGGCAACGGGGGCGACACGACGCTTCAGGGCGGCGCGGTCTGGAACGATGCGAACTCTTCGGGCAGCGTCACGATCAGCGGGTCCACGTTCAGCGGCAACGCGGCGGGCGAGGGCGGCGCGGCCTGGAACGGCGGCGGCATGCGTCTCGAAAACGTGACGCTCGCCACCGCGTCCGACACCGTCTACAACGCCGGTTCGCTCGTATTCGCCGGGAAGAATCAGCTCGGCGCGGACGTCGTCAACGCCGGAAAGATCACGTTCAGCCTGGCCTCCGCGACCGACGCCGTCGTCGACGACCTCGGCAAGGTCGGCGGTGCCGGAAGCTGCCAGTTGAATCTTACGGCTGCCGCCGCTGCGTCCGGGGCCGTGCTTGCCGCGTCCGCCGGGACGTTCTCCGGCAGTCTGTCGGTCAAGCTCGGCGACGTCGCGTCTGCCGATTCCTTCACGTTGAAAGGCGGCGTCATCGGGAACGACCTCGCGGTCGCAGGGAACACCGTGCTCCGTCTGAACGACGTGCAGGGCGTGCTCTCGGTCAAACAGGAAACGCCGGAAACGTTCGTTCCCGTTGTCTCGAGCGACAGTTCGCTGATCGTCTGGACCGGCGACGGGTCTGCCGCGGACGGTTATCGGTTCGAGATTACGGCGGGCGCATCCGGTTCATTCGAAAGCGCCATCCGCATCGCCACGGACGGCACCGGCTTCGACGTCGCGGGCAGGGCAGGGGACTATTCCTGCCGTACGGCGGAACAGGGCGGCGTGTTCGAGGCGGATTCCACCGCGTGGAGCGTCGCGGAGACTGGCTTCCGCCAGGTCGAATCCAACGCCAACGGCCGCGCGGACATCTTCTTCGCCTCCGTCAGTGAGAACGACGTGTGGACGTCCGCCTATGTCGCGAAAAACATGCTGACGGGCGAGAAGGTCGCCATCGCGGGCCTGAACCGCATCCGCGACACCTTCAGCGGATCGGCGTCCGACGCGAACATCCTGTATCTTTCCGACCCCGCCAACGGCGACGCGCTCTTCATGGACGACATCTACTCCGAGTTCGGGGAGGCCGCGCGCATCAGCCTCATCCGCGAGGTCCGCGCGGGCGCGGGCGCCGACGTGGTCGACATGACCAGCGGCCGCTACACCGCCGAGCTCGCGGGCATGACCGTGCGCGGCGGCTCCGGCGACGATGTGATCTGGGGCGCGGCCGGCGGCAACAACCTCTTCGGCGACGCCGGAAACGATACGATCTCCGGCGGGACCGGAGACGACGTGATCGCGGGCGGCTCCGGCGACGATACGCTGACCGGCTGCGGCGGAAACGATACGTTCGCGTTCGGCGAAAACTGGGGCGCGGACACCGTGGAACAGTCCGCGGACGGCTCCGTGACCCTGTGGTTCGCGTCCGGCAGCGAGGCGAACTGGAACGCCGCGACGCTGACCTACACCGACGGCAATAATTCCGTCGCGGTCTCCGGCGTCACCGCCGACCGGGTCACGCTCAAATTCGGCGACGACAAGACGGAAACGTTCGCCGGACTGTCCGCCATGGGCGCGTTCGCCGATCTCACCTCGGAGAACATCTTCGAGACGAAGGACACCGGCATCATCGCCAGCCTGTGATCCCCCTTTTGACCGAATCCTTCCGTTAAAGTTAGAGGAGCTTGCGAGGCGTTCTTCGCAGGCTCCTCCTTTTTGTCTCGGACTGTTTTCCCGCCTCAGATTTCCCCGCCGGATACGCCGAAGGCTTCGAGCGATGCGGCGAACGCACGGTCCTGCGCGATGTCGCGTCCGCGGGTGGTCAGGTAGCCGCCGGTCATGAGGGCGTTCAGGCCGGACAGCATCAGGAGCCCCTGGAAATCCTTCATCACGGTCTCGCGTCCGGCGCAGAATTTGAGCGTCTTCGTCGGGTTCACGAGGCGGAAGATCGCGAACGTCTTCGCGGCGTCCCCGGGCGTGATATGCGCCTGATGTTCCAGCGGAGTGCCGGGGATCGGCAGCAGCACGTTCAGCGGCGACGCCTCCACGTCGAGCTCGCGGATCGCGAACGCCATGTCCACGCGGTCGGGCCAGCTCTCGCCGAGGCCGAAAATGCCGCCGGTGCAGTTTGTGATGCCGTATTTCTTCATGAGGCGGATGGTGTCGAGCTTCTGTTCGATCGTGTGCGTGGTGGCGATGAGATCGCCGTAGCGCGCCGGGCTTGTCTGGATGTTCATGTTGTAGCGCCAGACGTGGTGTTCGGCGAGGAGCTTCACGCATTCCTCGGAGAGAATGCCGAGCGAGACGCAGAGGCGCATGTCCGGGTATTTCTCATGCAGGAGGTCGAGCGTGTCGAGAATCGTGCGGAACTCGGCGTCCGGTTTCTCCCAGCCGCGCCCGCTGGTCACGTAGCCGAACGTGCGGACCCCCTCGGCATAGACTTTTCCGGCGGCTTCCAGTACGGCTTCCGGCGCGAGGATAGGATAAGTATCGATTCCGGTGCCGTAGGCGGCGCTCTGGGCGCAGAACCGGCAGTTTTCGCGGCATCTGCCGGACTTGGCGTTGATGATGGAACAGCTCTGGATGGGCGGGGCGAACTTCAGCCGGACCTTGTTTGCGAGGGAGACCAGGTCGAGCAGGTCGGCGCCGTGGATGTTTTCCGCAATGGCGAGCGCGGTCTCGCGGGAGATGGGCCGGCCGTCGAGGACGGCATAAGCGGTGCGGATGAGCGGGTGGATGGGATCGTTCATGGAAAGTCTCCTGAATTGAGGTGTGAAAACAAAAAATACCCATAAAATATAGCGCGCATGACGGAAAACCGAAAATAATCAATCGGCATGGATTGATAAATATAAGTTATCGATGTATAGTAATAACCTGCAATAACAGTAAAAAAAGGAATCCGCCATGATCGAACGCAGTCTGAAACTTTTCCGCACGGCCGCCGCCGTGTGCAATTTCACCGAGGTCGCCGCATTGAACGGGATGACCCAGCCGAACGTCACGAAGCAGATCGCGAACCTGGAGCGGCGTCTTGGCGTTCAGCTTTTTCAGCGCACCGGACGCAATGTGAAGCTGACACCGGCTGGCGAACTCCTGCGGGACGAGTGCGAACATCTGTTCGCCGTGGAGGCGGACATCCTGCGGAAACTGCGGAGCGCGGATGCCCGGACGCGGTCGTATTCGGTCGGAGGGACGGCCACGGCGGGGAGTTTCCTGCTGATCGGCATGAACGCGGTGTACCAGAAGGAACATCCGAACCGCGTGCTGCACCTGAAGATCGAACGCCCGGAGGCGCTTTACAGGATGCTTGCGGCGGGGGAGCTCACACTGGCGCTGACCGATGCCCCGTACGACCGCGCCTATTTCCTGTCCGAGCCGTACTGCCTGGACCGCCTCGTGCCGGTGTTCGCGCCGGGCTACCTCAAACACCGGATGTTTTCGCTGGGCGAATACATCCGCGGGGGCGGGCCGTTTGTTCTTGACGAATCGGGGGCAGGCGGACGCGCCGAACTGGAGCGTTTCGTGCGGGAACACGGCCTGCCGGAAATCGACCCGGCGCAGATCACGGAGGTGTGTTCGCCGGACGCAGTGAAGATGCTGGTGCAGGCGGGCGGCGGCATTTCGGTGCTGTCCGAACTCGTTGTGGAAAACGAGGTCAAGGCCGGCGTGCTGCGGTCCGGGGCGTTCACAGAGGGGGAGCTCCTGCGGCGTGTCGACTTCATTTACACCGCGTCCGGCGACCAGCGGTTCATCAACGAGTTCATCCGGTTCAGCCGGAAACACATGGGGCGTTCCCTGCTGAGGCCCCCGGCAAAATGACCGTTTCCCCCCTTTTTCTTTCCCTCCGGGGTTGACAAATGTGGAAATCCGCTGTATTGTTTAGCGGACAACAGACAAGGAGAACGCAAGATGACCATCGATCCCGAAGATTATCTGGAGCCTCAATGCCCGCTGGAGGAACCCTGCGGCTGCAAGCATGAACACTCGCACGGCAGCGGCCCCAGCACGGAGTTTACCCATGGCAACGGCGAACCGTGCGACTGCGGCTGTCACGACCACGACCATGACCACGATCACGATCACGACGCCATGCCGCACCGGAATCAGCAAAGACGGATCCCGATGCAGGAGGTCATCGCGGAGTGCGACCGGCTGTTCAATGCGGAAAAGATGGTTGAGCTTGGCGAACACCTCCGCAAGTGGCGTGAGGAAGCGCATCGCATCGGTGACCGCGAGGGCGAACTTGGAATCCTGAGCGAGCTCATGGGGCATTACCGCATGCTGGGAGACCACGAACGCGGCATGGCTGCGGTCCGCGACGGCTTCACGCTGCTTGGCAAGCTCGGGATCGCGGGGAGCGTCACCGCCGGCACGATCCTCGTCAACGGCGCGACCGCGCTTCAGGCGTTCGGCGAGATCGACGAGTCGCTGAATTATTACAAGGATGCGTTCCGGTGCTATGCGTCGCTCCTCGACCCGAACGACTGGCGGTTCGCCGGACTGCTGAACAATATGGCGGCGGCGTACGCGGCGAAACACGATGTGAAGTATGCCGAGGCGTATTACCGCAAGGCGCTGGACGTGCTGAAAGCCTGCGGAAACCTGATGGACGCGGCAGTCACGCACGTGAACTTGGCGCAGATGTACGCGGCGGAGGACCGGAAGGACCCGAGGATTTCCGCCGAACTCGACCTGGCTGTGGCGTGTTTCGACGATCCGTCGGCGGTGCATGACGCCTACTACGCCCACACCTGCCGCAAATGCGCCTCGGCGTTCGGCCCGCTCGGATACCCGGAGGTCGAGGAAGAACTCAACTGGCGCGCGGATGAATACTATGCGGGGAATTGACGCGGCGCGGCGGTGGTACGAATCGGCGGGCGCTCCGATGCTCGAACGCGAATTCGGGGACGTCGTCTCGCGGATCGCGGTCGGCAGGGCAGGGCACGGCTCGGAGTGTTTCGGCTACGACGACGATGTCTCGCGCGACCACGATTTTTTCACAGGTTTCTGCCTCTGGATCACGGAGGAGGATGAACGGGAATTCGGGTTCCGGCTGGAACGCGCCTATGCCCGGCTGCGGAAGGAGTTTCCGCCGGACGGGGAGGGCGGCGGCAATCCGGGCAGCAGCCGGCTCGGCGATGCCGAGGACGGCGTGATTTTGATCTCCGATTTCTACCGGCGCCATCTCGGGTTCCCCGGCGCGCCGGAGAACTGGCGGCAATGGCTTTACACTCCATCCCATGCTTTCGCCGAAGCCACGAACGGCGCGGTGTTCCGCGACGATCTCGGCGTGTTTTCCGGCATCCGCGACACGATTCTGAACGGCATGCCGGAGGATGTAAGACGCAAGAAGATCGCCGCGCGGGCGGTCTTTATGGCGCAGAGCGGACAGTACAACTATATGCGTTGTCTGAAGCACGGCGAACCCGGCGCGGCGTCGCTTGCGCTGGGCGAATTCGTGCGGAACGCGGCAGACATGGTGTTCCTGCTGAACCGGAGGTTCGCGCCGTACTACAAATGGGTGTTGCGTGCGATGCGTGACCTGCCGAAGCTCGGCGGTTTTTCCGGCGCGCTGGCGGACCTGCTGACGGGTTCAGGCTCCGGCGAGGCGAAGCTGGAACAAATCGAGGCGATCTGCGCGCAAATCGCATCCGAACTCCGTGCGCAGGGGATTTCGGACTGCGACGACGTCTACCTGGAACCTCACGCGTTTTCCATTCAGTCCGGCATCCGCGACCACGAGATCCGCGAACTGCATATCATGGAAGGCTGAACGATACGGGCGCTCCGGTTTCCCGCATATAAAATAACGTGTTTTTTCCGTTCGCGGCTTGTTTTCCGCGTGACGCGGGTTTATATTTATGTTGGCAGAACGGCGGGCGTCCGACCCCTTTTTGTTCGTCCGCCGGAACGATGCTGTTTCCCATAAAAACCATTCCTCAAAATACACGAAAATACCATGGCAAAACAAAAAAATCCTGTATCCCCCGCCCCCGCGAAACCTGTATACGACCCCGTAGCGGATTACGAGGCGAAACTCGCATCTCCGAAGAAACCGGGCGTGCGCCTGCCGCGCCTCGGCTGCATCTGGATTTTCTTCCTCTTCCTGTTCTTCGCCGGAGCGCTTGCGACGGGGTTCTATCATTCCGTGGGCGAGGTGCCGACTTCTTTCGAGATCCCGGAAGGACGCGTCACGGTGTCCGACCCGGCGGGCGTGCTGCTGGAGGAAGACCAGACGAGGCTGGAATCGCTCGCGGGCGAGATCGCGAAGCTGGCGGATTGCAGCGTGGCGCTGATGTTCATTGACGAACGGTTTGCAGTTCCGGCTGTGGTCTTCGATCAGATCGCGTCGGACTGGGCTCCGGGGAAGGGCGTGCTGCTGGTGCAGGACGTCCGCGGCACGTCGATCCGGTTCGGCCTGATCGGCGAGGGCTGGCGCCTTGCGGACTGGGATTATGATAAAGTCCGGAAAGAAGCCGGCGCGTTCAAAATCCAGGAACGCGGCGCTAAGGCGATCGCATTGCTCGAACGCCTGAAGTATTCTCTGGAGACGGCGGCGAAGATCCCCGCCGGGACGGCGAACGCCGATGCACAGGCGGCAGCGCAGCAGGCGGGGTCGGCCCCGGCGAAGAATCCCGCCAATATGACCGACGAGGAACTCGAGAAGCAGATGGAGGCGGAGGACAGGGCTGCCGAAGCCGCACTCGATGAAGAGTTCGACGACGAGGATTACGAAGATGAAGAGTCCGTCGGAATGAGAGCGTACGCCGAGAAGAACAAAAACCGGAAACCGTCGGGCATTCTGTATTCGTCCACCACGGATCGCGGCGGGGACGGTTCCGCGAAGAATTACGCGCTCGTCTTTCTGGGACTTTGCGCGCTGGTCGCGGTCGTTTCGCTCAAAGTGGGAAAAGTCCAGCGAAAAAAAGACCTGACCGACGGCCCGAAGGTGCTGGCGAAATATAAACAACAGAGCAAAAGCTGCAGCCGTCTTGAACTGGTGGATACCAACGAATTCGACGGCAGCGGATTTTTGCATAACTCATTCCTTCGGATCACGGCTGCCGTGCTCGGCATCCTTTTCGGCCTCGGGTTTGTCGATTCGACGCTGAGCGAGCCGCCGGCAAAGGACGTCGCCCGCGCCGAAAACAGCAATATTCCCGACGCGCCGCTCGACGGCTGGCGGATCGTCGACAAGGCCGGCGTGTTCGGGCAGGACGGCACGGCAAAAGTCGCGGCGGCCATCCGGCACCTGGAAGCGCAGACCGGCGGCGAGATGATGGTTCTGACGGTCCCGACCATCGGGGTGACGTCCATTGAGGATTTCGGCATCGAGACTGCTTCACGGTGGAAGATCGGCAAAGCAGGCAAAGATAACGGCGCATTGCTGGTGCTCGCGATCAACGATCACCTGTCGCGCCTTGAGATCGGCTACGGATGGGAAGGCTCCATCAACGACGCCCGTGCCGGTGATTTGCTGCGCGAGATCGTGCCGGAACTCCGCGAAGAAAAATACGCCGAGGCCGCGATCAAAGTCGTGCAGGGTGTCGAGTTTTTCGTAACGGGCGTCCGGCCGAACAGCCTGAGTGTCGAACCCGGCCAGCAGGTCGCGCCGAAAACGGCTTACGTGCCGCAGGTGCGCGAATTTGAGAACATCGCCTATGCGAAGCCGGAACACGATCCGCGCATGCTTGATCCCGCTGATTCCATGTGGGGTGGCATCGGTGTTTTCGGCTGCCTGATCGCCATCCTGCTGGCCTACTGGGGACGCATCGTCGGGACGTCCGCTCCGCATCTGGTCATCGTGGATCCGACCGCGGTCCGCACTTATTCCGGCGGTGGCGGTTCGTCCAGTTCGTCTGGTTCGTCCAGTTCGTATTCCAGCTCCAGTTCGCATTCTTCCGGCGGCGGAGGCGGATCGTTCGGCGGCGGCGGAGCTTCCGGTCGCTGGTGATGATACTTGCCGCCCCGCGCGGCCTCGAGGCGAGCCGTAACGCCGCGGTCGCCGGTCTGGGCGGGATAAAAGCAGACGAAAATGTTTTTTTCAACGGAAAAATCGGTTTTTCCCCAGTTTTTGACTTGATTTTACTGCAATGTGTGGTATAGTATTTGATACATGTTATTGCGGGGTAGAGCAGAGGTAGCTCGTCAGGCTCATAACCTGGAGGCCGTTGGTTCGATTCCAACCCCCGCTACCAATGATTTTTTAGGGCTGTCCGTCACGGATGGCCTTTTTTTGCCTCATTTTCGCAAAGTCGCGGCTTGCTGTTTGTATCCCGTTGCTTTACAAAAGCTTTTGCTCTTTTTGGAATGTGTTGTCTGCTGTCTGGTATCTTGTTTTTAGTAGAAATCGCAGGCATCCCGTAAGCAATTTGTTCCTTCTTTGCAAAAAGAATCGCATCTTCTTTTTCAGTAAGATGAACCGTTATATGCACTTCATCTGAACATTGAATTTCCTTTCCAATCGTCTGATGAATATCTAGAACAGGTCTTTTTTCAAAAAACAGTTTGATTTTTTATCCATATATGATATATTATTTTATTTGACTGTCCCGGTTGTTCTGCTGGATTGTCCGGTTGTTCTGCTGGATTGTCCGGTTGTTCTGCTGGATTGTCCGGTTGTTCTGCTGGATTGTCCGGTTGTTCTGCTGGATTGTCCGGTTGTTCTGCTGGACTTTCCGGTCGTTCTGCTGGGGTATCCGGCGAGAAGGACGATCTCTCAGAAACGTGTCACAATCCAGTGTTCAGCAGGGTTGAACGCTGCGACGCGCAGTCAATACTAGAATATGCTCCGGTAGCTCAGCTGGATAGAGCATCTGCCTTCTAAGCAGAGGGTCGTGGGTTCGAGTCCCGCCCGGAGCACCACTTTTTTTGTCCTAAAGTGAGGGTAAATTGAGTAGGATTGATAAAGATTAACAATCTATGATAACTCGTGATATTTCACGGTTTTTTGATGAAAATTCCCTAAAAATCCCCTAAAACTCCTGAGCTCAGGCTTATTATCCAACCACTGAAAATATCGCCACCAAAAACGCCTCGTTTCTCTTGAAAAAGAACAAAAAAAGACATGAGCTGTTCCGTTGTCGTCAAATGATGCCAAAGTGCTTTCTTATTAAAAGAGCAATTGAGCTTAGGATGGGTATCTGGGGCCATGTCCCCTAAAGGGACATGGCCCCAGGTCTTTCAAGATTACTGTTACTTGACGATCTTCGGATTGCTTGACGAGAGAGCAAGACCGATGATCCCAACAGCGATGATGACAGCCAAAGCGACCCTGCCGACATTCAGCGGTGGATCGAACGGCGGAGCGAACGTCGCTTCGGACAATGCGTTTTCCTGCTGCATCTTCAGAACTTGATATTGCCCGGCAGATGCGGAACGCCGAACTGGCTGAGAACGAGTCCAGCGAGGACGGAGCAGACGATTCCGCCAAGTCCGCCGAAAATGCCGTTGTCCTGCGGTTGAGGCTGAGGCTGAGGCGGATCCATGATGAAAATCGGGTTCGGGTTTTGGTTCTGCGTGTTGTTGTTTTTGGACATATTGTCCCCTCCTGTTGTTATTGTGATTTGTTGAAAGCGGTGGAGGCTGGAACGCCTCCACCATGATTGTTTTCTGTTTGTTCAATCTGAGCTTGTTTCAGGCGAAGATTGCTGCTTGACGACCGTCCAGGCCAAACGCACGGTTTAGGGCGAGGTAGCTGTGATCCACGCGCTGAGGCGAGTATTTCTTGACGGTTTCCGTAAACGCGTTCAGGAGACTCCAACGTGTCGGTTCCTTGAACTCGACATGTGAGGGTTCCTTGAACTCACGGTAGACCGGAAGAATGTCGCAAGAATTGATGACGCCGAGCTCGGCAGCACGCACGATACTGCTCCGGGCTTCATCATCGTTTTTGAGCTGGATGTCCTTCAGATCCTCGCACACGGTTTCGGTCATCAGGAAGTCGTCCTCCAGCGATGCCACGGCATGGTCGATCAGTTCGGCAAGGTCAATGCCGCTGGTGTGGCGACGTTTGATTACCGTTGTGCCACCGAACGCCATGTTCGTGCAGACGCAGACCACGATGCCCGCAGACAGGCCGACCGCGAAAGACTTGTCGTGGCTGTTTCGGATGCCGATGCAACGATGCCACTCAGGCGAAGATGAACGGGCGATTTCCATTACCCCGAACATCTTCTGTCCCTCACGGGCGAGGCCAAACTTTTCGCCATCAATTTCCCAGTCGTGAGCTCGGACAACCTTGGTCACTGCCTCAATCACGTCGATGTGCGGAACCGGCCGCCAGGTGTTGGTCGAACAGGGCGTGTCGACACGTGCGACTTCATCTCGACTGACGAACTTGCCTTCCTGCATAATCAGTCCCATGATTCAGCCCACCTTCCTGTGTGCTGCCTTACAACGACCACCGTAGGCGCATTCAGCACAATTCATGCAGGATTCGAGCGGGATGAAGAGACTGTTTGGTGAGTGAGTATGGATAGATTTGGCGAAAAGGTCTGTTGCAATCCGACAGTAAAACTAAAAAAACGAGAGTCATATCCTCTTATTGATATTGATAAAATCAATCCAGGGTACAAGATTGTTCGAAGCGAAGAAACAGTCGAGTATATGGGACAAGGAGGATCAAAGTTTCAGGACCATGATATTTTATTTGCGCGAATAACTCCATGTCTTGAAAACGGGAAACTTGCAATTTCCAGTATTGACGGTCAAAAAGGAATCGGTTCAACAGAGCTTTTTGTTTTTCGCGGAATAGATGGTGTTTCTGATACTGACTATATCTATTATCTTTTGTGCATGAAACATATTCGGCAACTGGCAGCAAACAGTATGACAGGAGCAAGCGGGCGGCAACGTGCTGATTTGGATTTTATTAAACGTATCCAGTGGGCTTTCCCTAATGTTAAAGTACAAAGGCGTATTGCATCTATCCTCTCTGCCTATGATAACTTGATCGATGTCAATACTAACCGAATCAAGGCTCTGGAGCAGATGGCAGAAAACCTGTATAAGGAGTGGTTTGTTCGCTTCCGCTTCCCCGGTCATGAAAATGCTGAGTTTGAAAATGGTATTCCCAAAGGATGGAGTGTTAAGAAAGTACGGGAAATTGTCAAGCGACTACCATTTGGTACGCTTTATAAAGCAGAGAATACCGAAAAAGAGGGAAAAGTTATTGTAATTGATCAATCCCAAGATGAATATGTTGGCTTTCACAACAACGAACCATCGCATATTGCTACGATGGAGACCCCAATCATTTTATTTGGTGATCATTCCTGCAAATATCAATTAATGATAACACCTTTTTCATTGTCGGAAAATGTTGTTCCTTTTGTTGGGAACGAAGATGTCCTGACGGCATATTTGTTCTACTTGATTCATGGAATAGTAGAAACCACAGAATACAAACGCCATTGGACAGAGTTTGTAGCTAAAAAGGTTCTTGTTGCTCCTTTCGATTTGCAAAAGCTTTTTGTGGATTTTGTGTCTCCAATTAATGCCGCTATGCAAAAGCAAAGAGAAACAAAAAGAAACCTTATCAAACAGCGCGACTTACTTCTCCCTCGCCTAATGAGTGGAAAACTGGAGATTGCTTTATGAAAAGAATTCCTTTTTCACAAGTTCTGAAAAATGCAAAGCTTGATATTCGTAGGGAATATGATCGCCTCTATAACCTGTTCTTTTTGAAAAATATATATGAGGGGATGAATTGCATCATAACCTTGAGAAGTATTTGTGATAAACATTTTCAAGAAATCCCTTTCGCTGGAACATGCGTCTCTTTGAATGACTTTGATGTTTCTCACAAATTCATATTTAGGGAGTTTCCTCGTGATTTTGACCTTAATTATTTGATTTGCTTCTGCGAATATTCGTATAATCTTGTCTATCATGTTGATTTAATCAGCCGTGGGGATCAAACGATAGCAATGCAGGTTGCGATACAATTCTATCTTCGCCAGATCGAAAAGGTTGTTGAAAAAATAGGGTATATGGCGAATAAACAGGATAATTTCACAGACTTCGTTCCGAAAGATCCGGCGGCGATTTCCGTGGCGGAAATTCTGAATGATCCAAACCTGTCGTACAAGACGATAGAATATAATCATCACTCCATGAAAGGCGATCTTGAGAGAAAAAAAGCTACATTGGTCGCGTTAGGGGACAAACTTGAACCACTGCGTGACAAGCTGGAAAAAGCTAATGAGCCTTTGAAAAAAGATATATTCTGTCTCTTAAACAACATGAATTTGAGACATAACAATACGGATCCCGGCAATAATTATAGACCATATGTCGCCAGCATGAAAGATGAGGAACTCGAACAGTGGTACGATGATCTTTACCAAATGATTCTGCTCGCATTCCTTGAACTGGATCATCTGGACCGCAAAGGCAGGCTTGAGCAACTGAAAGAGAATTTATAAAAGAATTAATCATGGGATGTTGACCATAATGCGCAACTTCATATCCAAACATGAAACATGTTTCTTCCTTTCTGTATAAGAAACAAACTGGAGGTATCATACAATGAAAATTAAAAAGATTCATCTTGTTGGTTATAAAAGATTTCATGATTTGACGATTGACCTCGGCGATGATCCCAAACGTATTGTCGCCTTAGTTGGCCCCAATGGCTGCGGTAAAAGCAGTGTGTTTGATGGAATGCTATTTCTTACCAATTGCTATCACCCCATAGGGGATGTTGGTGGTAGAGATTATTTGTATCATTCTCTTGATAAAAATCCGAGTTACGATATTAATTATACTCATATTTTTTTTAATGGCGGTGCATTTGCTGACATCTGGGAACAAAAAAGAAAGGAAGGAAAGGAACGAACCATTTTTTCTTTTCGCAGCTCGTTCCGTTATAACGGCTTACTAAATGTTAGGGAAAGCAGGGCCGTTTCAGAATTACGAAACAATGATTTCGGTGCATCAACCGCTTCTGATATTGATCAGAGAATCGAACAGAATTATCGGCGCCTAAATATTAAATATAACAAATATCTTAATGAAAAAGATTGCAGGCCGTCAGAGGCTAAAGCACACATAATTGGAGAACTAAATGCTGCTATCACCCAGTGCCTGAATCTTAAAATAGATAATCTTGGAAACATTGAATCAGGACAAGGAACTTTTTTCTTCAAGAAAGATGACACGCCTAATACGTTTTCCTACAATGTTCTTTCGTCTGGAGAAAAAGAAGTCATTGATCTGTTGCTGGATTTGTATATTCGAAAAGACGAATATACCGATTCCATCTACATCATTGATGAGCCAGAGTTGCATTTAAATACTGCTATTCAGAGAAAGTTGTTGATTGAAATCAATAAGATGATCCCTGAAAACTGCCAGATATGGGTCGCGACTCACAGCATTGGTTTTTTGCGCGCTTTGCAAGAGGATTTGAACAATGATTCGCAGATCATTGAATTTAAAGAGGAGAATGAATGGGCATCAAAAGTATATACCCTTGTTCCAATGATAAAGAGCAGGAATAATTGGCGCGACCTTTTCCAAACCGCACTTGATGATTTGACCGGGTTGGTTTCTCCCAGACAAATTGTGTATTGTGAAGGCCGAGCAGACCCCCGGGCAGACGGAAGCGAACGAGGGTTTGATGCCGAGGTGTACAACACTATTTTCGGAGAAAAGTATCCAGACACCTTGTTTGTATCCAGCGGCGGAAATACCGAACTTGATCAAAGAAGCGCAATCGCTATCAGTATTCTCTCAAAGGTCTTGGATGTTGAAATCCTCGTTTTGAAAGACAGGGATATGGCATCAGGCAAAGAAACAACGGAAGCGGATCGACGGGATTATTTAAAGAACAATCTGGAAAACCACAGAGTTTTGAAGCGATTTGAAATAGAAAACTACTTGTTCGACAAAGAAGTCCTTTCGGAATATTGTGCACAAAACGGGAAGACTTTTGACGAAGCAACCTATGATTCCTTTGTTGCCGACATAATAAACCAGCATGTAAAGGATGAGATTGGAAGAATAAAAAATGCTTGCAGTATTGTCGGTAGCATCAATGCGGAGGTTTTCAAAAGGAATCTTGCAGCTTGCATTAATAGCGATATGGAAGTATTCAGAGAACTTGAGGCCGTAATCTTTCAAAGAGCTTAATGTCAACACGGAGATGGCTTGATGCGTAACTTCATATCCGAAGACGATATTGAACAGGCGATCCTGCAAAAGCTACAGGAGGCTCCGTTCTACTATGATATCGTAAAATGCGATGCCTCGCCGGATAAACGGGAGGCACTGCCGGACGGAACAGGGCGCAACAACAAAAAACAATGCGTGCTTCCGCTGGTATTGCGGGAGGCATTGGTGCGCCTGAATCCCGGCATCCCCCAGGAGAAACTGGAGGAGATCGCAAAGGATCTCTGTCGGGATTTCTCTGCTTCGGATATGACCGCCACCAACTATAAATACTACAACCAAATCCGCAATGGGATCAAGGTCACGCTTCGCCGGAACGGGAAAGAGGATTTTGCCTTTGTGAAGCTGGTGGACTTCGATCAACCGGAGAACAACACATTCACAGCTGTTTCTCAAATGTGGATTCAGGGGCGGATTTACTGGCGGCGACCGGACGTTTTGGTTTTTGTCAATGGACTGCCGATGGTGTTCATTGAGCTAAAAAACAGCATCAAAAAGGTAGAAGAAGCCTATAAAGATAATTTGAAGGATTACCTGTCGGATATCCCGAATCTGTTTGCATTCAATCAAGTCTGCGTGCTCTCCAATGGCCTGGAGACGCGGCTCGGGGCATTCAACGCCACATACAATCATTTCTTCGAATGGCTGAAGGTGGAATCCGAGAAAGAACGCCCGGACCGGAAAGCGATTAGGAAAGCCAAGACTGTAGGCGAAAGCTCGGTGCGATATTTTGTGGATGGTTTGCTGAACAAAGAGCACTTGATCGACTACATTGAAAACTTCATCCTGTTCCGCAACCAGAAGAACAAGATCATCGCCAAGAACCACCAGTATTTCGGCGTGAACAATCTGATGGAATCGGTGAAGAACCGGGCGGAACTTCAGGGCAAGCTGGGCGTATTCTGGCATACGCAGGGATCCGGCAAATCTTTTTCCATGGTGTTCTTTGCCCGCAAGGTACGGCGGAAGATTCCAGGCAACTTCACGTTCCTCGTCATCACGGACCGGGAGGATTTGGATGACCAGATTCATAAAAACTTCGTGAAGACCGAGGTGATCGGGCAAAAGGAAGAGTGTCAGCCTAAAGACAGCCAGAAACTCCGGGAGTATCTGCAGACCAACAAATCATTCATCTTCACGCTGATCCACAAGTTCCGCTATGACAAAGGCAAGAAGTATCCCGTGCTTACCACACGCGACGATATTATCGTGCTGGTGGACGAGGCGCATAGGACGCAGTATAAAGACCTGGCGGAGAACATGCGTACCGCGTTGCCCAATGCCAATTACATCGCCTTTACCGGCACGCCGCTGCTGGGCGCGAAACGTCTGACCAATCAATGGTTCGGCAACTATGTCTCCGAATACAACTTCGCGCAGTCGGTGGAGGACGGTTCCACTGTGCCGCTGTTCTACTCCCGCCGTGTGCCGGAGGTCGGGCTTGAGAACGACTTCCTGGATGATGACGTGGTGGATATCATCGAAGAGGAGAATCTGAACGAAGACGAAACACGACTGCTTGAGAATTCGTCTTCCAGGATTCTGGAAGTTATCAAACGCGAAGACCGCATTGATAAAATTGCACAGGATATCGCACATCACTTCCCGCGTCGAGGCTTTCTCGGAAAGGCCATGGTCGTATCCGTTGACAAGTACACGACGGTGAAGATGTATGACAAAGTGCAGCATTACTGGGCGATTGAAAAGCAGAGTATCATGCAGGAACGCAATGCAGCTGCCAGCAAAGAAAAGCGCGACGAACTGACGCGAATTCTGAATTACATGAACCGCGTGGAAATGGCGGTAATCGTTTCCGAAGAAGCTGACGAAGATGTGAAGTTTCAAAAGCAGGGGCTGGATATCTCCATGCACCGGAAGAAAATGAACGAAGTCACGCCGGAAGGGCTGGATATCGAAGACCGCTTCAAAGAACCTGATAACCCTTTGCAACTCGTTTTTGTCTGTGCCATGTGGCTTACCGGCTTCGATGTGGAGAATCTTTCCACGCTTTACCTCGATAAGCCCATGAAGGGACACACGCTGATGCAGGCTATCGCACGCGCCAATCGTGTTTATCCCGGCAAACCCTGCGGGATCATTGTCGATTACGTCAATGTATTCAAGTACATGAAGAGAGCATTGACAGAGTATGCCGCCGGAGACGATGGAACCGAGTACCCCGCCAAGGATATTGACCAGTTGATTGTGCTGATCAACAGCGCAGTGGACGAATCTGATGAGTTTCTGCAGGGGATCTGCATCGACATCGGATCGATTGTCGCGGAAACCTCAACGTTAGATCAGCTTGACAAACTGCGGGATGCATACAACACCATTATTGCAAACGATGAGAACAAAGATAAGTTCAAAGTGATCCTGAATACGCTGATGAACCTGTACGAGGCATCCCGTCCGGAAATCTTTGAAAAGAACTGGAGCAATGAGAAGTTTTCACCGCTTGCATACCTGTATGGTCTTTTCTGCCACACCATTGATGATGAAAAAGTCAATCGGGCGCGGCTTCGTATGGCACAAGTCCTGGATACCAGTGTTTCGTCCCAGCAGGCTGCGGATAACGACGATGACTTTGTGATTCATCAGGGAAAGGTGATCGATCTGTCCAAGTTGGATATAGAGGGGCTGAAGAAGGAAATCAAGCTCGCAAAATATAAGGCCATTGAGATCGATGATCTGAAAAAATACATTGAACAGGCGCTGCAGCAGATGTTGAGCCGCAACTGCACTCGACAGATGTTTTCACAACGTTTCCGAAATATCATCGACCGTTACAATGCCGGTGGATCAGAGAATGAAGATTACTACGAACAGCTTCTGCAACTCATAGAAGACCTTAAGGTGGAAGAAAAGCGTCCAGAGGTCGAGGGACTGTCTGAGGAAGAACTGGAGATATTCGATTTGCTGATCGCCGGAAAAAAACTGACGAAGGTTGAAGAGCAAAAGGTCAAACTGTCTGCGAAGAATCTGTTCAAAAAGCTCACCGAAGAGAAATCGGAGCTGATGGTGGTTGATTGGTACCGTGACGAACAACCACGCGCAAAAGTAAAATCGGCAATTGAAGAATCGTTGAACAACGATTTGCCATTGTCATACGACAAAGAGACATTTGCCGCAAAAACGGATCTTCTGCTGACGCATTTTGTCGATATGGCTGTTCAGGGCTACGGCTGGGTGGTAGCGTAAAGAATCAAAAGGCCGTGAACCCTGCTTTTTTCGACCTCACTTTTTCGTCCCGACAGTCTTTCCGGTGGCATCGCGGTAGGTTGTTCCGCTTCCGGATGTAGTTGCAGTGCCGGAGGTCTTGCCTGTAGCGTCGCGGTAGGTTGTACGATTGCCGGATTCAGTAGCGGTGCCAATGGTCTTGCCTGTGGCGTCTCTGTACGTCGTCCTGTTGCCGGACTCGGTGGCCGTTCCAACGGCTTTCCCTGTGGCATCGCGGTAGATCGTGCGATTGCCTTCAGTGGTCGCGGTTCCCGTGGTTTTTCCCGTGGCGTCGCGGTAGACGGTTCGATTGCCGTTGGTCGTGGCTGTCCCAACAACCTTTCCCGTTGCGTCGCGAATTGTCTCCCGCTCGTCGCAGAACGCGACGGCGGTCAACAGGAGGATGGATATGGTCAATAATCTGGTCATGGCGTTCACCTCATTCTTCCATTCTTTCAAGCTTCCAGCCGAAATCGTTGTGATAGATCATTTGTTTGGTCATGCCGCCGTCAATACAGATATTCTCGCCCGTGATGAATCCTGCCTTGTCCGGACATACCATGCGAATAGTTTTTTCATCAATAACTCCACAGATTGACTTCAGGGACCCTCTATCAATCGAATTCCGGCGGCTTTTCGCCCATACGCTGACAATCAATCGCAAGCAGATTTTTACCTTACGAATCAAGCAGTTCTTTCATCCTCTCAAAAATCTTTTCGGCGGTGGCCTGTTCGATGACCATGCCGTTGAGCTTGACGTACGGCGCGCCCTTGAGTTCTTTTTTGTAACAGAGTCCCAGACAGGGCGAAGCCTTTATTTCCGCCTTGCCCCGGAGCTCGATCGGCATCTCGTTCTCGATGTTCAGAAGCCGGTTTGCTCCCATGGTATAACAAGCCGTGCCGCAGCAGATTTCGAGCGTCATTTTTTTCATTGGGGTTGTTCTCCTTACTTGTTTTTTGAAAAAGCATAAGACCTCCCGCCTCATGTCCGGTTCGTGCCGGACATGAGACGGAGATCGTTTTTTTATTTCCCGTAATACGCCGCCAGGTAGAGTTCCTTGATCTCGGAAATCAACGGATAACGCGGATTGGTCCCGGTGCACTGGTCGTCGAATGCCTTCAGGCTGAGATCGTCCAGCTGCTTGAGGAACGTCTTTTCGGGGATGCCTTTCGCATCGAACCACATTTTCATGTTTTTCGGGATGTCCAGTTCGGCCTTCAGATCCTCGATTTTCGCGATCAGCCTGGTCACCAGTTCATCGTCGTCCCCGCCTTCCAGTCCGATATAGCGGGCCACGGCGGCATAATCCGCTTTTGCATTAGGATAGTGATACTGCGGGAATGCCGCCTGCTTGGTCATGCAGTCCACGGCATTGTATTTGATGATGTGGCTGATGAGGAACGCGTTTGCCAGTCCGTGCGGGACGTGATACATGCCGCCGAGTTTGTGCGCCATGGAGTGGCAGAGACCGAGGAACGCATTGGCGAAAGCCATGCCGGCCATCGCCGAGGCATTGAACATGCGTTCGCGGGCAATCTCGTTCATCGTACCGTTTTTGTAGCACTCGGGCAGATACTTGAAGATCAGCCTGGCCGCCTCGTTTGCCAGCGCGTTGCAATAGTCGCTCTGCATGCAGGAGACACGCGCCTCCAGGGCATGGGTCAGGGCGTCCAGGCCGGAGATTGCCGTAAGCCCCTTCGGCAGCTTCATCACCAGCTCGGTATCGATGATCGCCATGCTCGGCGTAAGCGCATAGTCCGCCAGCGGGAATTTCTGGTGCGTCTCCTCATCCGTGATCACGGCGAACGGCGTCACTTCCGAACCGGTGCCGCTGGTGGTGGGAACGGCGACCATCATCGCCTTTTTGCCCAGCTCCGGCAGTTTCACGATGCGTTTGCGGATATCCATGAAGCGCATGGCGATATCCTCGAACTTGACGTCCGGGAGTTCGTACATGAGCCACATGATCTTGGCCGCGTCGATCGGGGATCCGCCGCCGACCGCAATGATCACGTCAGCGTCGAAGCTTCTGAGCTGTTCGAGTCCGCGTTTCGCCGTCTGGATCGTCGGATCCGGCGCGATGTCGCTGAAAACGCGCGGCGAAATGCCCATGTCGACCAGCCGCTGAAGCATCGGGTTGAGAAGCCCCGTGCTGTAAAGGAATCTGTCGGTGACGATGAAGGCGCGTTTCTTGCCCGCAAGATCGCCCAGCGCCGTGCAGAGACAGCCGTATTTGAAGTAAACTCTCTGCGGGATACGGAACCACAGCATGTTTTCTCTCCGTTTCGCAATGGATTTGATGTTCAGAAGATTCTTCGGACCGACGTTTTCGCTGACATAGTTGCCGCCCCAGCTGCCGCACCCGAGCGTCAGGGAGGGCGTCAGCGCAAAGTTGTAGAGGTCGCCGATACCTCCTTGCGAGCTCGGCGTATTGATCAGGACGCGGCTTGCCAGCATGACGTGGCCGAATTCGCGGATGCGTTCTTCGTTCTGCGTGTTGGTATAGAGGACCGCGGTATGTCCGAGACCGCCGTAATTCAGCAGCGCTTTTGCGTTCTCTATGGCGTCTTCATACGTGTCCGCCTTGTAAAGCGCCAGCGTCGGAGAAAGCTTTTCGCACGAGAACGGGACATCCGGACCGACGCCTTTGACTTCGGCGATCAGGACCTTGGTCTCGGGCGGGACCTTGATCCCCGCGAGTTTGGCGATCGTGACCGCGGTCTGGCCGACGATCTTCGCATTGAGCTTGCCGTCGATCTGAATGACTTTTCCGACCGCTGCCGCTTCTTTTTTGTTCAGGATATAGCCGCCGCGTTTGAGGAACTCGGCTTTGACTTTGTCGTAAATGGGCGCAAGTGCCGTGACGGACTGTTCCGAGGCGCAGATCATGCCGTTGTCGAAGGTCTTGGAGAGAAGGACCGAGTTCACAGCCATTTCCACGTCGCAGGTGTCGTCCATGATCACCGGGACATTGCCCGCGCCGACGCCAATCGCGGGGGTGCCGCTGGAATAAGCGGCCTTCACCATGCCGGGACCGCCGGTGGCGAGGATCAGAGCGACGTCCTTATGGCTCATCAGATAGCTGCTCATGGAGACGGTCGGCTCGTCGATCCAGGCGATGATGTCTTTCGGCGCGCCCGCCTTGACCGCGGCATCCAGGACGATCTTTGCGGCATAGCAGGTGCATTTTCTGGCGCGCGGATGCGGACTGAACACGATACCGTTGCGGGTCTTCAGCGAGATCAGCGCTTTGAAGATCGCCGTGGATGTCGGATTCGTCGTCGGAATGATCCCGGCGATCACACCGCGG